>CAYQJU010000158.1:0-3275 GCA_964417875.1 uncultured Steroidobacteraceae bacterium
GAAGGCGCAGCGCAAGGTCGAGGCCCACAACTTCGACATCAGAAAGCAGCTGCTGCTGTTCGATGACGTGGCCAACGACCAGCGCAAGGTGATCTACCACCAGCGCACCGGCATCCTCGGCGCCACCGACCTGTCCGAGGCCGTGGCCGGCATGCGCCAGGAAGCGCTCAACGCGCTGATCGACCAGCATTCCAGCCCCCAGTCCGGTCCCTCGGACTGGAACCTCGAGGCACTGGCCGCAGCGGTGCGCAAGGATTTCAACACCGAGATCAACCCGCAGGCCTGGATCGAAGCCGAGCCGGAGCTGGACGCCGGCACTTTCCGCGAGCGCGTGCTCGCGGCGGTGGATGCGCAATACGAAGCGAAGGTTGAACGCATCGGTGCACCGGTGATGCGGCAGGTGGAGCGCGAGATCGTGCTGCGCAACCTCGACCAGCACTGGCGCGAACACCTGGCCGGCATGGATTACCTGCGCCAGGGCATCCATCTGCGCGGCTATGCACAGAAGGACTATCGCTACGAGTTCAAGCGCGAAGCCTTCGAGCTGTTCTCCGCGATGCTCGATCGCGTCAAGCACGAGACCGCGTCGGTGCTGTCGCGCATCGAGGTGCGCGACCAGGCACAGATCGAGCGCGAGGAGGCCGAGCAGCGCGAGCGCCTGATGCGTGCGCTGCAGGCGCAGCATGCCGAGGTGTCGGTGCTGCAGGCGGCCGCCGAAGCCAATGCGCCGCCGCCACCGCCGGTGCCAGCGCCGGGCGGTTCGCGGCCCGTCGGGGGCGCGCTGGCGCCGCCGATGCCCGAAGTCCCGCCGCCGTCGGCTGCGCCCTATGTGCGCGGTGATCGCAAGGTCGGGCGCAACGAGCCCTGCCCCTGCGGCTCGGGGAAGAAATTCAAGCAGTGCCACGGCAGCCTGTCCGCGTAGTCGCTGCGGCGCTGGCACGCCGCGGGCCGCAGGGTCCGCAGCTGCTGATCGCGCAGCGGCCCGCGGGCAAGTGGCGGGCGGGCAGCTGGGAATTCCCCGGCGGCAAGATCGAGGCGGACGAGTCGCCAGAAGATGCGCTGCGGCGCGAACTGCAGGAAGAACTGGGCGTGGTGCCGCGGCGCATGATCGACCTGGGCGCCTTCCCGCACCAGTATCCGGAGCGGTACGTCGAGATCCTGCTGTGGCTGGTGCCCGGCTTCGACGGCGAGCCCCGCGGCCTCGATGGCCAGGCATTGCGCTGGGTCGCGCCCGGCACACTGGAGCAATGCGACCTGCTCGAGGCCGACCTGCCGATGATCGGCCCCCTGCGTCACGCGTTGCAGGGCGTTACACTAGACCCATGAGCACCGATCCCCAGCTTCCCGACATCCGCTTCGATGCGGCCAGCCTCTACCAGGAAGATGTCTTCACTGACCGCTCCGCCGGCACCATCCGCCGCCTGCGTCCGGTGACAGTCAGCGGCGAGCCCGACGACTCGCGTCCCGTGCTGTTCAGCGGGCAGACGCAGTTGCTAACGCCGGGCGGCGTGCTGCCGCTGGGCTTCGAGATCGAGGCCGCCAGTCTCGAGGAAGCCATCGGCAAGTTCCCGCAGGCCGTGCAGGAAGCGCTGAACCAGGCCATCGAAGAGGCCCGCGAATATCGTCGCGAGGCGCAGTCGCGCATCGTCGTGCCCGAGACCGGTGCGATGGGCGGGCTGGGCACGCCGCCGGCGGGCGGGCGGATCAAGCTTTAGTCGAACACGCGCTCCCGGGCGGGAAGGTCTAGTCTTCCCGCGCGGCGGAGTCGCGCTCGCCGGACATCAGGTCGACCGGCTCGCCCGGCACCTTGTGCTCCTCCGCGAACCACGCCCCCAGATCCACCATCCTGCAGCGCTCGCTGCAGAACGGCCGGAACGGGAACTCCTCGCTCCAGGTCAGCTCCCGCTTGCAGGTCGGACAGCTGACGAGCGGCGCGGCCATCAGCAGGTGAGCAGCGTGAAGGGGACGTCCTCGTCGGTCTGCGTGGGGCGGGCGGCGAGGCCGTTCCAGCGCAGGAAACGCACGCTGCAACGGTGATGGCTGGCACTGATCTCCGGGTAGAGGTCGGAATCGTGCGGCAGCACGATGCGCACCAGCTGGATCGGCGTGTCGCGATCGAAATTGATCGCGAAGTTGCCGCCGGTCGCGACCTCCTTGCGGGCGCGGCCGTTCTGGCGGGTCAGCCACAGCACCTCGGCGACGGCATCGCACAGCGGGCGCAGCAGCGCCAGCCACTCGTTGAAGGCCTGGGTGCGGCTGGCGGCGTCCTGGTTCAGCCAGAAGAAATAGTCGGGCAGGTCGAACTCGCAGGTGCCGCCGGGGATGTTGCTGCGATGCTTGATGGCGGCGAGGAACTCGGAGTCGCGCAGCGGCTGCAGCCAGGCGCCACCGGCCGCCGACAGCGCCGCGCGCAGGCGGGTCAGGTTGTTCACCAGCGCGCGCAGCCTCCCGGCATCGACGCCCTGGCGCGTGCTGAAGAGCTCCAGCTGCGCCAGGTGCCGCTCGATCTCCTTGAGCACCTCGGCGCGCACGTCGCCACGGCTGACGATGGCCAGCATGTCGATGAGGCTGGCCACGGCGGCGCGGCTGCCCCACTGGCTGGCCTTCTCGTTGTGGTAGAGCGCCTGGTTATAGAGATAGTCCAGGCGCAGGAAGGTGCGCATCCGCTCATTGAGCGGCTGCTCGTAGATCAGAGGCGCCGCGACACCGGTGGCGGCGTCGGGCCGCTCTGCGAGGGCCTGGTGCTGGGTCATCGCCCTATTTTGCATAAACCTGCGCCGGACCGCACTGTCGCCGTGGGGCGACCTGTGCGCGAACCGAGCATGCGCGGATTTTCAGCGACCGGCGAGTTCGAGATAACGGCGGTGCAGCGCCTCGACCTGCGGTGCGAGCTGCGCCACATCCCCATCGTTGTCGATGATGTCGTGCGCGATGGCGCGGCGCGCCTCGCGCGAGGCCTGCGCGGCGAGCATGCGGTCGGCGGATTCGGGCGTGGTGCCATCGCGCAGCATCAACCTTGCGCGTTGCGTGGCCGGCGTGGCATCGACCAGCAGCACGCGCTCGTAGTTGCCGGCGGTGCCGGTTTCGACCAGCAGCGGGATCGCGATCAGCTGATAGGGGCCACCGGCCGCCGCGCTCTGCCGCGCGACTTCGGCGGCGATGGCAGGATGCATGATGGCCTCGAGGCCACGCCGCGCATCGGCATCACTGAACACGACGCTGCGCAGCGCCGCGCGGTCGAGGCTGCCGTCGGCGCGCAGCACGCCGCGGCCGAA
>CAYQJU010000159.1:0-3269 GCA_964417875.1 uncultured Steroidobacteraceae bacterium
GCTGCGCCAGCGAGGCCCAGCGTGCCGTCACCGCCTTCGGCGTGTCGCGCCAGGAGCCCTTGAATGCGAAGTCGCGGTCGGTCACGAAGCCATGCGGCACCGCCTGCTCGATGCGATGACGCAGGGTGGACAGGGAGTCGGGCAGGTCGCCGGCGCGCAGCGTGGTCTCCACGGCCATCATGCCGCAGCCCAGGTCCACGCCGACGGCCGCGGGGATGATGGCGCCTTTTGTGGCCACCACGGAACCCACCGTCGCACCGATTCCCACGTGGACATCGGGCATCACCGCGACATGCGAATGCACGAAGGGCATCTTCGCCACGTTGGCGAGCTGCGCCCGCGCGCCGTCTTCGACGGGCACGCCGCGGGTCCACATCTTGACCGGGCGACCGCCGTCGACGGTCATTACTTCGAATGTCTGGTCTGTCATGACACTGTCCCTCATTTTGCCCGGCCGACCCCCATTGGTCAGCCGGGACTTCCCCCGCCGCCATGAACGCCAGAAACGAAGAGGCCCCGAGTGGCGATCGCCATCGGGGCCTCTGGAGGATCCGAAGGGTCGCCACAGGGCTGACCCTTCCGAAAAAATGGAACGGGTCAGCTGCCCAACGCGGGCAGGTCTTCCTTTGCGATGCCGACGATGCGGCACGACTGCATTGGCAAGAACTGCCCTGCATGTCTCGCGAAGTTGTGTGGATGCTGGTGATTCATGGGGGCGCGGACTTTACGCTTTTTGGGGTCGGTGTCAACAGCTCGATCATTCCTGATCTACGAATGGGGACGAGGCGCTTCCGCATCGTGAGCTTTCGGGGTCAGCTGACCAGCGAACCGAGCTTCGGGTGGAGCTCATCTGCCAGCGGGTTGATGATGGTCAGACCGCGCGCGATGAACCCGTGCTGCATGTCCTCGGACAGGAGCAGCGTGCAGCCCGCTTCGACCGCCGCGCTGACAATGAGTGCGTCCCAGAACTGCACCCGATGATCCACGACGAGATCAGCCGCTGCCAGCACGCTGCCGTGCGTTGAGCTGGATGCGCCCAGTGAATCGGCGAATTCGATGAGGATGCTTCGGGCCTCCTCCGCCGTCGCGCCGGCACGCCGCAGAACGACGAACAGTTCACCCACGGCCTGGGTTGGAGCGACCAGCTGGGAACTTGCCGAGAGCTGCTCGACCAGCGTGCGTACGCGACCGATCTTCGCACCATCCTCGGGCGTGCGGCTGACGCCAGCCAGATACGCAAGGATGTTGCTGTCGAGCGCAACGCGCGTCATTCGTAGAGGTCGCCGCGCGACCAGTTGCCAGCGTGTCGTATGGGAAGCTTGCGTACAAATTGCAGCAGGCGAGTCACCGACCGGCGCTGCTGATCCTGATCCACGGGCAGCACGCGCGCGACAGCGCGGCCCCGCGACATGACGGTGTAGCTCTGTCCTTCGGCCACGTCCCGGAGCATTTCCGAGAAGCGCTGGTTGGCATCAGTGGCGGAGATTGCCTTGTCCATTGGTTCATTCTAGTTGCTACCACTAGATTCAGCAACCCGCACAGCAAAGGCACAGGGGACAAGCTCGTTCCGCGGGTCGCGTGTTCGGCCGAATCCGGTCGTCAGCCACCGCACCCAGGCTCAGTCGACTGCAGCTGAGCCCGGCAACATGGCGTTGCCTGGCTGGCGGACCCTTTCTCCGCAGTGCGGGCACAAATGGAATGGCACGACCAAAACCGTTGTCGCCATCCTGACTGCCGCGTTACACCAACGTGCTACTCCGGGGCCATGTAAACTTCAGTTTACATATCGATAACTCTGGTTTACACTCCTCAACCACCTGTCCGCGTACTCCAGTCGAAGACATTCGAAACTTGGCTGTCGTCCTTGCGAGACCGGCAGGCAAAGGTCCGAATTGCGGCACGCATCCGGCGCTTGTCTTTCGGCAATCCTGGAGACGTGCGCGCTGTCGGCGCGGGAATCAGCGAGTTGTGAACCCTGCCGGCTTTCCCGGAGACTTCAACCTGAGAGAGGATGGAGTCTATGGGAACAGAGAAGCGATATTCACCTGAGGTCCGGGAGCGCGCGGTCCGGATGGTTTTGGAACACGAGGGAGAACATCCCTCGCGCTGGGCGGCCGTGGAGTCGGTGGCGGGCAAGATCGGCTGTGCAGCCCAGTCGCTGCAGCGCTGGATCGCCCAGGCCGAGCGCGATGCCGGCAAGCGCGCGGGCCTGAGCACCAGCGAGCATGAGCGGCTGAAGGCGCTGGAGCAGGAGAACCGGGAGCTCAAGCGCGCCAACGAGATCCTGCGCACGGCATCGGCATATTTTGCCCAGGCGGAGCTCGACCGCCGACGCAAGTGATGTTCCGCTACATCGAGGAACACAAGGATCGATTCGGGGTCGAGCCGATCTGCAGGCAGCTGCAGATCGCCCCCTCCACGTACTACGAGCTGAAGGCGCGCGAGCGCGATCCTGAGCGGATTCCGCCCCGGCACCGCCGGGATGAGCAGCTGTGCTCGCAAATCCAGCGGGTCTGGCAGGAGAGCTTCCGTGCCTATGGGGCACGCAAGGTCTGGAAGCAGCTGAACCGGGAACAGATCCCGGTGGCGCACTGCACGATCCGGCGCTTGATGCGCAAGCTCGGCCTGCGCGGGGCCACGCGTGGCAAGGCATTCAAGGTCACCACCGTTGCCGACCAGAACGCACCGCGGCCGGCTGACTTGGTCGAGCGACAGTTCGTGGCCACGCGTCCCAACCAGCTTTGGGTGGCGGACTTCACCTACGTGGCGACCTGGCGCGGCTTTGTCTACGTGGCGTTCGTGATCGATGTGTACTCGCGCAGGATCGTGGGCTGGCGAGTCAGCACTTCCATGAAGGCCGATTTGGTCCTTGATGCCCTGGAGCAGGCAGTGCATGCCCGCTCGGACACGCAGGGTCTGGTTCATCACAGCGACCGTGGATCGCAATACCTTTGCATCCGCTACAGCGAGCGGCTGGCCGAGTGCGGTATCCAGGCCTCGGTCGGAACCACCGGTGACTCGTACGACAACGCACTTGCAGAGTCCATCATCGGACTGTTCAAGGCTGAGGTGATCTGGCCACAGGGCCCGTGGAGGAGCATGGAATCGGTTGAGTATGCGGTCCTGGAATGGGTCGACTGGTTCAACAATCGGCGCCTTCTCGAACCTATCGGTGATATCCCGCCGGTCGAACTGGAACAGGCTTACTATCGGCAATGTGAAGATCAGGCCATGGCGGCCTGACTCACACTAATCGGTCTCCGGAGAAG
>CAYQJU010000160.1:0-3259 GCA_964417875.1 uncultured Steroidobacteraceae bacterium
CCTAGTGCTGGTGTCCGTCATCCGGCTTCGGCGGCGCTCCAAACTCCCCACTCCAGCTCACCACTCCGCCAGCCAGATTCACCGCATCCTGTCCGCGCGCGGCACTGAACAGCCGGCATGCCGCCATGCTGCGGCCACCCACCGCACAGATGAACACCGGCGTGACATCCGCGGGAATCTCATCCATGCGGCGCGGCAGTGTGCCCAGCGGAATATGCACCGAGCCGGGCAGGCGACCCTCTGCCCATTCCTGCGGTTCGCGCACGTCAACCAGCATCAGCTTTTCCTCATCGCCATTCTTCAGCTGTTCGGCAAGCTGCCGCGGGGTCCATTCGGCGATGCGGGTCAAGGGCTTCTCCTCGTGATGCGCCAGGCTGGTGATGGTGGGCTGCTCGCCGCAGACGGCGCAATCGGGCCGCCGGGCGAACCGGAATTCATCGAAATTGAAAGTCAGTGCGTCGTAAAGCAGCAGCCGGCCGGCCAGTGGCTGGCCGATGCCCACCAGCAATTTGATCGCTTCGGTGGCCTGCAGTGATCCCATCACGCCGGGCAACACGCCAAGTACGCCGGCCGTGGCGCAGCTGGGGATGAGATCCTCCGGACTTTCCGGATACAGGCAGCGGTAGCAGGGCGCGCGACCTGGCAGGTAGGTGAACGCCTGGCCTTCGAAGCGATGGATCGCCGCGCTGATCAGTGGCTTGCCCAGCAGCACGCAGGTGTCGTTGATCAGGTAGCGCGTGGCCAGCCGGTCCGTGCCATCAATGACGATGTCGTACGGCGCGAACAGGCGCTCGGCATTGCCGGCGACCAGCCGTTCGGCATGGGCGGTCACCTGCACGCCGGGATTCAGCGCGGCCAGCCGCGCGCGCGCGGTCTCGGCCTTGCCCTGGCCGATCTGCTGCGTGTCGAACATCACCTGGCGCTGCAGGTTGCTGACCTCGATGCGGTCATCGTCGAGCAGGCCGATTCGGCCCACGCCGGCTGCGGCCAGATACAGGCCGGAAGGCGAGCCCAGGCCGCCGGCGCCGATGATCAGCACCGAGCCTTGCGCCAGCTTCTGCTGGCCGGCAACACCGATCTCGGGCAGCGAGAGGTGGCGCGCGTAACGGGCAGGATCGACGGGGGAAAGGGCCATGCCCTGATTGTCTCATCGCCCCGCCACTGTGGACAGGCAGGGCACGCGGGCCTAGGCTTGCCGCCATGGAAAGCACCCCGGATCGAGCGCGCCTGTTCGAGCGGCGGGTCGCGCTGGTCACGGGCGGAGGCTCGGGCGCCGGCGCGGCCATTGCGCGGCTGTGCGCGTCGATGGGCGCCCGCGTCATGGTGGCCGACATCGACTATGCGCTGGCCGGGCAGGTGGCGGCGGGAATCCGCGCCACCGGCGCCACGGCGCTGGCGCATCGCTGCGATGTGGCCCACGAAGACCAGGTCGCGATGCTGCTGGAGCGCGTCACGCGCGAATTCGACGACCTCGAATATGTGTTCAATGTCGCCGGCCCGTGGCTGGATGGCGATCCGCTCAACTACTGGTCGCGCATCGTGCAGACCAATCTGCTCGGCACGATGCATGTGACCCGCCATGCCATCGACATCCTGAAGAAACGCGGTGGTTCGGTGGTCAATGTCGCGGCCGGTGCTGCACTGGGCTATGGCGAGGGCGACCGTCCGGCCTGGGTGGCGGCCAAAGCAGGCGTGCTGCGTCTCACCGCCGCGCTGCGCAACCTGCAGGAGCAGAAGATCCGCGTGAACTGCCTGGCACCGGACCGCATCGACTCCCCGGAGGATTTCGCCCACGCTGCCATCGACCTTGCACTGCGCGAGGACTATGCCGGGCGCGTGCTGCTGTATCGCGGTGCCGGCCAGATCGAGGTGGTCGATTTCGGCGATCCCGGCTATCGCATGGCGCATCCGGTGCCATGAAGCAGATCGGTCACTTCATTGGTGGACGCGAAACCGGTGCAGCGCAATCGACGCGTCACGGCGAAGTGTTCAATCCGGCCACAGGTGAAGTCACCGGTCGCGTGGCGATGGCCGATGGCGCCGTGGTGGATGCGGCAGTCGCCGCGGCGGCCGCGGCCTGGCCCGAATGGGCCGCCACCTCCACATTGCGCCGCGCCCGCGTGATGTTCCGCTTCCGCGAGCTGCTCGAGGCGCATCGGCGCGAACTGGCGCTGGCGATCACGCGCGAGCACGGCAAGGTGCTCTCCGATGCCGATGGCGAAGTCACGCGCGGCATCGAGGTGGTGGAGTTCGCCTGCGGTGCGCCGCGGCTGCTGTCGGGCACGCATTCGGACAACATCGGCGGCGGCATCGACAACTGGAGCCTGCGCCAGCCGCTGGGCGTGGTGGCCGGCATCACGCCGTTCAACTTCCCGGTGATGGTGCCGATGTGGATGTTCCCGCCGGCGCTGGTCACCGGCAATGCCTTCGTGCTGAAGCCCTCCGAGCGCGATCCTTCCGCCAGCCTGCTGCTGGCCGCGTTGCTGAAGGAGGCCGGCCTGCCGGATGGCGTCTTCAATGTGGTGCAGGGTGACCGCGAGGCGGTGGACGCACTGCTGGACCATCCGGAGGTGCGCGCCATCTCCTTCGTCGGCTCCACGCCGATCGCGCGGCATGTGCACGCGCGCGCCACGGCCAGTGGCAAACGCGTGCAGGCGCTGGGTGGTGCAAAGAACCACCTGGTGGCCATGCCGGATGCGGATCCGGACCTCGTGGCCGACGCACTGGCGGGCGCGGCCTTCGGCTCCGCCGGCGAGCGCTGCATGGCGATCTCTGTGCTGGTGGCCGTCGGCGATGCGGCCGACCGCCTGCTGCCGCGGATCATCGAGCGTGCCCGCGCGCTGAAAGTGGGCTCTGGCGAGCATCCCGACACGCAGATGGGACCGCTGGTGACGTCGGCCCACAAGGCGCGCGTGGAAGGTTACATCACGCGCGGCGTGGAAGAGGGCGCAAAGCTGCTGCTGGATGGACGCGGCTTTCGCGTGAGCGGCCACGAGCAGGGTTTCTTCACCGGTCCGACCGTCTTCGACGCGGTTGAGGCCAGCCATGCCATCTATCTGGAAGAGATCTTCGGTCCGGTGCTGTGCGTGTTGCGCGTGCCGGACCTTGCCACCGCGGTGCAGCTGGTCAATGCCCATCCGCTCAGCAATGGCGCGGCCTGTTTCACGTCCGACGGTGCCAGCGCACGCGCCTTCGCCCGTGGCGTGCAGGTGGGCATGGTGGGCATCAACGTGCCCATCCCGGTGCCGATGGCCTGGCA
>CAYQJU010000161.1:0-3256 GCA_964417875.1 uncultured Steroidobacteraceae bacterium
CACAGCGCGAGCAGGCCTGCGGCGGCGAGGAGCCTGGTGGGGAACTTGTGCATGGTCACTCCGAAGGTCATGAGCCGGCACCGTGGCGGGCAACAGCGCGGGACGCGTGCCCGGCGGTACGGTGCCGTAGGGTACGGCAGAGTATGCAACAGTGCGTGACCGGGTGCGCGCGCCGCTGTTCAGGCCGCTGCGGCCGATCAGAGCCGCCGCCCGCGCGGATTCCCCTCTAGCGCCGGGGGTCCACTGGCGACGTGCCGAGCCCGCCTTCGTCCCTGAGCGGCGTCTCCGGCTCCTCGGCGTCGATCCGCGGTTCGGGGCGCGGGATGCGCTGCGGCGCCTGCCCTGGTTGGACCTGCTCGGGATCACCGACCGAGACCGTGCCGATCCGCGGCGTCATCCAGATCGAGTCGTGCCATGCCTGGTACTGCTCGGGATCCCAGTATTGCGGGTCGTAGAACGTCGATCCGTCGATCCGCTTCATTCCGCCCGGTCCCGGAATGTAGATCTGGACGTTGCCCACGGCGCCGACCCGGCTGCCAGTGGCCCGGCGACGCTCCCGGCGCAGTACGGCGGCGATGCGCGGCTGCGCCGCGGCGTCCCCGTACCGGGCGTACAGCTCCTGCCCTTCGGACACCGCGCGGGCGCGCTCATCCTCGTCGAGTCCGGACCAGTAGCGCTCGCGCAGGCCCAGGAAGCCGCGGTAGCCGCGCTCGGCGGCCAGGTCCATCCACGCGTAGGCAAGCGCGCGGTCGCGCGCGACGCCCTGGCCCTGCCAGAGCATCTCCGCGATCATGCCCTGTGAAGGCTTGTCGGCGTAGTAGGCGGCCCGCTGGAAGAAGCGGAATGCGTCGCGATGGTTGCCTTGGCGGTACTCGTCGAGGCCGTGCAGTCGATAGCGCAGGTCGGGATGGGCGGCGAGGAAACCGGCGCTCGTCATCAGCGCATCTTCGGTCGGATCCGTCGGCGTGGCCTTGCGAGCCGCCTGCGCAGCTGCGATCTGCGGCAAGGCAAAGACCAGGACCATCAACAGGGCAGGGCGCAGGCGCGGGAAGAAGGACGTCATGCGGGGGCGAGGCCGTTCGTGGAGGAAGGTACCGGGGTCGCAGCCAGCGACGCGCCGTCAGGTCCGCCCACTGGCCCCGGATAGTCGATTGCTGCCATCAGCGCGCGCTGGTGGCGCCATCCGCAGCGCCGCCGCGGCCGATGTGCCGGTCGAAGAAGGCCAGCATTTCGGTGTACAGGCGCAGGTTGTTCTCTTCCTCGTAGAACCCGTGCTCCTCTCCGGACTGGATGATCACCCCTTCGGGCGCGTTGCCGGCCGCGGTCAGCGCACGTGCCATCGCCTCCGTGTGCTCGGGCGGGCAGCGGCGGTCGCGGGCGCCCGCGGCAAGATAGACCGGCAGCGTGATCCTGTCGGCGAAGTTGACCGGCGACATCGCATTCTGCTCGGCGCGGGTGCTGCCGAAGGCGCGCATCATGTAGCGCCGCCCTCCCTCGCTGTAGGAAGTATCGCTGCGGGTGAGCTGGATCTGCGCGTCGTACATGCCAACGTAGCCGAACGCGCACTTGAACATGCCGGGCGCCCGGACCGGCGCCATCATCGCCGCATAGCCGCCGAAGCTGCCGCCGTAGATGCACACGCGGCCGCGATCGGCCCAGCCCTGTTCGATGACGTGGTTGGTGCCGTCGATGATGTCGTCCATGATGCCGGTGGCCCAGGTCCCGTAACCCAGGTCCTCGAATGCCTTGCCGAACCCGCCCGAGCCGCGGTAGTTGATCTGCAGCGTGGCGTAGCCGCGGCTCGCGAACATCTGCTGCTCGGTGCCATAACCCCAGTTGTCGCGGGGGCCGATCGGGCCGCCGTGCACGTTCACGATCAGCGGCAGGTTGCGCCCGTCGCTGCCATGGGGGACGGTCAGGTAGCCGTGGATGCGCCTGCCATCGCGCGCGGTAAAGGCGACCGACCTCATCGTGCCCAGCCGGTCGCGGTCGATCCACGGCCTGCGATTGAGCAGGAAGCGCGCCTTGGCGGTATCGCGATCGAACAGATAGAGTTCGCCGGGGTTGCGGTCGCTGTACACGCCGACGATGACCTTCTTGCCGTCGGCCGTCGCGTTGCTGAAGTTGACGAACTGGCCCGGGAAGGCCGCGGCCAGCGAGGCGTACAGCTCTGCATCGGGGTGGCTCTCGTCCAGCAGCGTCACCTTCGGAGCGCCAGCCTCGGTGGCGACGCCAATGATCCTGTCCGAACCGTCAACCGCAGTGATGTAGGTGGAGACGTCCGACACCTCGTCCTGGAACAGCTGGCTGAAGCCGCCCGAACCGGCATCCAGAATGCCGAAGGCGGCCGGTGCCCCGGTCTCGTCCAGCGATGCGTAGATCTCGCCTTCGGCCGACGTGCGCAGGATGCTCAGGCGGCTTCCGCCTTCCTTGGACGAGCTCAGCTGATGCCACTTTCCATCCTGGTCGCGACGATAGACCTCGGAGTGGATGTCGAACCCGCTTTGCTCGTCCTCGGTATCGCTGCACACGGCGAACGCGGGCAGCTTGTCCTTGCCCAGGACCATGCTGCAGTTCGCGCGCGGCGCCCGGCCGAGCGACACCCTGCGGGCATTGAGGACGTTCAAACGGAAGACTTCAGAATTGACCCCTTCGGCCGAACGGGCCGAGACGGCCTGCATGATCACGTGGTCGTCGTCGTCGCGCAGGGTATCGAGCAGTTCGTACCGGGCATTGCCCGTCGCCTTGCCGCGCTGGGTGACGTTGCGCGAACCGTATTCGATCAGCGCGCGCGACATGCTGCCGTCGGCGTTCGCGGCGAACCACTCCCCCGTCGCGCGCGGCTGCGCGAAGCCGCCCAGCTTCATGACCGCGTTGAACATCAGCCGCTCGGGACTGACCCAGTGGAACTCGCCGACGCTCTTGCCGTCGGGCAGGACGTTGACCTTGACCGGGGCAAGATCCTCGGTGCGCAGGACGGTCAGCACGTCCTGATCGCCGCGGTCGACGGTGATGGCCAGGTAATCGCCGTTGGGCGAGATCTTGGCCGTGCTGTAGGTCGGATGCTTGACGAAATCGGCTATCGGCTGCGCGGTCTGCCCGGCCACCGACAGCGGCATCATGCACAAGCCCGCCAGCAGCAGGCTGGTCATCCTGTTCATGGGTATCTACCTCGATCCTGGTTGCAGTCGGCCTGAAGCCCGATTCTAACGAATGGCCTGCGAGTGGCGGCGCAGGTGGTGGTTCTCACGCCGAA
>CAYQJU010000162.1:0-1989 GCA_964417875.1 uncultured Steroidobacteraceae bacterium
TCCCAGTCCTTCAGGCGCACGAAGATCAGGCCCATGTTCTGGCCCACGCCGGCGAAGCTGAAGCCGGCGACGGTCAGCACGCCTTCGACCACGTCCGACTCTTCATTCATGAAATAGTCGCGCGCCTGGGCCAGCGCGGCCTCGGTGCGCTCGCGCGTGCCGCCCGGCGGCGTCTGCACGATGCCGAGCAACGCGCCGGCGTCCTCATCGGGCATGAACGAGGTCGGGATGCGCACGAACAGCATGCCCAGCACCACCAGCAGCGCCGCATAGACCGCCAGCGCCCGCTTGTTGTGTGTCAGCACGCCGGTCAGGCGCGCCAGGTAGCCACGGTTGGCGCGGTCGTAGAAGCGGTTGAACCCGCCGAAGAAGCCGCGCCGGCCATGCTGGTGGCCCGGTGGCAGCGGCTTCAGGATGGTGGCGCACAGCGCGGGCGTCAGGATCATCGCCACCAGCACCGACAGCAGCATGGCCGAGACCAGCGTCACCGAGAACTGGCGGTAGATCACGCCGATCGAGCCGCCGAAGAACGCCATCGGCACGAACACGGCGGACAGCACCAGCGCGATGCCGATCAGCGCACCGGTGATCTGGTTCATCGATTTCTTCGTCGCCTCCTTCGGCGACAGGCCCTCCTCGCTCATCACGCGTTCGACGTTCTCCACCACGACGATGGCATCGTCCACCAGCAGGCCGATGGAAAGCGCCATGCCGAACATCGTCAGCGTATTGATGGAATAGCCGAAGGCCGAGAGCACGCCGAACGTGCCCAGCAGCACCACCGGCACCGCGATGGTCGGGATCAGTGTGGCGCGGATGTTCTGCAGGAACAGGTACATCACCAGGAAGACCAGGATGATGGCCTCGCCCAGCGTCTTGGCCACACCGGTGATCGAGGTGCGCACGAACGGCGCGGTATCGACCGGGAAAACCGCCTCGACACTGGGCGGGAAGAACGGCTCCAGGCGGTCCAGCGTGTCCTTGATCGCCGCGACGGTGTCGAGCGCGTTCTCGCCGGTGCCGAGACGGATGGCCATCGCGGTGGCGGTGCGGCCGTTGTACGTCACGTTGCGCACGAAGTTCTCGGCGTCGAGGTTCACGCGGGCCACATCGCCCAGGCGCAGGCTCGAGCCATCCTCGTTCACGCGCAGCAGGATGTTGCGGAACTCATCCGGCTGGGTCAGGCGTGAAGGGCCGACCACGGTGGCGGTGAGCGTGGTGCCGGGCTCCGCGGGCAGGCCACCGATCTGGCCGGCGGCGACCTGAGCGTTCTGCGCGCGGATGGCCGCGATCACGTCGTTGGTGGTCACGCCATAGGCGGCCATGCGCTGCGGATCCAGCCAGATGCGCATCGCGAACTGCGCGCCGAACAGCTGCACCTCGCCGACGCCGGGCGTACGCGCGATCTGGTCCTGCACGGTGGAGGCGACGAAGTTGGAGAGGTCATCGCCGGACAGGCTGTCGTCGTTGGAGATGAACCCCACGATGATCAGGAAGTTGCGCGAGGCCTTCACCACGCGCAGCCCCTGCTGCTGCACCTCGGCGGGCAGCAGTGGCGTGGCCGCCTGCAGCTTGTTCTGCACCTGCACCTGCGCGATGTCCGGATCGGTGCCCTGACGGAAGGTCAGGTTGATGCTGGCGCTGCCATCCGCGCTGGCTTCAGAGCTGATGTACTGCAGGCCGTCGATGCCGTTGAGCTGCTGCTCGATGACCTGCACAACCGAGTCCTGCACTGTCTGCGCCGAGGCGCCGGGATAGGAGGCACCAATCGCGACCTGGGGCGGTGCGATCGCCGGGTACTGCATGACCGGCAGGTTGAACACGGCGATGCTGCCGGCCAGCATCAGCACCAGCGCGATGACCCAGGCGAAGACCGGACGGTCGATGAAGAAGCGTGGCAGCATGTTCCTACTCGCCCGCCGGCACCGGCGTCACGGTGATGCCGCCGCGCGCCTTCTGCAGGCCTTCGACGATCACCCGTTCGCCGGC
>CAYQJU010000162.1:2089-3250 GCA_964417875.1 uncultured Steroidobacteraceae bacterium
GCCTCGGCGCGCAGCAGCGCCGCGCGATAGGTGGCGGCATCGATCTCGTACAGCGGCTGGCCGGCCTGCACCTGCGAGCCTTCGGTGAACAGCCGCTTGATCACGATGCCTTCCACCTGCGGCCGCACTTCAGCAATGCGATAGGCCGAGGTGCGCCCGGGCAGTTCGGTGGAGAGCTGCACCTGGCGGGGCTCGAGGGTGATCACGCCCACTTCCGGCGCAGCCGCGACCGGCGGCGGCGCGGCGCCATCGCAGGCGGCCACAAGCAGGGCCAGGCACAGGGCCGGCAGAGGGGGGAGCGTCTTGGGCATGGGATCCTCGTGGGGGTTAGCTGCGGGCGCCGTTGTCGAGCATCCGCTGCAGCATGCGGATCAGAAGGGAAGTTTCCTGGTCGGAGAAATCGTGCAGGTGCCGCGCGAGCTCCTCGCGCAGCACCGGGGGCATGGCGGCTGCCGCTTCGCGGCCCTTGTCGGTCAGGGCCAGGTGCACCACGCGGCGATCGGCTTCACTGCGCTGGCGGCGCACCAGTTCCTTGTGTTCCAGCCGGTCGAGCATGCGGGTCATCGCGCCGCAGTCCATGTGGCATTCGCGCGCCAGCGCGGCCACGGTGTCGGCGCGCCCCAGCGACAGCAGCAACAGCGGCTCCCACTGCATCGCGGTGAGCTCCAGCGGCAGCATGCGGGCATCGATGCTGCGGACCAGCGAGCTGACGACCAGCTTCAGCAGGCGACCGGCACGGGCGTGCGGCTCGTGCGGCAGGAACTGATCGCTCGAAGCAGGCAGGGGGTGGGGGGCGGCGGCCATGAGTGCCTGGGCAGTACTTAACTAGTCAAAGTATGCCCAATCAAATATCCGCCCGCAAGAGACGGCGGCACAGGATGTGCCGCCGCTCAGCAGGTCAGGTCAAACGCCGAGATTGTCGGCGGCAAACTGCCAGTTCAGCAGCTTGTCCATCACCGCATTGACGAAGTCCGGACGGCGGTTCTGGTAATCCAGGTAGTAGGCATGCTCCCAGACGTCGATGGTCAGCAGCGCCTTCTGGCCCTTGGTCATCGGCAGGTCGGCGTTGGCGGTCTTCAGCACCACCAGCTTGCCGTTGTCTTCGGCCAGCCAGGCCCAGCCGCTGCCGAACTGCGTGGTGGCGGCGGTGAGCAGTTCCTT
>CAYQJU010000163.1:0-3188 GCA_964417875.1 uncultured Steroidobacteraceae bacterium
GGCGCGGTCGGGCTCTGGCCGCCGCTGCTGGCGTCGTCGCCCAGCAGCAGGTCGTTGCCCGAGCCGCCTTCCAGCACGTTGTCGCCTTCGGCGGGCGGCTGCACCAGCTGCGGGGTGGTGTCGACGATGGTGCCGGTGCCGGTGACCGGGGTGGTGTCGCCGATCCAGGCCTCGAGATCGACGGTCTCGTCGGGCTCGACCAGGTCGTCCTCGAGCGTCGGCACCCGCACCTGCAGCGTCTGCACGCCGTCGGGGACCAGCACGCTGTAGCTGCCGCCCGACGGGGTGACCGCGCTCCAGGTGGTGCCGTCGTCGAGGCTGACCTCGACCGGCGTGCCGGTATCCACGCCCAGGGTGGCGGTTCCGCCGCCCAGGGTGAACTGGACGGTGTTGGCGCCCGTGGGCAGCACATCCAGCCCGATCTCGAACACCAGCGACTGGCCCTCGAGCCGCCACGGGCTGCTCACGGTCTCGACCGCGACCGGGGTGACGTTGACGGTGACCGTCCCGGTGTCCGTGCCGCCGCGGCCGTCGGACACGGTGTAGGTGAACGTGGCGGGTCCGACGAAATCGGCGGTCGGAGTGAAGATGACCTCCCCGTCCACCAGCGACACCGTGCCGCCGGATACCGCGGTCACGCCGGTGATTTCAAGTACGTCGTCGGGATCCTGGTCGCCGTCGTTGCCGAGCAGGTCGTCCACCGGGATCGTCAGGCTGGTGTTCTGCTGCACGGCGACGGTGTCGTCGCCGGCCACGGGCGCATCGTTGATGTCGCGCTCGTTGAGGCTCACCTCGACCGTGGTCGACGCGCCCGACGGATCGGTGGCGCGGACCACCAGGTCATGGACGTTCCCGGTCTGCTCGTAGTCGTTCGCCACCGAGGCGGCGCCCAGCGCGGTGAGCGTGATCTGGCCGGAGGCGTCGATCGCGAACCAGCCGTCGTCGTTGCCCGAGACGATGGCGTAGGTGAGCGCCGCGCCCTCGGCGTCGCTGGCCGTGACCGTGCCCAGCACGGCACCGGTGGCGCTGTTCTCGTCGTAGCTGAAGCTGTAGCCGCCGGTGCCCACCGGATCGCCGTCGTCGTCCTCGAACACCGGTGCGGCGTTGACGTTGACGGTGACCGTGGCGGTTTCGGTGGTGGTGCCGGAGGTGACGGTGTACTCGAAGCTCACGGGCCCGGTCACGCCGCTGGCGGGGGTGAACACCAGCTGGCCGCCCACCAGGGCCACGGTGCCATCGCCGCTTGCGAGCGTGATTGCCGCCCCGCCGTCGGTCACGGACTGGCCATCGACGCCGGTGATGGCGTGGGCCGGGTTGTCGAAGCTGTCGTTGCCCAGCACGTCGATGGTGACCGGCGTGCCTTCGTTGGTGCCGGCGGTGTCGTCGGCGATATCGGCCACCGGGGTGATGGTCACGTCGACCGTCACCTCCGTGCTGCCGCCATTGCCGTCGCTGACCACCACCACGAAGCTGTCGCTGCCGTGGAAGTCCGGATCCGGGATGTAGACGTACTCGCCAGTGGGCTGCACCGTCACCGTGCCGTGTTCCGGCGCACCGGTCGGGCTCAGGCTGTAGGCCAGCGGATCGCCTTCGGGATCGGTCACGCCGCCGACCACGCCGGCGATGCCGGCGATGCCGGGATCCTCCGCTCCCTCCAGCGTGTTGGGATCGGTGGGCGAGAGCACCGGCGCGTCGTTGGTGCCGTGCACGGTGATGGTGACGTCCTGGAAGCTGGTGGCGCCGCTGCTGTCGGTCACGGTGACGCGGTAGACCTGGACCAGGCTTTCGCCGTCGGCGAGGTAGGCGACGTCGGCCTCGGGCGTGGTGAAGGTCCAGTCCACCGTGCCCGCGCCATCGCCCGTCGCGCTGTCGCCGATGACCGCCGCCAGGCCGCCGGCGGGCGTGGCGCCCGGGCCGGTGACCGAATGGGTGGCCGAGACCAGGTCGATGCTGACGCTGTGGCTGTTGCTCAGGTCGGCATCGGTGAAGGCGATGCTGCCGGACGCGGACAGGTCGGCGGTGCTGTCGTCGGTATGGTCGGTCAGCTCGGCCCCCCGGCCGTCGCGCGCGATCGCGTTCTCGAGCGAGACCTGGAGCTGGTAGCCCGCGCCGGCGGGAACGGGATTGTCGGGGTTGGCGCTGCCGGGATACCTCCCGATCGAAATGTAGTACGTGCCCGGCTCGGTGAAGGTATAGCTCAGGTAGGCGTCGACGCCGCTGGTGCTGCCGGTGCCGCCGTTGCCGGTGCTCGCGTCGTCGTTGAGGGCGATGCGGTTGCCGTCCGCATCCCACAGGTGCAGGTAGGAGTCGAACGGTACGGGCGCATCGGCGCCGTAGTCGACGTCGAACGTGGCCCGGGTTCCCGCTTCGGTCACGGTGAAGACGTAGTAGTCCGCGCCGGTGCCGCCGCCGGTACCGTGGATGGAGACGAAGGGAATGGTCCCCGAGTCCTCGATGTCCGGGTTGCTGCCCAGCACGAACAGCCCGTCGAGCGAGAGCGCGTCGGCCGTGCTGTGGTTGCCAGCCGTCGAGGGCTTGACCACGATACCGTCGCCGTGGGCGATCACCGATTCCATCACTGGCGCGTCGTTGCGGCCTTCGATCACCACCGTGGCCGTGGTGGCGGTGACGCCGCCCTGGCCGTCGCTCACCTCGTAGCTGTAGACCAGGGTGACGCTCTCGCCTTCGGCCAGGTGGTTGTAGGCGGCCGGGTCCACCACCAGGGTGTCGCCGACCACGGACACGCCGCTGGCATCGTTGCCGCTGGTCTCGACCAGGTTGGCGACCGTGAGCGGGTCGCCTTCCACGTCGGAGGCGCCGGCCAGCAGGTCGACGCTGAAGCCGGCGGCGTCCTCGTCGGTGGTCGTGACCAGGGGCGGCGCCAGGGGCGCATCGTTGACCGGGGTGATGTCGGCGAAGACCAGTTCGCCGGTATCGGTCAGGCTGCCGTCGCTGACGGTGTAGGTCGCAGCGGGCACCGGGCCGTCGTAGTCCGGCGCCGGGGTGAAGCTGTAGCCGCCATCGGCGTCGATCACCAGCGTGCCGACGCCGGGAATGTTCGCGGTCTGGCCGGCGTCGTAGACGGTCGGGTCGCCGGCGACGGTGAACTGCGTGACGACGAGGTTGTCGCCATCGACATCGCTGTCGTTGTCGAGCACGTTGCCCGAGACCGGCGTGTCCTCGATCAC
>CAYQJU010000164.1:0-3162 GCA_964417875.1 uncultured Steroidobacteraceae bacterium
CGTCGAGCACAAGGCGGCGGGCGATGCCGGTGATGCCGGCGAGGTTGGCGGTCGTTACGGCGTTCATGTCGAACCGATATCCCCTGGGTCGGATGACTTTAACCCAAAATCCGCGCCCCTCCCCGATCCACCGGTGCCGGCCGGTACAGTTCGACGCCAGCGCAAGGGCGACACCCGCGACGGGCCGCGTGCCCGCGCCATTGCCATCTTTCGCATCCCGCCCCATTCACGACGTGCTGCGGCCTCTGGGATGCCAATCCGGTCACATTCCGGCGGCGGCAGGCGAGGGCGCCACGGTCTCCGCTTTCCAGCCCCGCCCCTTCCGGCTACCCTCTCGCAAAGGGGAGCTCCGTGAACATATCCGTCATCCTGCCTGCCAAGAACGAGGCCGAAGGCCTGCGCCAGACCCTGCCACGGCTACGGACCGTCCAGCCCGGGGCCGAGCTGATCGTGGTGGACGACGGTTCGAGCGACGATACCGCGGCAGTGGCCATCGAATTGGGGGCCAAGGTGTTGTCCAGCCCGTACTCGATGGGTAACGGGGCCGCGATCAAGCGAGGCGCGCGGGCCGCCACCGGCGACATCCTCGTGTTCATGGATGCGGATGGCCAACATGATCCCGGGGAGATCGATAGCCTGCTGGAGCGGCTCGGGCAGGGCTATGAAATGGTGGTGGGCGCGCGCGACTCTTCCGGACAGGCCAGCGCCGGGCGCAGCCTCGCCAACCGCCTCTACAACAGGCTGGCGAGCTGGATGACGGGCCATCACGTTGCGGATCTCACCTCCGGCTTTCGCGTCGTCCGGGCCAGTCGCTTCCGTGAATTCCTGCACTTGCTGCCGAACGGGTTCAGTTATCCGACCACGAGCACCATGGCGTTCTTCCGCAGTGCCTATCCGGTTGCGTATGTGCCGATCCGGGTAGCGCGGCGCGTCGGCAACGACAGCCATATCCGCCCGGTCCGCGACGGCATCCGCTTCCTGCTGATCATCTTCAAAATCGCGACGCTGTATTCGCCATTGAAGTTGTTTGCGCCGGTGGCGGTCGCCTTCGCGGCCGCGGGGGCAGGGTGGTACGGGTGGACGTTCTACGACACCGGTCGCTTCACCAACATGAGCATGCTGCTGCTGAGCGCATCGGTGATCGTCTTCCTGATCGGACTGGTGTCCGAGCAGATCACCAGCCTGACATATCGCCGGGACGATTGAGACCGGCCAGCGACGTCGGGCAGCGCGCGTCGTTACGGCTGGTCAGCGCGATCGGCCAAGCTTCGTTTGCGAAATCGCGAGGGCGGTCAACCACGCCACCAGGTCGCCAGTGATTGCTACCAAGCGGAATCCCGCCACGGCAGTCACGGTGACGCTGAGCGTCTGCATGGAGGGCAGCAGGTGCGCCGCGACCCATTCGAATACGCCCAGGCCTTGGGGAGCGAACACCGCCGCGAAACCTGCTGCCCAGGACAGCAGGTAGCACGACACCAGACGGGGAATGTCCCCGGGCGATACCGGGAACAGCGCGCTCCAGTACAGCGCGAATGCGACGGCAGCCAGGCACCAGAACAGCACGGTCGCGAAAACGACCAGTACCATCCAGCCCAGCTTCCGGATGCGCTGCGATGGCCGGCGCGCGAGCCAGGCAATGCACAAGAGAATGAGCGCCACGCCGCACGCCAGGGCCAATGCCGCGATGCGGGTCACCATCGGCGAGTTGTCCAGGGACAGCAGAATTCCCCCGCCGAGCGCCAGGCTCACTGCCAACGCCACGACATGCTCCGAGGTGAGGATCGCCAGGGAGTCGCGGTTGCGGACGTCGTGCTGGCGATAGGCCGCAAACCGGGCGACGCTTTGCCATATTCCGCCGGGCAGGTACTTAGCTGGCAAGCGCAGCACCGAGATCAAGGCCAAGGCACGATAGCCGAGTGGTATGCCGAAGATCCTGGCGAACCCGACGGTAGCAATGGGCCCCACCCATTGCGCCGAGCCCCAGGCGAGGCATGCCACGAGCAGTTTCGCCCACGATAGCTCAGCAAGGAGCGGGCCCAGGCTGTCGCTGGCGCGATAGGCGGAGACGGCCAGGAACGCGAGCGCAACTGGAATGAACAGGCGCCTCGCGAGGGCGAGCCATCGGGCGGGATAGTTCCCTCGATTCATCATCCGCGCCGGGTCAGCCCACCCGCCGCCGCCCCACGAGGTGACGCGCGGGAAGCAGACCGGGGAACGCCACGGTGAAGGCGAGCTTGTCCGGCAGCGCCAGTCCTGAGGCCCAGACGCTGGCGAGGAACTCGTGAGCCAGGCGTACCATCGGGAACATGCCACTCCTGATCCTGAACTGACTGCCCCCGTACCGGCGCTGGCGATCTTTGAACGTCTCGTTGGGCCTGGTCTGGCGCCGCGACCAGAGAGCATTGCGGGCCGGGACGAAATCTCCTTGCAGCACCAGCCGGGCAAGCATCACCAGATCTGCGCCAGGATAGTTCGGGATTGGGCCGGTGGCGCGCAACGCCTTGATGTCCATAAGGCCGTACATCGGATGCATGTTCGACCAGAGCAGGCTGAAAATGCGACCGAGTGGGTCCATGCCGCGTGTGTCGAACACGCCGGCACGCTCGCCGAATGGCCGCCCGGAAACATCCACCCAGCATGACTCCGGAATTGCGACCACGGCGCCGGAATGCGCTTCCAGCGCCGCTACGCATTCCGAGACCATGTCCGGGGACCACAGGTCGTGCCCCCCGGCCCACAGAAACCACATTCCCCGGGCCTCATCCAGGCATCGCTGGAAGTTCGCGGTAGCCCCGTCGTTCGTTTCCGAAGTCAGCACCCGGATGCGCCCATCCAGCGCCGCCATTCTCCGGCAGATATCGGCCGTCCCGTCCGAAGACGCATTGTCGGACACGATGATCTCGATGTTCGGATAATCCTGCGCCAGCAGGCTCGCCAGTGCATCCCCGATGAACCGCGCCTCGTTGTATACGGGGACCCCGATGCTGACAAGCGGTCGGCTGGAAGGTGCTCTGCTGGACATTGGGTAGCCAGTTGTGAGGTATCGCGTTGAAGGGGGCCTGGTGGCAGTAGGCGTTGCCCAGCCAATCAGCCACCGGTGCGGCGCAGATAGCCGCCCGGCGCGACCGTGATCAGCAGTTTCGCCTCCATGTCCTCGTCGAC
>CAYQJU010000165.1:0-3082 GCA_964417875.1 uncultured Steroidobacteraceae bacterium
GATGCAGGCCTGGGCAAAGCCGGCCTTGCGGGCTTCCACCGGGCCCAGGTGCGCGGGCAGGCGAGGCGCAGTCGGCCGGGGCGTGGTCGTCCGCGCGGGAACGGGCGCAGGCGCAGGCGCGGACACCGCTGCATCCGGACTGGCCAGCAGCGAATGAAACTGCCGCTCCAGGTCCTTCACCGCATGGCGGACCAATGCCACGGTGACCACCGTCTGCAGCAGGCCATACAGGCACAGGGCCACGAACACGGCACCGACCATGCGCCAGAACGGCGTGCCGGCCTCTTCTTCGCGCCGCGGAATATGGCGTATGTCCGGGTTGCGAAACCGGACTTCGCTCAAGTCGATAGGATCGTCATGCACCGTAGCCTCTCCCCTTCTCCAGACCGTTGCTCACAAGACTGTCCTTGAAAAGTGAACCCGACCCTGTTTGCCCCCGTTTGCCCCCCGTTCCCCGCTTGCCCCTGAGGCGTGCGGAATCACATTGCGCACGTCTTGGCGGTACGGTATCCGTCGCCGGCAGTCTAGCGTCACGCTCCGACCTGACCGGCAGAGCGAACTCGAAATCGGTGGCAGAAGAACTGTCGTGGACACCCATCCTTCTCTGGTGATGTCCTCTGACGTCTTCGGACTGACCTCCCGCCCCAGTTGCGACCAATAGTGCCCGCACGGGTCACTTTGACCTCCGGATGCTGTGCGGATGATTCCCAAACAAGCTGGCACGACCCATGCTCGTTATTTGGGGCACTGGCTTTCGCCAGCGAACGGAATCCCGGGGAGGATCCATGAAGCACTTCGCCATTGTCATTCTGGCAGCACTCGCCCTGTCCGGCTGCACCAGTTCCCACATCCTGGTGGGCCAGCAGCGCGCCCCCATCTCACCCAGCGAAGTGCGTTTATACCTGGAGCCACCAGCCGTCTACGAAAATGTCGCCGTTCTCAAGTCAAACAACAATGCGTCGTTCGCGATCACCTCACAGCAGAAGACCAACAAGGTGGTCGATCGTCTTCGGGACGAAGCTGCGGCGCTGGGTGCGAACGGCATTCTCCTGCAGGGGGTGGAAGACCAGTATTCGGGCAGCGTGGGGTTCGGCAATGCCTGGGCGTCGGGTGGCCACGTTTGGGGGTCGGGATTCAGCGCCGCGACGTTCGTCAAGGTGGGCAGCGGCATCGCAATCTATGTCCCGCCTGGCGGCGACCAGATCCCCGCGCGTCCAGTTCCTGCCGTCGCCCAGTCTGCGTCTGTCGCTGCTCCCGTGGCTCAGCCCGCCTCCACAACGGTCCCTGCGGCTCGGCCCGGTCCGTATGAAGCCGACCCGGCGAAGCGTTGCGATGCGTGCGCTCGAATCCAGACGCCGTAACGGCAGGCATGCGGTGCGCTTCGTGACCCTGCTGGTCTCACTGCTCGGCGTGAACTCGGCCTGGTCCCACGGCGGCGGGCTCAACAGCGAGGGCTGCCACAACAACCGCAAAACGGGCGACTACCACTGCCATCGTGCGGCCGCCAACGCACCACGGCCACAGATCGGCGCGCCCGCCGCCTACACGCCTGCGCGCGCTGCCCCCGGAGGCAGGGTGCCTGCGGGACGCGCCTTTGCGAACTGTGGTGAGGCGAAGGCAGCGGGCGCGGCGCCCGTGCACCGCGGAGACCCTGGTTACGGGCGGCACCTGGACCGTGACAATGACGGGATAGGATGCGAGCCGTAGGGCGGACGGTAGCACCAGCCGCTGATGAGCCTGGACAATCCTGCAGGCCCGCAGAACCTCGGCTGCGATTGACCGACGCGCACACCTGCCGTGGACTTGTGCGCAAACCCTATCGTTTCAGCTCCATCAGGGCAGAGGTTGCCTTGCTTTCGCCCAGACGTTCCGCCAACTCCAGCCAGTTTGTCGCAGAGACGCGGTCGCCCTGCTCAGCGCGCATCAGGCCGGCGTTGTAGGCACCAATCGCGCTTCCCATACCAGCGGCCCGCTCGAATGCCGCCAGTGCGCGGTCCTGGCAGAGCATGAAGACGTCGAAGCCGATGCCTGCCTCCACCACACCGGCCGCCAGGCCATTCCGTGCGAACTGATCCTCGAACTGCGCCATCGCGCCCGGTACCAGCGGCATCAATACGTCCTCACCACGCTCGACGTTGTACGGGCCGGCCTTCCACATGGAGTACGCCTGCGTCGTAGTGCGCATGGCGCCCGAGGGGCTCAACCAGAGGAACCCGTCGCTCCCGTCCACCGGGAAGCCGTCCAAGGCTGCCGACAGCCGATGCGCAAGCGTCTCGCTGCGGCCGTCTGGCCGGACGGAAGTCCATGAACCCGCCAAATGTACGCGACGATCGCTGTCCGGCCTTCCGGCACGGACTGCGGCAGCCACTTCCTCGACGGTCAGGATGCGTCCCTGCGCGTCGTACATCCGCCAGGGACTGGCCTGCACGCCGATAGTGAAGACATCGGTTATCTCGAGTGCTTCGAGCGCTTCGTAGACTGCCTGGGTCGCCGGCACGCAATCGGCGCCCGCGGCTGCCGGGTCGCACTGCGGGATCGACAGCGCACCTTCCAGTGCGAACGCCTGGTCGCAGGCGTGGCCGATGGCCGGCAGCAGTGCGATGGCGAGGAGAAGGCTGAGCCGGCAGGTAGCGATCATCAGGACCACGCGGGAGTCGGAAAAAGTCAGCCAGATAAGCGCGGGCTTGGGCCAGGGGTATGTCGCGGCGACTGGCCGTTAGATGACAGGGAAACTAACCCGCGCTGTTCTCAAAGTCATCAGCCATTGGAAGTGGCCCTGGGTTTTCTCTGTGATGGCCGTAGCCGGCAGCAACCGCCACCGTCGCCTGCGGGTCGTCCCCACCCCCAAGGGAACCGACCGAGCGGGCATGCAGCGCTCAGATGAAGCTGCGTCGTGGATCGAAGAGTTCCTGGGAGCGCGCGGAGCCCGCGATCGCAAGCGTCGAAGGCAGCCGAGCGTATCCCGGCCGGGTCGCAAGCAGCGCCTTCGCCGCCCGCGGGATAGGCGCGACCGCTGGCGTCCTCACCAGGAAAGGTGGGCAGTCACACGCGCCTCGTCGACGTGCAGCGAGAACGTCCAGCC
>CAYQJU010000166.1:0-3074 GCA_964417875.1 uncultured Steroidobacteraceae bacterium
GACCAGCGCCGGCAGCTCGCCGCCGGAGAGCACGTAATCGCCCACCGACAGCTCCTCGTCGACCGACGTCGCGATCACGCGCTCGTCGATCCCCTCGTATCTTCCCGCGACCAGCACCAGGCCGGTCGCATCCTTCAGCGCCATGGCACGCGCCTGGTCGAAGCGCGCGCCCTGCGCCGACAGGTAGATCCTGCGGCTTCCCGCCGGCACCCGCGCCGCCGCCGCGGCAATCGCCGCGCTGAGCGGTTCGGGCTTCATCACCATGCCCGGGCCGCCGCCATACGGGCGGTCGTCCACGGTGCGATGCACGTCGCGGGTGTGCGTGCGGGGGTCTTCGGTCCCCACCTGCAGCAGTCCGCGGCGGATCGCCCGCCCGGTGATGCCGAACTGCAGCGCCTGGTGGATCATCACCGGGAACAGCGTGACGACCTCGATCCTCACGCCAGCTCCGCGGGCCAGTCCACCTCGATCAACCGCTCGCCGGCATCGATGCGCAGCACATGCTGCTTCGTCACCGGCAGCCAGTGTTCGGCCTGCCCCTTCACCACCATCACCGCGCCGGCGGGCAGGTCGGTGAAATAGTCCACCTGGCCCAGCTCCACCCCTTCGACATTGCGGACCGTGAAGCCCACGACATCGTCACGATAATGCTCACCCTCGGCCAGCGGTGGCAGCCGCTCGCGCGGAATCTGCACCCACCAGCCGTTCAGCGCCTCGGCCGCATTGCGGTCTGCGACGCCTTCCAGGCGCACCCGCAGACCGTTGCGGTAGGGGGCGCCCTCGATCAGCCTGACCGTCCTCGAGCGCCCGTGGGGGGCGCAAAGCTGCCATTCCTCGTGGTTCAGCAGCGAATCGGGCGGGTCGGCGAACGATCGCACCAGCACCCACCCTGCGATGCCATGCGGGCTTCCCACCTGGCCCAGCGTCAGCGCCGGACCGGTGTGCGCACCCGGCATCGCCGGATCAGGCCGCCGCGGATTCCGCGGCCGACTGCTTGCGGTATTCGCGCACCAGGTGGCTGACGCGCTCGGACTGCTGCGCGCCCTGCGAAACCCAGTATTCGATGCGCGGCAGGTCGAGCCGCAGCTTCGGCTCGGTCTTGCGGGCCTTGGGGTTGAAGAAACCCACCTGCTCCAGGCTCTTGCCGCCCTGGCGCTTGCGATGGTCGGTCACCACCACGTGGAAATAGGGATTGTTGCGCGCGCCGCGCCGTGTCAGACGAATGGTCACCATGCTCGGGTCCTGGCCTCGTATCTGTTAGGGCTACCGAAAAGAGCGCGGGATTCTACGCAGATCAAGGGTTTGGGGCAAATCGCCCGAAAAACCCTGGCGGCGTCACCCGGTGCGCACGGCCGCGGCGGCCTCGCAGGCCGGGTCGAGCTTGCGGCTGGCCTTGCGCAGCAGCACTTCCAGGTGGTCCGGATCGAGCGGCTTGGTGTAATGCTCGTCGAAGCCCGCCTCGCGGGCCATGGCGCGGTCCTTGGCCTGCCCCCAGCCGGTCACCGCCACCAGGAAGGCCTGGCGGCCCCAGTCGGTGGCGCGGATGCGGCGCGCCACCTCATAGCCGTCCAGGTGCGGCATGCCGATGTCCAGCAGCAGCACCTGCGGCTGCATCAGCGATGCGGACTGCACGGCCGATAGTCCGTCATAGGCCACGGCCACCTGATGGCCCAGGCCCTCGATCAGGATGGCCCAGCTCATCGCGTTGTCGCGGTTGTCATCGGCCACCAGCACCCGCATCGGCACCGCGTCGGTGGCGGCACCGGCACCGGCGGGCAGCCCGGTCATCCCGGTGGCCTCCTGCGCGCGCGGCAGCGTCAGCACGAACTCGCTGCCCTTGCCCTCGCCGGCGCTGGTGGCGCGGATGCGTCCGCCATGCAGTTCGACCAGTCCCTTCACCAGTGCCAGGCCAATGCCGAGGCCGCCCTGCGCCTTGCTCACCTGGTAGAACATGTCGAACACCTGCTCGAGCATGGAAGGTTCGATGCCGGCGCCGTCATCGCGCACCGACACGGTCACATCCTGCTCACCGGCTTCCAGCCGCATCTCGATGCGGCCGCCATCGGGCGTGTACTTCACTGAAT
Source organism: uncultured Steroidobacteraceae bacterium (assembly GCA_964417875.1). Lineage (GTDB taxonomy): Bacteria > Pseudomonadota > Gammaproteobacteria > Steroidobacterales > Steroidobacteraceae > ZC4RG30. The sequence continues at coordinate 2,085 of CAYQJU010000166.1, forward strand.
TGCTCAGCAGGTTGGCCAGCACCTGGATCATGCGCACCGCATCGGCCAGCACCGGCGCCGGCTGTTCGGGCAGCACCGTCTGCAAGGTCTGCTGCTTGGCTTCCAGCTGCGGGCGCACCATCTCGGCGGCCGAGCGCACCACGTCGGCCAGCTCCACCTTGTCGCGCTGCAATTGCATCACGCCATGGGAGATGCGCGAAACATCGAGCAGATCATCGAGCAGCCGCGCCATGTGCGTGACCTGCCGCTGGATCGAGCTGCTGGCCATGACCGCGAACTCCGGCTTCTGCGCCTGCATGCCCAGCAGTCGGGCGGATGCGGACAGCGCCGCCAGCGGATTGCGCAGCTCATGCGCGAGGATGGCGAGGAACTCATCCTTGCGGCGGTCCGCCTCCTTCAGCGCGCGCTCGGCGCGGTTGCGCTCGGCCACCTGCGCCTGCAGCGCCTGGTTCGACTGCGCCAGGTCGCGGTTGCTGTCCTGCAGGTTGCGGTTCAGCGCCTCCAGCTCGCTGGCCTTCTCCAGCTCGAGGGTGGCATTGGCCTCGGCCAGCGCCGCATTGGCCTCGGCCAGTGCGGTGTTCGCGTCGGCCAGGTTGCGGTTGGCCGCCTGCAGGTCGCGGCGCTTGCAATGCAGCTCGATCAGCACCGACACCTTGCCGCGCAGGATCTCCGGCACCACCGGGATCGACACATAGTCGACGGCGCCGAGCTTGTAGCCCTTCAGGCGGTCGAACTCGGTGTCGTGCACGCCGGTGACGAAGATGATGGGCGTGCTCTCGAAGCGAGGATGCTCGTGGATCATCGCCGCGGTCTCGAAGCCGTCCATGCCGGGCATGCTCACATCGAGCAGGATCAGCGCGAACTCCATGTGCATCAGGCACGACAGCGCCTCGGCACCGGAATGCGCATAGACCAGGTTCTGTCCCAACTCCTCCAGCACCGAGCGGTAGGACAGCAGCCGGGCCGGCTGGTCATCGACCAGCAGGATAT
>CAYQJU010000167.1:0-3024 GCA_964417875.1 uncultured Steroidobacteraceae bacterium
GCTGGCGCGCAGCGCGGACGAGATCGAGGCGTTCATGGCGGCGCGCTGAGCGCGCTGGATCACGCTGGCGAAGGCGCTCCCCACCCGGACCCGTCCGCCCAGGCGCAGCGCGTTCGATAGGCCTGCACGGCGCCGACCGCGGCGCAAACGTCTCACCCGCCTGCGGCGGCGGATCGGCGTCGGAAGCAGGCCGAAGCCCGGTCGCTAGCCCTCCAGCACCGCCCGCAGCGCGCCGTAGTCCGCCGCCATCGCCTCCGCATGCGCGGGCCTGGCCAGGCAGTCGGCCAGCGCCGGCGGCGGTTCCACCGCGTGCCCGACCAGCGGCTCGACGATGCTCTCGAACTTGGCCGGATGCGCGGTGGCCACCACCGCCCACGGCCGCGCGTCGCCGGCCGCACGCAGGTCCTGCAGCAGCTTCAGGCCGGTGGCCGTGTGCGGGCAGGCGACGATGCCGTGGCGCGTCGGGGCATCGCGCACCACCTCGCGGATCGTCGCATCGTCCACCGTGGCGGCGACGAACCCGGCGCGCAGCGCCGCGTCGTCGGCGTGCCAGTGGCGCAGCCGCTCGAAGTTGCTCGGCGCGCCCACGTCCATGGCGTTGGCCAGGGTGGCGCGGGTCGGCTGCGCGGCGTAGTCGGCGCCGTCGAGATAGCGTGGCAGGGTGTCGTTGGCGTTGCAGGCCAGGCGGATTTCGCCCACCGGCGCGCCCATCGCGCGCGCCACGAAGGCGGCGCTGGCGTTGCCGAGGTTGCCGGTCGGCACGATGAAGTTCAGCGGCTGCCCGTGCGCGGCCTGGAAATGGCTGGCCGCATGCGCGTAGTAGGCCGCCTGCGGCAGCAGCCGCCCGAGGCTGATGCTGTTGGCCGAACCCAGCGGGACCCTCGCGCGCAGCGCCTCGTCCGACAGCGCCTGCTTGGCCAGCCGCTGGCAGTCGTCGAAGCTGCCCTCGACCCGGTACGCGGCCACGTTGTCGCCCCAGCAGCCCAGCCCGTGCGCCTGGCGTGGCGAGACCTTGCCGTCCGGATACAGGATCACCACCCGGAAGCCCGGGCGGCGATGGAAGGCCGCCGCCACCGCCGCGCCGGTATCGCCGGAGGTGGCGACGAGGATCGTGGTCGGCGCCGCGGCCGGATCGCGCAGCCCTTCCAGCGCGCGTGCCAGGAAGCGCGCGGCGTAGTCCTTGAACGCGGCGGTCGGACCGTGGAACAGCTCCAGCACGTGGTCGCCGGCGCCGGCCAGCGGCCGCAGCGGCGCGTCGAACGAGAACGCATCGGTGCAGATCGCCCCGAGCCGCTCGCGTAGCGACGAGTCGACGAAGTAGGGCGCCAGGGTACGCAGCGCGGTTGCCGGCAGGCTGGCCACAGGCGTGGCGAAATCGACCGCCGGAATGCGCTCGGGCACGTACAGCCCGCCGTCGGGCGCAAGCCCCGCAACCAGGGCGTCATCGATCGGGGTGGGGCCGACCTGGCCCCGGGTGCTGATGAACTGCATGGCTGTTCCTGCGGATCTCTGGCGTGACTGCCGGCCCGCTGCGGGCCGGCCGTGGAAGACGGGGCCGAGCGGAGCGCGCGGCCGGCTCAGGGTGCGTCGACGGTCCCGGACGCCGCCGGCTCGCGCGACGCCGCGGGCGCCTGCGCATCCAGCACCTGGCCCGCGGGCGCATCGACCGGGGTGACGTAGGCGCGCGCGTCGAAACCGGCGTCGGCGAAGGCCTGGCGCATCGCCTGCCCGGTGCGTTCGGCGGCCGCGCGCGAATCGAACCAGGCGAACACGCTGGGCCCGCCGCCGGAGATGCTCGCGCCCAGCGCGCCGTGGTCGAGCGCCGCGGCCTTGACCGCCGCGAACCCCGGGATCAGCGGCGCCCGCCGCGGCTCCACCAGCACGTCGTGGAGGCCGTCGCGGATCAGGTCCGCATCGCCGTGCTGCAGGCCCAGCAGGAACTGCGCCAGGTGCGCGCCCTGCCGCACCACGTCGGCCAGCGGATACGGTTCGACCAGGGCTTCGCGCGAACGGCGCGTCTCCAGCACCTGGTCCGGGTGCACCACCACCGCGTGCAGCCAGTCGGGCGCCTGGATGCGCATCGCGCGGGTGTCGGTGGCCAGCGCCACGCCGCCCAGCAGCATCGGCGCGACGTTGTCGCCGTGGCGGCTGCCGCTGGCGATCGCCTCGCCGTCGAGCGCGAACCGGTACAGCGCCGCGCGCGACAGCGGCGCGTCGAGCAGGGCGTTGGCCGCCACCAGCGCCGCCACGCACGATGCCGCCGAGCCGCCCAGGCCCGATCCCAGGGGAATGCCCTTGTGCAGTTCGAGCGCGAATCCGAACGGCAGCTGCAGCGCCTCGCGCAGCGCGATCAGCGCCCCGCCGGCGGTGTTGCGCAGCGGATCGAGCGGCAGCGACGCGACCCCGGCGATGTCGCCGGCGATGCCGTCGATGCGCACGGTGGGCTGCTCGATCCTGCGCACGGTTGCGAGGTCGCGAGGCCCGTCGATGGCGTGCCCGAGCAGGTCGAAGCCGACCCCGATGTTGCCGACGCTTGCCGGCGCGAAGGCGGTGGCCAAGCGGTTCATGCCTGCGCGCCGATCCCGTTGCTGAGCGAATGGGCGATGGCGAGGATGTCGCCGAACACGCCGGCCGCGGTCACCTGCGGCCCGGCGCCCGGCCCCTGCACCACCAGCGGATTGCTGGCATAGCGCGCGGTGGTGAACTGCACCAGGTTGTCGGTCAGGCGGGTGTGGCAGCAGGCGTGCTCGGCCGGCAGCGCCATCACCCCCACGCGCGCGCCGTTGGCCTGGGACAGGTGCGCGACGTGGCGCAGCGACCGGCCTTCGGCCTGCGCCGCCTCCAGCCGCGCCTGCATCGGCGCGTCCAACTCCTCCAGCCGCTCGAGGAACTCGTCGCGCGACACCTCGCGCAGATGGTCGGGCACCAGGCTTTCCACGTCCACGTCGTCGAGCGACAGCTCGCGCCCGGCCTCGCGCGCCAGGATCACCAGCTTGCGGGCCACGTCCAGGCCGGACAGGTCGT
>CAYQJU010000168.1:0-2890 GCA_964417875.1 uncultured Steroidobacteraceae bacterium
GAACAAGGGCCGCGCGCTGTTCCGCGCGGTGGCGCAGGCGGCGAAGGGCCTGTAGGCAGTGGGCGCCGACTCGACGCCGACGATCCTGCCGGTCCCCCGGACAGCAGGAATTTCATCGCTCATCATCTTGGGGAGGGGGGCATCTGGCACCGGGGCGCGTGTACTGCTCCTCCCCGCCGGTGAGCAAACGGCTCCCGACCTCGGGAACCCCATGGACTGCCTGCGGCTGGTGGAGAAGCGTTCGACTGGGCCTGCCCTGCGCTGGGGGTATCCTCGCTTCGCGTCTCCACCAGGATGGTTTGCCGACGTGGGGGCAGAAGAGCAGTCAGCCGAACGCGCCGTCCTCGCCGCCGCGCGACAGTGGACCCGGTTCGACGATGCTCCGCTCCACTTGATGGGGTTCAGCAAGTCCGGGTTCGCGGCCCTCTCGATTCTTGCCCGGCACTGGCGCTCGGGGCTGTTCGCCGGGGCAGCCGCCTGGGACGCACCCCTGATGATGGAGCGGATGGTTCGTCCCAGCATGCGCAGGAGCTATGGGTCCGAAGAGGTATTCGCGCAACATTGCCTGGTCCGCCGAATATCGGACCTGGGCGATGCGGCGCGTGCAGGAGCCAGGCTGGTGCTTGATGGATTCATGATCTGGGGAGCACAGATGAACTCATTCCACAAGCTGCTGACAGCCTCGAACATTCCCCATGCCTTTCACAAGAAGCGGCGCGCCACGCACCGCTGGGATTCGGAGTGGATGATGGACTGTGCACGACTCCTTACGGAGTCAGGGCCGCAGCCTGGGCTGCCGCGGATGGTTGGCGAGGTGGACGCGTAATGGATGTGATCGTCCTGGCCAGTTCGTTGCGGACAGCGGGGAACTTTCTTCCGGTACTAGAGCATATGCAGGCCCGGGGCGACACGGTGAGCTTGGTGTGGATACCTCTGGGTGCTTCCATTGGCGAGGATCCGGCCGCACTGGGTCTCACCCGCGTCCACGCGCCGGCTGTGCGGGCGCGTGCGCAGGCTGCCCAGCATCTGGGGTCGCTGGTGCGGCATCTGGTCGATGCCGACATTGTGCTGATGGACGACATGATCCATTGGCCCGCGCAGGAGATGACGCGCCTGCTACGCAGGCACGCGCCACAGGTGCCCATCGCGGCTTTCCAGCACGGCCTGTACCAGGCGTGGAACCGGATGAATCAGGACTTCCTTGCCGACTACTTCCTATGTTTCGGCCGGCGCCATGTCATGAACTTCGACGCCCGCTTCTGGGCACGCGTACTCCCGGTTGGACTGCCCAAACTCGACCGACTTTCCTTTCGTACAGGCGACGTCGGCGAGTACATTCTTTACGTGGCGCAATCGGCACCACGGCCAGGCATTGTCGCGCCGATTCTGTCAGCTCTAGAGGATGCCACTGGCAAAGCTGTACGGATCCGTCCACACCCTGGACACACGGACCTGTATGCCGGACTGCGGGGGCAGTTCCAGTTCCTCCCGTCGAACGAAGCCATCGAAATTCAAATCGCGGCCTCCGCCTGGGTGCTGACGACACACAGCACCGCCGTGCTCGAGGCAATGCGCATGGGTGTCGCGGCTGTGCTTCTCCCATCCTTCGGACTCACCGACTTTACGTTCTTCCCTGGAATCGCCGTGGATTTCTCGGCGGACAAGGTGCTGCTAGCGCTGGACGTACACCGTAGCGACGAACCGGCACGGAACAGGTTCATGGAGGAGCACTGTCGCGGGTTCCGGACTGACTCCACGCATAGAGCCTTGGCCGCCATCGATATGATCGTGGGGATTCGCACGGGGACAATGACCCCGGAAGCACTATTGGGTTCTATGGGAGCCGAACACCCCCTCAATTCTGTTTTCCCTGTACGGACGGCGCAATGAGGATCCTGCTGGTCAACGACACGTCGGACTTCCATTGTGGTTCGCAGGCGGTATGCCAAGTGATTGTTTCCACGCTCGAGGCGGCAGGCCACCAGGTGCGGCGCGAGGCCTCGCGGACAACGCTGGACCTGGAAGGGGTGGAGGCCAGCGACGCGGTGCTGGTCAACGGCGAAGGTACGCTGCATGACGATACCCCCCGGTCGATCCGGATCCTGGATCTGCTGTCGGCTGCACAGGACATGGGCAAGGGCACGGCCTTGTGCAATGCATCGTGGTTCCGGATGGGGAACAGTCATGACCACGTGCTACGCCGACTGGACCGGCTTGAGGTCCGTGAATTGCTCAGTCGTGACCAGCTTCGCTCGAGGCATAAAGTGGAGAGCACGATGGCACTCGATGCCAGCTACTCCCATCCTGCGCGCGCGCGCCGAGGCCGGGCACCCAACGCGCGGATCCGGATGACCGACTTGTACTGGCCTGGCCTTCGAGGCTTCGCCAAGCCGACCGGAGGGCCGATGGCCAGGTTCGAGTACATCCCCATGGACGTACTGGACTGGCAGGCGATGCTAGACACGGTAGTTGCGAGCGAAATCGTACTGACCGGACGTCATCACGGGGTCTATGCCGCCTGCCGGGCGCGGGTTCCCTTCGTCGCGCTCGCGGGCAACACCCCAAAGATCGAAGGCCTGGCGGCGTGGTCCGGCCTGGAGCTGCCGGTCACCGCGGACGTGACCGAGCTCGGCGGGCTGCTTGCGCGAATACGGCGATATCGTGCTGCCTTCGAAGCGTTGTTTGACTGGATGGAGGACCAGCCGCGATGGACCAGCCCGTTCTGATGCAGCCCTTCCGCGGGCCGCGCGTGGTTTTCCGGCCGCCGCCGCCGTCGGACGGTCGCGAGTCCCACTGCCTTCTTGTCTGCCGTCCCGAGAGCCGCATGGAGCACCGATGCTGCTGATGATCGACAACTACGACAGCTTCACCTGGAACCTCGTGCAGTACC
>CAYQJU010000169.1:0-2870 GCA_964417875.1 uncultured Steroidobacteraceae bacterium
CCTACAACAACGTGGGCCACTGCTTCTTCCTCGAGGACGGCATCGAGACCGGCAATTCGCTGGTGCGCAACCTGGCGATCCAGACCAAGTGCCATGTGAGCAAGCCCTGCGTGCCGACCAACCTCGCGGCCGCCGGCGAGATGGAAGACTTCGACGAGCGCCAGGCGGCCCGCAGCAATGGGCAGCGCTCGCCGGATGTGCTGCTGCCTTCGGACAACACCGTGGCCAGCTTCTGGATCACGAACCCTGACAACGTCTACATCGACAATGTCGCCGCCGGTTCCGATGCGAACGGCTTCTGGCTGTCGCTGCCGGAGCATCCCAACGGCCAGTTCGAGGGCACTGAGATCAGTCAGAACACCTGGCCGCGCCGCACCCAGCTGCGCCAGTTCAAGGGCAATGTCGCCCACTCGAGCTACGACGGCTTCATGTTCGATCGCAACATCAACCAGGACAACACCTTCGGCGTGACCGGCAACATGCATGTGCCGCGCGAGAATCCGGCAGACCCGGACAGCCCGATGCTCGACACGCTGTTCGAGGATCTCACTGCCTACAAGAACCGCAACGGCGGCTTCTGGGCGCGCGGCGAGATGAACACCGTGCGCAACTTCCGGTCGGCGGACAACGCCATCGGCTACACGCATGCCTCGGGCCTGGGTGGCGGCGAGCCCTACACCTCGCGCGTCATCGACTCGCTGTTCGTCGGCGAGAGCGAGAACATTGGCAATCCGCGTACGCCGGAAGAAAAGGCCTATGGCCGCAGCCTGCCGAAGCCGATGATGCCGGACTTCCCGATCCGCGGTTATGAGTACTACGACCTGCGCCACGATGTGGCGAACACCACCTTCGTGAACTTCGTCGACAATGCCACGCGCAAGACCGGAGCGATCTCCTACCTGCTCTACACCAGCTTCGGCGTGAGCACCGAGAACACGGTCGAGAACGTCAAGTTCGTCAATGCCAAGCCGGTGTACTTCCCGCCGATGGTGCGCAAGTGGGGCAATGACAACGGCACCAGCATTGCGTGGAAGACCGCGGTGTTCAAGGACATCGACGGCTCGCTGGGCGCGGGCCCGAACTCCTATGTGCTGATCCATGACGGCGTCCACGACAGCATCGCCACCGACGCGCAGGCCTGCGAGATCAAGCGCGACTGGAACGCGGCGCTGTGCCGCGGTGATGTCGGGCGCCTGAGCTTCGGCGGAGGCTTCGGCGGTCCGCGCCGCGGTGGTCCGCCCGGCGGTGCGGCCCCGGCACCTCGCGCCGCGGCGCCCAGCCTGGGTGCTGCGGCGGCCGCCGCTGGCGCTGCCGCGCCGGCACCGGGGACTCGTGCTGCGTTCGGCGGTCCGGGCGCTGCGGGTGGCCCGGGCGCACGCGCCGGCGGCGCACCGGCCCAGCAGCCCATCATCCTGCGTCGCGACGGCAAGGAGTACGACCTGGCCGCCCTCGGCCTGAACTCCACCAACGTGCGGGCGGGCACCGAGATCACGGTGGCCACCGAGCGGCCGATGCTGAACCTTTCCCTTTCCGAGATGGATCCGGGTTCGGCGGTGATCTTCGAGCTGCCGGGCTTCACCACCGCCGCCGCAGGCACTGCGGTGAACAGCCTGGATGCGCTGCGCAAGGCGGACGCCACGGCTTACTACAGGAGCAATGATGCGCTGTGGGTGAAGGTCGTCTCCACTGAGGATGGCGGTCGCAGGGGTGGAGGCAGCCTGCAGGTGAGCCGCTAGACCCAGGGTCAGCCAGACCCCATGCACTTGCATGCCCCCGGCCGTGATGGCCGGGGGCTTTTTCGTTCTGCATCGATCCGGTCGCTCGTTTCACGAAAATTCCGCACTGAAGTGCCTGCGACGGATCACCGCGGGGTCCAGTCGCGCTATCCTGTGGCACAAACCAAATGGTCAACAAACAGTTGGGGGTCGAGTCCATGAGCAAACCATCCCGCTCAGTCCTGCTCGCATCGCTGATGCCGGCATTGTTGCTGGGCAGCGTGTTCAATGTCGCGCAGGCGCAGAACGCAGAATCGGCGGCCGTCAGCCGCTGGTCTGATCCGGCCACCTGGCCGAACCGGCAGGTGCCACGCGCCGGCGACAAGGTCACCATCGCAAGGGAACAGCAGGTGCTGCTCGATGTGAGCCCGCCGGCACTGAACGGCCTGTCGATCGACGGCAGGCTGGTGTTCTCGAACGATGCGGACGTCGAACTCACCACCGAGTGGATCATGCTGCACGGTGAGCTGCAGATCGGCACCGAGTCGAAGCCGCACACCCGCAAGGCCACAATCACCTTCACCGACAACGTGAAGGGCGAAGACATCATGGCCGGCATGGGCGACCGCGGCATCATGATCTCCGGCGGCACGCTGAACCTGCACGGCGACCGCACGCACACCTGGACCAAGCTGTCGAAGACGGCTGAAGCCGGCACCAATGCCATCGAGGTGCTCGACGCCTCCGGCTGGCGCGTGGGCGATGAGATCGTCCTCGCGTCCACGGATTTCAACCCCCGACAGGCCGAGAAGCGCACGATCACTGCCATCCGCGGCAATGCGATCACGCTCGACAAGCCGCTGGAATACATGCACTTCGGCAAGATCACCTTCGATGTCGACCAGCGCGGCGAGGTGGCCATGCTGACCCGCAACATCAAGATCCAGGCCTCGCCGGATGCCGAGCAGAGCTACTTCGGCGGCCACATCATGGCGATGCCGTCGAGCCAGATGTACATCTCCGGCGTCGAACTGACCCGCATGGGCCAGAACCTGACGCTGGCGCGCTACCCCATCCACTGGCACCTGGTGGGCGACGCCAAGGGCCAGTACATCAAGAACGCGGCCATCCACGACACCTACAACCGCTGCGTGA
>CAYQJU010000170.1:0-2822 GCA_964417875.1 uncultured Steroidobacteraceae bacterium
GCCAGCTCGGCGGTGGTCAGCGCCGTGCGCGCATCGAGGAATTCCGCCTGGCTGATGGTGCCGGTATCGCGCTTGCGCGTGGCAATGCGCTCGGCCGCGCGCGCCGACTCGGCGCGCGCCTCGGCCAGCGCGATGGAATCCTCCGCGCTGGCCAGTGCATCGCGCGCCTGCTGCTGTTCCAGCAGCACCTGGCGCAACAGCGACTCCTGCTGCAGGCGCGCCTGCCGCGCGGCCAGCCGCGCCCGCTCGGCCTCGGCGCGGCTCGCACCGCCGTCGAAGAATTTCCAGTTCAGCACCAGTGATCCGGCGATGTAGTTGTGGGCCGGCCCGAACTGCCAGCTCTCGCCCTGCGTGCCGGCATCGACCCCCAGCGACAGCGACGGCCCCAGCGCCGCGCGCGCCGCGCGATGCTGCTGGTCGGCGGCCGCACCCATCGCCGCGGCCTGTTCCAGTTCCGGGCGGCCGCGGGTGACCAGCGCCATCTGTGGCGGCAGCTGCGCGGGCAGCACCGCCTCCTCGAGCGCCGTGTCGAGCGGACGGTTGAGCAGGAAGTTCACATAGCTGCGCGCCTGCGCGATCTGGTCGGCGATGCCGCGCAATTGCTGCGCCACGGCCAGCTGCTCGGTGCGCGCGCGCAGCACCTGGTCCTCGGTGATGCGTCCATTGGCCAGCAGCGATTCATTCACGCGCAGGTTCTCCGCCAGCACGGTGGCGGAAGCCTGCAGCACCGCGCGGGCGCGCAGCGCCTTCAGCCATTCCAGGTAGGCCAGCCATACATCGCGCTGCAGGCGACGTGCGAGCGCTTCGCGGCCGGCCTCCGCGCCGCGCAGCAGTTCGCGCTGCGCGCGTGCGGCCGCGGGGATGGCCGGCTGGTACAGCGGCTGGCGCAGCGTGATGCGCGTGTCCTGCTCGCGCTCGCGCTGGAAGGGAATTGTCTGGTCGGGCAGCGGCGCAAAGCGCGGCGGCTCGCCCTGCGCTTCGAGCAGTTCGTTCAGCGTCTGGTAGGCCGGATTCAGCAGCGTGCCGATGGGGAGGTCGATCTGGCGTCCGCCATCCGCTCGCGTGTAGCGCGCCTGCAGCGACACCTCGGGCAGGAAGCGTGCGCGTGCGGCATCGAGCGCGGCTTCGGCACGTTGCACTTCCAGCTGCTGGCCCTGCAGCGCCAGGTTGCCCTGCAGGGCGATCTGCACATATTCGCCGGCGACCACGGTGACGTCACGCAAGGTAGCGGGGGCGGTTGCGACAGGTCCGGCCACCAGCGCCAGCAGCATCCATGCCGGGCGCAGCCGGTTCACGGCACGGTGCTCAGTCCGCGCCGCATCAGCATCAGCGCATGGTCATACAGTTGCAGCGTGTCGGTATTGCGCTGGACCAGCAGGCCGCCCTTGGTGTTGGCGATCTGGATCACGCCATGCATGAATCCCCACAGCGCGATGGCCACCGCATCCGGCGCGCCCACATCGGGGCGGATCGAACCATCGGCGATGCCGTCGCGGATCGCCTGCGTCATGCCGTCGTGGCAGAGCTTGCCGACCGCATGGCAGTGGGCATGCTGCTCCAGGTCCTCCGGGGCGCGCGCCTCCAGGTGCGCCAGGGCCTGGAAATACACCGGCAGGTCGCGCGCATAGCGCACATAAGCGCGGCCCATCGCCTCGAGGCGGGCAAGGCCGGTGGGGGCTTCGGCGGTGGCGGCGGCAAAACGCTCGACCAGCAGCTCCATGGCCCGCTCGCACAGCGCCAGGTGCAGGGCCTGCTTGTCCTGGAAATAGACGTAGAGAAGGGCGCGGGAAAGGCGGGCGCGGCGCGCGACCTGGTCCATGGTGATGGCGTCGAAGCCACTTTCGGCGGCGGATTCCGCCGCCGCATCGAGTATCTCGCTGCGGCGGCGGTCCCGTTCCTCCTGGCGGCGTGCTGTCAGCTCCGTCACTGCTGGACGATAATTCAGGAATTGACAGTCTGTCAAAGCCTGACGCGTTGTCTAATCATCGTGAAACAACGTGCGCGGCTACGGCTGCCATTGTTTCACCGTCGCTTCCAGTCCCTTGCGGACGGCCTCGTCAGCAGTCGGGCCGGGCTTTCCCGGGCCCGCCGCGGTGCCCAGACAGATGAAGCCGATCAGGTGGTCGGCCTCGCCCAGTCCCATGCCGGCCTTGAATTGCGCATCGAACACGCCGAGGCCCGAGAACAGATAGGCCGCATAGCCCAGCGCGTGCGCGGCATTGAGCACCAGCTGCGTGGCCCCGGCAGCGGCAAAGGCCTGCTCGATGGCCGGCACCTTGTGGGTCGGATCGATCTTCGCGGCGGCCACCACCAGCAGCGGGGCGCGGGCGGTGAGGCGATACTTCTCGCGGTTGATCTCGTAGCGCGCCGGGTCGCCGCTGACGCGGGTGGCGGCCGCCGCCAGCCGGTCGAAGAAGGCTTCGTAGTGTTCCGGCCGCACGATCAGGAAGCGCCAGGGGCGCAGCCGGCCATGATCGGAGGCGCGCTGCGCGGCACCCAGGATCTGCTCCATCTCGGCATCACTCGGCGCGGGAGGCTGCATGAAGGCGCCGGCCAGCGAAGTGCGGGTCAGCAGGGATTCGATCGGCGTCAGCGTGGTCGCGTTCATCGGCACTCGCAGCGGGAAGGGCCATGGCGGCCGGGGCGTGGATGAACCGGCATTCTATCGGATCGGTGCGGTCGTGCCGGCGGGTGCGCGGCGGGTGCGCGGCGGGGGGCCGGCGGTTGCCGCAGGTCCGGCGTGGCGGCGTGGCGGCGCATGACGCCGCCGGCCATGCTCAGTCGTCGCGGAAATTCTGGAACTGCAGCGGCACGCCCAGCTC
>CAYQJU010000171.1:0-2816 GCA_964417875.1 uncultured Steroidobacteraceae bacterium
GCGCCGGCGCGCGCGGTGCGGCCGATGCGGTGCACGTAGTCGGCGCGATCCTGCGGCAGGTCGAAGTTGTACACGTGGCTGACATCGTCGATGTGCAGGCCGCGCGACGCCACGTCGGTGGCGATCAGCACCTGCAGCGCGCCGCTGTGGAAGTCCTTCATGTACTTCAATCGCTTGTTCTGCGGCACATCGCCCGACAGCGCCTGCGCGTTGATGTTGTTGGCGCGCAGCACTTCTTCCAGCCGGTCCGCCTGGCGGCGCGTGTTGACGAACACCATGGTGCGCTCGGCATTGGCCTGCCGCAGCAGGCCCAGCAGCAGCGGGATCTTCTCTTCCATCGCCGGGAAGTAGATCAGCTGGCGCACCTTGTCGGCCGTCATGCGCTCCGGCTCGATGGCGACCTGCTCGGGATTGTTCATGTGCTCGTAGGCGAGTTCGAGCACGCGCTGCGACAGCGTCGCGGAGAACAGCATGGACTGGCGCTGGTCCGGCGGCGGCATCCTGCGCAGCATGTAGCGGATGTCGGCGATGAAGCCGAGGTCGAACATGCGGTCGGCCTCGTCGAGCACGCATACCTGCACATGCCTCAGGTCGAACACATGCTGCTTGTAGTAGTCGATGATGCGGCCCGGCGTGCCGATCAGGATGTCGGCGCCGTTCTCGAACTGGCGGCGCTGCTTGTCGTAGTCGACGCCGCCATAGACGCAGGCCAGCTTCAGGCCCGTGTGGCGGCCGAGCTCGATGGCGTCGCTGTGGATCTGCACGGCCAGTTCGCGCGTCGGCGCGATGACGATGCCGCGGATGGAATTCGGCGGACGCTCGCCGGGCGGCTGGCGCGTGAGCAGTGTCTGGAACATCGACACCAGGAACGCGGCGGTCTTGCCGGTGCCGGTCTGCGCCTGGCCTGCCACATCGCGGCCGGCCAGCGAGAACGGCAGCGTCTGCGCCTGGATCGGCGTGCAGCGCTCGAAGCCGGCATCGGCAATGCCGCGCGCAAGGCTGGGTTCCAGCTCGAAGCTGCTGAAGGTGGGACCATCCGGTGCGACCGGTCCGCGGACCACGGGGCGGGGCGGTTCTACCGGCGGCACATCGGCAAGGCTGGCCTCGGATGCCGCGGCGGCACGCTCGACGGCCTCGACCTCCTCGTCTTCGCGTACGCGCTGCGTGCCGCCTGCATCGGCGCTGCGTGGGGCGCCGTTGGCCGCGGGTGCCGCACCGCCTCGTCCGCGACCGCGGCCGCCGCGGCGACGCCGTCGACGATGGTCATCGCCGGCGGCTGCGCCGGTGGAAGCGGCGCCATCAGTGGCTGGAGCGGAAACCGGCGGTGCCTGTGCGGCCATTGCGGCCTGCGATGTGCCGGCGGAAGGATTCGAAGTGGTGACGGCGTCGGGACGGCCGAAGAGCTTGTTCCAGAGTTTCTTGATCATGTGGTGTTTATATAACCGGTTGCTGCGACGTGTGCGCCGGGGCGCTTGCAAAACGTGTCAGGACCGGCTACAAAAGCATTCAATACATGGGCGCTATTCCGGCGCCATGGAACCAATCCTCAAACACCTAGTCTAAACTGTTTGACCACACCCGTGGCGCGGGAATTCCCTTAATCCCGCTCCCGAGCGCCCAGGCGCCAAACATCCAAATCCAAGCTCCGACCAGCCGGCATCAAAACCCAAGGTCCAATCTCCACTGGAGGCAACCGCCCGTGAGCAATCCGCTGATCGTCCATACCTCGGACGCCACTTTCGAAGCCGATGTGCTGCAATCCACCGAACCGGTGCTGCTGGACTTCTGGGCCGAATGGTGCGGGCCCTGCAAGATGATCGCGCCCATCCTCGATGAGGTCGCCGGTGAATACCAGGGTCGCGTGAAGATCGCCAAGCTCAACGTCGATGAAAACCCGCAGACCCCGCCGCGCTTCGGCATCCGCGGCATTCCCACACTGATCCTCTTCAAGGATGGCAACGTTGCGGCGCAGAAGGTCGGCGCGCTGTCCCGCTCGCAGCTCACGGCCTTCCTCGAGCAGAACCTTTCGGCCGGCGCGCAGGGCCAGAACCAGTGAGGGGCTACCTGGGAGGGCCGGGCGGCAACCGGCAGCGCAACAAGCGCGGCCGCGACGGCAACCGCGGTGGCGGCGGTGGCGGCAACCGCGACAACGTCAACGGCAACGTCGGGCGTCACGAAGAGATCTACGATCCCGAGCCGTTTGATCCCTCCGCCGATGGCGAAATCGTCGGCAAGGCCGAACTGGAACTGGCCAAGCGCTCGATGAGCCTGAACGAGCTGAAGTCCAGGCCCATCAACCAGGTGGTGAAAGTCGCCGAGTCGATGGGGCTCGAGAGCCTCGCCCGCTCGCGCAAGCAGGACATCATCTTCTCGATCCTCAAGCACTACGCCCGCAATGGCGAGCCGATCTATGGCGAGGGCGTGATCGAGATCCTGCAGGATGGCTTCGGATTCCTGCGTTCGGCCGATTCCAGCTATCTGGCCGGTCCCGACGACATCTACATCAGCCCGCAGCAGGTGCGCCGCTTCAACCTGCGCACCGGCGATTCCATCTCCGGCCTGATCCGTCCGCCCAAGGATGGCGAGCGCTACTTCGCGCTGCTGAAGGTCGGCGAGATCAACTTTGATTCTCCCGAAAGCGCCCGCAACAAGGTGCTGTTCGAGAACCTGACGGCACTTCACCCCACGCAGCGCCTGAAGCTGCAGCGTGGCAATGGCAGCACCGAAGACCTGACCGCGCGCACCATCGACCTGGTGGCGCCGATCGGCAAGGGCCAGCGCGGCCTGATCGTCTCGCCGCCGAAGGCCGGCAAGAC
>CAYQJU010000172.1:0-1271 GCA_964417875.1 uncultured Steroidobacteraceae bacterium
TCATCCCGGAAATGCACCTGCCGCGGCACCTTGTATGAAGTGACATGCTTGCGCATGTGCGCGATCACCTCATCCTCGGTCAGGTTCGGATCCTTGCGGACCACATAGAGCACCACCGCCTCGCCCGACCGCTCATCTGGCTCGCCGATTGCCGCACTCTCGAACACGCCCGGGTGGCGGGCGGCCACGTCCTCGATCTCGTTCGGATACACCTTGAAGCCGGACACGGTGATCATGTCCTTCTTGCGGTCTTCGATGTACACGAACCCGGCGTCATCGATGCGTCCGATGTCGCCGGTGCGCAGCCAGCCTTCGGGCAGCATCACATTCCCGGTCTCGTCGGGGCGCTTCCAGTAGCCGGGCATGACCTGCGGGCCGCGGACGCAGATCTCGCCCGAGGCGTTGAGTCCCAGGTCGCGGCCATCATCGTCGCGGATGCTGACCTCGGTTGATGACACGGGCAGGCCAACGGCGCCGTTGAACTCGCGATCGCGCAGCCGGCATACGGCAACCACGGGCGAGGTTTCGGTGAGACCCCAGCCCTGCGCCAGCGGGCAACCGGTGAGCTCGAGCCACCGCTGCGCGACTGCGGCCTGCACGGCCATGCCACCGCCGACGGTGGCGGCCAGCTTGCTGAAATCGATGCGCTCGAAGCCGGGCGTGTTCATCAGTGCATTGAACAGCGTGTTCACGCCGAGGAAGCACACGGGTGGATGCTTCTGCAGCAGCTTGACGAAGCCGGTGAAGTCGCGCGGGTTGGGCACGAGGATGCCGATGGCGCCGCGCCGCAGGCCGAGCAGGCAGTTCGCCGTCAGCGAGAAGATGTGATAGAGCGGCAGCGCGAAATAGAAGTTGGCGTTGTCCAGCTTGATCTGGCTGAACCAGGCTTCGGCCTGCAGCACGTTCGCGACCATGTTGCCGTGCGAGAGCATGGCGCCCTTTGCAACGCCGGTGGTGCCGCCGGTGTACTGCAGGAACGCAAGATCATCGTGGGCGAGGCTGACGGCCGCGGGTGAGCGTCCTTCGAATTCACGCAGTGCATCGTTGAAGCGGATGGCATGCGCAATGCGCCAGGCCGGCACCTGCCGTTTCACATGCCTCAGCACAAGATTCACCACGCGTCCCTTCAGGCCCGGCAGCAGGTCGCCGACGCCGGTCACGAGCACATGCCGCAGCTGTGTGTCCGGCAGCACCTGTTGCAGAACATGGGCGAAGTTCTCGAGCACCACGATCGCGGTGGCGCCGGAATCCTGCATCTGGTGACGCAGTTC
>CAYQJU010000172.1:1371-2805 GCA_964417875.1 uncultured Steroidobacteraceae bacterium
TCAGCGCATCGCAGATCAGCGCGGTCAGCGACGCGAACTGTCCGGGGTCGATGTCGTGCGGAACTCCAGGCGGATAAGACTTCAGCCAGACCCGATCCACCATGCGTCAGCGCTCCAGCAACGGCACCAGGTGTGCCCAGACATTCTCGAGCAGGCGCGGCTGGCCTGCGGCATTGGGATGCAGGCCGTCGGCCTGCATGTAGCGGTTGTCGAGTGCGACGCCCTCGAGCAGGAAGGGCACCAGCGGCACGTCGAATTCTTCGGCCAGCGCCGGATACATGGCGGCGAAGCTCTCTGCATAGCGCGGTCCATAATTGGGCGGCATCAGGATGCCCACCAGCAGGAGATCCGCATCGCGCTGCTGCACGGCGCGGATCATCGCCGCCAGATTCTCGCGTGCGCCCTGCACGGGCAGGCCGCGCAGGCCGTCGTTGGCGCCAAGCTCGAGGATCACCAGGTCCGGCTGATGGGTTTCGAGCGCGCGGTCGAGACGGGCGCGGCCGCCGGCTGTGGTCTCGCCGCTGGAACTGGCATTCACGACCCTGTATCCGTACCCTTGCTGCCGGAGCCGATTCTGCAACTGGGCCACCCAGCCTTCGTCGGTCCTCAGTCCGTAGGCCGCGCTGAGGCTGTCGCCGAACACGAGCAGGGTGCGTTCATTCGGAGCGCCGGCGGCGGCAATCCCGATCGACAACAGCGCGAGCAGCAATATCCGGATGGAGCGCAAGACCGTTCTCGAAGCCAGGGAACTGACCCGAAAGGTTAGCAGTCCCGAGGGCGAACTGACCATTGTCCGCGAGGTTTCGTTGCGCATCGGCGCAGGCGAAACCGTGGCGCTGGTGGGCGCCTCGGGCGCCGGCAAGTCCACGTTGCTGGCGATGCTCGCCGGCCTCGATGTGCCCACTTCCGGCCAGGTGTGGCTGGATGGCGAGGAACTCACCCGGCTCGACGAGGACGCCCGCGCCGCGCTGCGCGCGAACCGCGTCGGCTTCGTGTTCCAGGCGTTTCACCTCGTGCCTTCGCTCACCGCACTGGAAAACGTGATGCTGCCGCTGGAACTCGGTGGCCGTCGCGATGCCGCGCAGGCGGCCCGTGCCATGCTCGCGCGCGTCGGCCTCGGCGAACGCGTCGGGCACTATCCGCGCCAGCTTTCCGGCGGCGAGCAGCAGCGCGTGGCGCTGGCGCGCGCCTCGGTGACGAAGCCGGCGGTGCTGTTTGCCGATGAGCCCACCGGCAATCTCGACACGGCCACTGGCGAGAGCATCTGCCAGCTGCTGTTCGAGCTGAACCGTGAATCCGGCACCACGCTGATGCTGGTCACGCACGATGCGCAGCTGGCCGCGCGCTGCCAGCGGCGCCTCACGATGACTGCCGGCACGCTCGCCTGATGCGCGCCACGGCGCTGTCGCTGGGGCTGCGCACGCTGGGGCGCGA
>CAYQJU010000173.1:0-2797 GCA_964417875.1 uncultured Steroidobacteraceae bacterium
TTACAATCACGGCCGGACTCTAGACAAACCCGCTACTGAAGGCGGGGGAACGTCGTACCGTCTGAGTCTTCCTCCAAACGCAATCGCAGGCAGTCGGTCATGTCGCCTAACTACTAAGTTCAGCGACCGGGCGCGGCGCTCCAGCACGCGGGCGCGCAAGCGCTCGTGTGCGCGATGAGCCAGACCGCCCGCGGCAGGGCACTTTATGGTAGGCCGGCTCGCTGCAACGCCTCGTTAGGCGATGGACCAAAATGCGAGGTTTCGTCGCTGCGGGCACTGTTCTTCGAGCCTCTTCTTATCGTCCCTGATCTCTTACGACCCCGAACAACGAGCGCGCTGATCAGCGGCAGTTGGATCATGCCGCCACTGCTGCAGCGGCGCAATGGAGGGAGCTTACCTTTGCCAGGCGGGAGGTGGGGAGAATGGAGTAGATGCCCCAAGCCGGCCGAAGGTGACATTCGGGGACCAAGCCGGAGACCGGTGCCCCGCAATTCATGCACTTTATCGACAACCGATATCGACCCGCGGCACGCTGAGCCAGCCTTGCCGGCGAACGCCGCGTCGACCTTGACGCGTTGGGCGGCAGGGCGGCGCTGACGAAGCCGATGGCGGAACGATTGGGCGCCGCGGACAACAGGCACCAAATTCGAGGGAACCTGGACGATCTTCGGTGATGAGCACATGGCTCTTACGACCACTCCGGCCCGATTAAACGATCCGTCGCCTAACTACCAAGTTCAGCGACCGCACGCTGCCCTATCAGCACGCGGGCGCGCATGACTTGTTCGAGCACAACCCCGGATCGCCCGCGGCCGTGCACTTTATGTGTCCACGGCTCGCTGCAACGCCTAGTTGGGCGTCACCGTGCAATGCTCTTCTCATTCGTACAGCGCGCATCCATTAGATTCAGAAAGGCAATCTTAAGGTCAATCTCTGCTAGCTGTTCTGCGGGATCACTTGATGACGCCCTCGACTCCGGTTCGAGAAAGACTTCGCCATCGTGATCGGCTACGAATCGTCGGTATCCTGCGTACCCGCCCATGCGATTGCGCGCGTTGGCAGCGCCGCAAGTTGCGCCCGTGGCGGAGAAGAACTTGACGCCTTCAAGCTTCAGAGAATCTGGATCGTATAGGTACGCTCGCAATGCAGAGACGCCGGCCGCTTTGGGAGAAAGGAACTTGTCCCATAGGATGTACCCACCAGCGCACGCTACAACCACGGCAGCAGAAATGGTCAGTGTTGTGACTCTTCTCACCCGGCGGCGCCCTCGAGTTGGTAGCAGATTGCGTGTGTTGTATTCGTGCCTATGCACGGCATTTCAGTGTCGCCCAACTACTAAGCTCAGCGACGGCGCGACGAGGTCCCAGCACGCGGGCGCGCCAGCGCTCGTGTGCGCTCTTGGCTCGGTCGCCCGCGGCCAAGCACTTTATGCTAATCGCCGCTCGCTGCAGTGCCTGGTTAGGCGGCGGAGCGTGGGACGCGCACAAGGATTTTGAAGTCATGAAAGTGCCGTTCGTCTTTGAGATCTTCTTCTTGCGGCCCAATCAGCGGGTTTCATCTGGCTGGCCTGAGCCGATAATGCCGCCGCAGGCGCAGCGGCGCAATGCACGACAGAAGCTTTGGCCGGCGAGACGTGCAGAGAAAGGCATACATGCCCTAGGCCGGCCGTGGACGCCACCCGCGGACAAAACCCAGAGGCCGGAGACCTCTGGCCCAGCACTTTATCGATGACCGTTTTCGACTGAGGATCGCGACCCTTCCTGGCCGGCAAACGATGCAAGACCTTTCTCGTCAAGCCTTGCAGGAGGCTTCAGAGGAAGCCGTTAGCGGAACGGTTGGTGCGCCGCGGACAACACGCACCGGGCCGATTGCACAGCGCTGACGAAACAACAACATGCGAGGCGCTGAGGATCACCGGCGAATTCATTCGTGACGTAGCTCTGCCGCCTAACTACACAGCTCAGCGACGGCGCGCCGACCCTCAAGCACGCGGGCGCGCCGAGGTTGAGGCGAGCGAGAGGACAAATCGCCCGCGGCCGGGCAGTTTATGCCAATCGCCGCTCGCTGCAGCGCCTGGTTAGCCGACTCGCGCCAACGCCTCACGCCACTTCCAACAGCGCCTTCGGATGTTTTGCAGCCACCAGGAGCAACGTACGCGCGGCACCGGAGGGAGCCCTGCGCCCCTGCTCCCAGTCTTGGAGCGTGCGCACGGACACACCCAGGAGAGTCGCGAACTGTGCTTGGGAAAGCCCGGTTCGGTCGCGGATGCCTGAAATGGAGGGAACGGTTGTCTTTCGCCCGCTCTCACCGCGCTTCAGCTCCTGAAGCCCCTCCAGGATCTCTAGACCAATGTTTCTCTTAATACGTGCCATCCAATTCCTCCTTGATCTTCTTGAGAACGGGGGCAGGTATGTCGTCTCTCACGTTCTTCGCGTAGGCGGTGAGAAGCCAAATCTGTCCGTTCTGAAGTCGAAGGTAGTAAATCACTCGAATCCCACCACGTTTGCCTCGACCGCTGCCGGCCCATCGTAGCTTCCGGACTCCGCCGGATCCCTTGATGACATCACCAGCCTCTGGATTCACGGCCAACGACAGCTGCAGCGCAGCAAACTCCTCGTCGGAAAGGTACTCGTCGATTAGGCGCGTGAAGAGCTTGGTCTCAACAAACGTGTACACCGGGCTATTATACGGCATCGCCGTAGTCCGGCAATGCCGGATTAAGCACAGCGGTGATCGAGTCGGCTAACTACTAAGCTCAGCGACGGCGCGCCGGCCTCTCAGCACGCGGGCGCTCCAG
>CAYQJU010000174.1:0-2792 GCA_964417875.1 uncultured Steroidobacteraceae bacterium
ACCAGCTGGCCCGCCGGTAGGCCATGCGGTTCTCGTAGGAATGATCGATCTCGCCATTGGCGCCGAGATTGATCGGCATGCACTTCCGGGTGGGATGGCACTTGGTCTGGATCGCCAGGTTCTTGACGAACTGGTTGCGGGTCTCAATGCCGTCTTCAAGGAAGAAACAATGGCCCACGTTGTTATAGGTGACGTTGTTCTCGATGCGCAGGTTGTGCGTGCCATGCACCGTCACGCAGCGGTTGAAGGTGTCATGGATGGCCGCGTTCCTGACGTACTGCCCGCTGCCATCGCCCACCAGGTGCCAGTGGATCGGATAGCGCGCCAGCTGCAGGTGCTGGCCCATGCGGTGCAGCTCGACGCCGGAGATGAACATCCGGCTCGAGGGCATCGCCATGATGTGGCCGCCGAAGTACGACTGCTCCGCATCCTCCGAGGCACGGATCTTGATGTTGCGGGTCAGCAGGCCGACTTCGCCGCGCTGGTCCACGTCGAAGGTGACCTTGCCGAAGTGCATGTACTGCAGCGGCTGGTCGAGCGTGAGCGTGTTGCCGCTGATCGCGGCAATGGTGCGCTTCTCGGCCTGCTTCGGGTCGAAGTCGGTGGAGGCCAGGATGATCTCGTCACCGACGCGCCAGCCGGAGGCATCGAGCACCTGGATCGAGGTGGCACCGGCATCCGCGGTCTGGGACAGCCTTGTCCAGGTGTGGGTGCGGTCGCCATGCAGGTTCAGCGTGCCGCCGGAGATCATGATGCCGCGGTCACCCATGCCGCCCATGACGTCCTCGCCCTTCACATTGTCGGTGAGGGTGATGGTGGCCTTGCGCTTGTGCGGGCGGTCGGGGGTGCCGATTTCCAGCTCGCCGTGCAGCATGATCCACTCGGTGGTCAGTTCCACATCAGCGTTGTCGGCGAAGGTCAGCTTGCCGGTGATGGTCACGCCGTTCAGTGCCGGCGGGCTGACATCCAGCACCACGGTCTTGCCGGTGGGGATCTCCACCTTGTCTCCCGCGACTGGCACCTTGTTGTCCGGCCAGGTCGCCGGGTCAGACCATTTCGCGCCTGAAGGGCCCGCCGCCTGGACGATGGCGAACACGCCACCCAGCAGCACGACCGGAACCAGAGTGAAAAGCAGGACGGAGCGGTTCTTGCGGCTCATGGATTCAACCCCCAGTTTTTATGGCCCAATCCTAAGCCAATACCGCGCACGAAACAGTCGAAAGTCTCCGGAGGCCCTGGCGCAAGGATCCCGTCCCCTCCTGCCGGGGCGCGCTTGTCGGCCCCAACCGACGCTTGAAGGAGCGCATTGCCGGGCGCTGGCAGGCCGCCCGGCCGCGATACTCAACGCACAGAAGAATCTGAAACAACGCAATTTCTTTCCCATTCCTCGCAGGAGAACGCCATGGACCTGCTTCTGATTCTGCTCTTGCTGGTACTGCTGTTTGGCGGTGGAGGCGGCCTGTACTGGGGCTTCGGCTCCGGTTGGGGCCTCGGGCCGATCGGCCTGCTGGTGGTCGTGCTGATCGTTGCGTACCTGATCTGGGGCGCGCGCGGTCGCCGCGGGCCGCCACTCTAGCGAAGACGCCGGCCCGCCCGCCTGCCGGGCGGGCCGGCACCGCTGCTCCGACACTGTGTTAGAAGGTGTTCCGTGAACACCTTGTCGCGTCCCGGATTCCTCCTCGTCTTTCTTCTGGCCATCGCCGCGCTCCCGGCCTGGAGCGCACAGCCGAAGGCGGCAGCAACGCCAGAAGCGGCGACTTCCACTGTCATCCTGCAGACCACCGCCGGCGACATCCACATCGCGCTGGACCAGGCCCGTGCTCCGCAGACTGCGAAGAACTTCCTCGCCTACGTGGATTCGGGCCTGTTCAGCAGCATGACCTTCTATCGTGCGATGACCACCCGCCGCGATGGCAGCGAAGGCCTGATCCAGGGCGGCATGCGCAACAACCTGCGCGGCGCGTTGCCGCCGGTGCCGCACGAGCCCACCTATACCACCGGCCTCAGCCATGTGGATGGCGCGGTGTCGATGGCCTACACCAGCATCCCGGGGTCGGCCCGCACCGAGTTCTTCATCGTCGCCGGCGAGATCCCCAGCTATGACGGCGTGCCGGATGGCGATCCGGGCTATGCGGTGTTCGGCAAGGTCACCCGGGGCATGAACGTGGTGCACCGGATCCTGCAGATGCCCAAGCAGCCGAATGCGCGCAATCCCGCCATGCAGGGCCAGATGCTGGTGGAACCGGTCAAGATCGTTGGCGCCAGGCGGGCGCCATAGCGCTCGCCTTTCGCGGCTTTTCGAAATCCGGCACCGGCGGTGCCGCCCGCCCCGCCCCGATGGCTCGCGACGGTTGAGACGCGCTATCCTGCCCCGATAAAGACCTCTGGAACTGTCCAGGGGACTGCGGGGAAACCATGAAAAGCCTTTATCGCTCCACCTTAGTAGCGTCGCTCGCTCCTGCACTGCTTCTCGCCGGCTCCATCGCCGCGAATGCAGCCCAGCCTTCATCTGCCGGGGCCACCACCGCCACGCGCTGGTCCGATCCTGCCTCCTGGCCCGACCGCAAGGTCCCGCAGGCCGGCGACAAGGTGACCATCGCAAAGGGCAAGGAGGTCATCCTCGACGTCAGCCCGCCCGCACTGAACGGCCTGACCATCGATGGCAAGCTGCGCTTTGCCGACAACGCCGATGTCGAACTCACCACCGAGTGGGTGATGCTGCACGGCGAACTCCAGGTCGGCACCGAGGCCCGCCCGCATACCCGCAAGGCCACCATCACCCTCACCGACAA
>CAYQJU010000175.1:0-2742 GCA_964417875.1 uncultured Steroidobacteraceae bacterium
CCCGTTCGGATCGCCTTCAAGGCCATGCAGCCGGGGTGGCACCGTCTGCAGCGTGGATGGAAGTGGAAGAGATCATCGCCAAGCTCGACACCGGCGTCGAGAAGCGCATCGCCGCGCAGATGAACGCCGAGAAACCCTATGACGTGCTGATCGTGGGCGGCGGCCCGGCCGGCACCTCCGCAGCCATCTATGCCGCACGCAAGGGCATCCGCGTGGCGGTGGCGGCCGAACGCCTGGGCGGCCAGCTGCACGACACCCTGGCGATCGAGAACCTGATCTCGGTGCCTTACACCGAAGGTCCGGAGCTGGCCCGCGCGCTGGAGCAGAACGTGCGCGCCAACGAGGTGCAGGTGTTCGGCCTGCAGCGCGCGGCCGAACTGATCCCCGGCGAGATCAACCGCGTGCGCTTCGAGAACGGCGCCACGCTGGCGGCGCGCTCCATCGTCATCTCCACCGGCGCCCGCTGGCGCGAGCTGGGCGTGCCCGGCGAAAAGGAATATCGCAACAAGGGCGTGGCTTATTGCCCGCACTGCGACGGCCCGTTGTTCAAGGGCAAGGATGTGGCGGTGATCGGCGGCGGCAACTCCGGCGTCGAGGCAGCCATCGACCTGGCCGGCATCACGCGGCATGTCACGCTGATCGAATACGGCGATGCGCTGCGCGCCGATGCCGTGCTGGTGAACCGTCTGATCAGCCTGCCCAACGTCAAGGTCATCACCTCGGCACAGACCAGCGAGGTGCTGGGCAACGGCAACCAGGTCACCGGCCTGCGCTACCGCAACCGGCAGAACGATGAACAGGTGCAGCTGCAGCTCGAAGGCGTGTTCGTGCAGATCGGCCTGATCCCGAACACCGACTGGCTGAAGGGCACGCTGGCGCTGTCGAATCGCGGCGAGATCGAGGTGGACGAGCGCGGCCAGACGTCGGAGGCCGGCATCTATGCCGCCGGCGACTGCACCACGGTGCCGTTCAAGCAGATCGTGGTGGCGATGGGCGAGGGCTCGAAGGCGGCGCTGGGTGCATTCGAGCACATGATGCGCACGCCGCTGGTGGCCGAAGCGGCGTAACCATCCTGAATCGCCGCCTGTATGATGCGCGTGCCGACACGCGCATCGACGGGCGTGGCTGCCGGACCCCCGGCAGCCGGAATTCAGGGATGTCGAACTGGCGGCGCTGCCTTCCGATCACAAGGAGAACCAGAAAATGGCCGAAGCCAGTCCACCGCCACAGCAGACCGATCAATCGTTGCCGCTTTTCTATCAGCAGCCGCAGCTGCTCACCGTGCAGCAGCACGCTGACTGGCGACTGAAAGATGGCGACTTCAGGTTCGCCAGCGCCGCCATCGCGGTGCCCATTGTCGGCGGGGAGTTCAACGCTGCCCTGCGCGACTATCCGATCCTGTTCGCCACCTCCGGCGATGAGATCAGCCCGATCGCGCTGTTCGGCATGGAAGAGGTCAATCTCTGGGTGACCGACGGCCGCTGGGAGCAGGGGGCCTATATCCCCGCGTATGTGCGGCGCTATCCCTTCGTGTTCGTGAAACACGGCGAGCAGCTGGCGCTGGCCATCGATCCTGCGTCGGGACGTTTCGCAGAGGGCGGCAGCGAAGGCGTGGCGCTGTTCGAGGATGGCAAGCCCAGTGCCGTCACCCAGGACGTGCTGCGCTTCTGCGATGCGTTCCGGGCCGACTCCGATGCCACCACGGCGTTCTGCCAGGCACTGAAAAGCAAGGACCTGCTGGTCGACCAGCACGCCAATGCCACGCTGGCCAACGGCCGCAAGGTTGCCGTCGGGGGCTTTCAGGTCATCGACGAGGCCAGGCTCACCGCGCTGGATGCCGGCACCATCGTCGAATGGCACAACAAGGGATATCTGGCGCTGGCCCATCTGCACCTGGCATCGCTGGGTCGCTTCGAGCAGTTGTTCGCGCGGCGCAATGCGCGCGAGGCCCAGTCCGCGGCGGGTGCGGGAAGCAAACCGGCCTGACCGAACCGCGCGCCCGGCGCGGTTCCTGGTCAGGGCTGACGCCGGGTGAGGCGCCGGTCGAAGCCGGCGGCAAATTCCATCCGCGCGTTGGCCACGGGTTATTTCACGCGATCGGCGTGCCTGGTGTGAAACTGCCCGGCGCTGATCTTGCGACCAGCCTTCATGTCATCAAGGCCCGGCAGCACATCTTCGGCCAGCGCGTTGTAGCCTCCAGACGGTGGTAATTGTCCAGCTGCCGCGCGTTTATGAGGGCGACATACCCCTCCCCGCTACGGTGGAGTTGACCGGCTTCATGGACGCCATCACCGATGGGGCACGAGGAGTTCACGATGGCAGACAAGTCGACCCGGTAGGCGCCGGAGTTCAAGCAGCAGATGGTCGCGCTGGGCCGGCCCGGGCGCAGCCGGAATCCCTGGCCAAGGAGTGGGCCCAGCGCCTGGACGATTGCGATGTGGATCAAGCAAGCCGCGCGTGATGCCGGCAAAGGCGATGGCGGGCTGACCAGTGCCGAGCGAGGAGCTGGCGCGGCCGCTGCGCGATAACCGACGGTGCGCCAAGCCTGAGGCATGCAAGAGACGTCGTCAGTCATATCCGATCCAAAGGCGGCAGAACATTGGTCGCCCGCATGAGTCGTGAGGACGCCGAGACGCTTGCAGGAGCGTCTAAAGCAAGAAGGCACTTCCGCGCGGGTTGTCCAAAGTCACGTATCCCATGCGTCAGTCATAGGCCACGAAGGCAACTCGCTTGTTCGGCATG
>CAYQJU010000176.1:0-2738 GCA_964417875.1 uncultured Steroidobacteraceae bacterium
GGCGCTGATCGAGCCGATGGATGCCGAGCGCAAGCGCCGCTTCTTCAAGCTGCTGGTCGAGACCGGCTTCAAGCAGATCGAGGTGGGTTTCCCGTCGGCCTCGCAGACCGAGTTCGACTTCGTGCGCGAGCTGATCGAGACGGACCTGGTGCCGGACGACGTCACCATCCAGGTGCTGACGCCGGCACGGCCGGAGCTGATCCGCCGCACCTTCGAATCACTGAAGGGCGCCCGCCGCGCCATCCTCCACTATTACAACGCCACCGCGCCGGTGTTCCGCCGGGTGGTGTTCCGGCAGGACAAGGCGGCCACGCAGAAGCTCGCCACCGACGCGGCGAAGCTGGTGCGCGAGCTGGCCGCGGCCGCACCGGAGACTGACTGGAGCTTCGAGTATTCCCCCGAGGCCTTCTCAGGCACCGAGCTGCCGTTCGTGCTGCAGGTGTGCGAGGCCGTGATGGACGAACTCGGCGCCACGCCCGAGCGGCCGGTGATCCTGAACCTGCCGGCCACCGTCGAGGTGTCGACGCCGAACATCTATGCCGACCAGATCGAATGGTTCTGCCGCAACCTTGCGCGGCGCGATGCGGCCATCATCAGCCTGCATCCGCACAATGACCGCGGCACCGGCATCGCCGCCGCCGAGCTGGGCCAGATGGCCGGCGCCGATCGGGTCGAGGGCACGCTGTTCGGCAATGGCGAGCGCACCGGCAATGTCGACATCGTCACGCTGGCGCTCAACCTCTATACGCAGGGCATCCACCCCGGCCTCGACTTCTCGAACATCAACGAGGCGGCCCGGCTGGTGGAGTACTGCAACCAGCTGCCCATCCATCCGCGCCATCCCTATGTGGGCGACCTGGTGTTCACGGCATTCTCGGGCAGCCACCAGGATGCGATCCGCAAGGGCTTCGCCGAACACAACGAAGGCGGCGTGTGGGAGATCCCCTACCTGCCGATCGATCCGCGCGATGTGGGCCGCAGCTATGAGTCGGTGATCCGCGTCAACAGCCAGTCGGGCAAGGGCGGCGTCACCTACCTGCTCGAACAGGAGTACGGGCTGACACTGCCGCGCCGGCTGCAGATCGAGTTCTCGCCCATGGTGCAGGCCGTGACCGACTCCAGCGGCAAGGAAGTCACCGCGCCGCAGATCTGGGAGATGTTCCAGGACCAGTACCTGGCGCATGAGGGCCGCGAGTTCAGCTATCGCAGCCATCACCTGACCACCGCCACCGACGGCAGCGATGGCGAACTGCTGACGCTGAACCTGGTGCGCGACGGCAAGCCGGTGCAGCTCACCGGCCGCGGCAATGGACCCATCGATGCGCTGGTGCGCGCGCTGGGCCTGCCCTTCGACGTGCTCTCTTATGAAGAGAAGTCGATGGGCAAGGGCAGCGAGGCGAAGGCCGCGGCCTTCGTCGAGATCACCACGCCATCACGGGTGACGCTGTTCGGCGTCGGCGTGCATGCCAACATCATCACCGCGTCGATCCTGGCGGTGCTGTCGGCGGTGCGTCGTGCAGACCAGCGCGGCCTGCTGCCGGTGCGGGACAAGGCCGTCGGCGCGTAACGGCGCAGCGGCCGTTCGCGCCCGACCTTCCGTATGGCTTACGGCCGGGTCGCCGGGTCCCAGTGCTCGACGATCAGCCCGTCCTCGATGCGGAACATGTCGAACCAGGTGCTGACGAACTGACGACCGCAGGAATCGGTGCCACCGCGCGGAAACGCGATGGTCACCAGGTCGCCCTCGGCCATCACCGCGATCACGCCCTCGGGAATGGCATCGGGAATGTCCCGCGGTGGCGTGCCCAGCGAGCGGAAGAAACCCTGCATGCCGGCAAGGCCGGTGTTCGCCATCGGATTGTGCTGGATGTAGTCCGGATGGATGAACTCGCCGGCGCGGTCGATGTGGTAGCCGTTCAGCAGCGTGCGCCACATGTCCCACACCAGGCGCTTGTTGGCCGCCAGCTGCGGATCCGGATGTTCCAGCAGGGCAAGCTGGCCTTCGCGCGTCATCTCGCCGGTGACGGGAACCGCAGTGGGCACCGGTGCGTCGCAGTTCGGGCCGGCCGCGGCGGCGCGCTGGCTGGCGCCACCCTGCGCGGCGGCTGTGGTGTCGGCGGTTTCAGTGGCAGGTGAGCAGGCAGCCAGCAATGCGGCACTGGCGGCAATGGCGACAATCAGTCTCATTGAACTCTCCATGTATCGTGGCCGTGGATCGTCGAAGGTCCCTGAAAAGCAGAAAGCCACCCGGGACTCCCGGGTGGCTTTCATCGTGGCTGGGGGACTTGGATTCGAACCAAGGTTGACGGAGTCAGAGTCCGTAGTCCTACCACTAGACGATCCCCCATTACCTATAAGCAAAATCGGCCTTCGGCCATTTTGCGGATCTCTTCGTTTTCGGCGGCCTGAAGTGAATTCAGGCCGCCTGCGATCGAGATCTGCGCGCTGGTGCGCGCGGAATCATCTTAACGCTTGCTGTACTGCGGACCGCGGCGGGCCTTGCGACGACCGACCTTCTTGCGCTCCACCTCGCGCGCATCGCGCGTGACGAAGCCGGCCTGGCGCAGCGGCTTGCGCAGCTCTTCATCATATTCGATCAGCGCGCGGGTGATGCCGTGGCGGATCGCGCCGGCCTGGCCGGTGATGCCGCCGCCGACCACCTGCACGTTGAAGTCGAAGCGGTCTTCGACCTGCGCGACGGTGAGCGGCTGGCGCACGATCATGCGGCCGGTCTCGCG
>CAYQJU010000177.1:0-2710 GCA_964417875.1 uncultured Steroidobacteraceae bacterium
GCGCGCCCGCGTGCTTCAGTGTCGGCGCGCCGTCGCTGAGCTAAGTAGTTAGGCGGCACTCCGTGGTTGCAAACTTTTATCGTCCACTGAGCGATAAGGAACGATGTCTCGCTCGCTGGATGCTCGAGAGCGGTACGCCTGAGGGCGCTGGGTTCTTATCCCAACTCGAGAGGGCTGAGGTGACGCCTTGGCGATGTCCTTGCGGATGCGCGAGCATTAACTTCAAGGTCCAAGGAATGCCTGCTGCACCACCTGGAGTCCATGTCCTAGGTGACTTCGTATTCTTTAACGGTGACGAGCTCGCTGGCATATTCATATACTCCAGCAACGGCATACTCAGTGGTTTGGAGGTCACCGGTCTCGAGGGAGACGCTCCGAAGTCTTTGCCCGAAGTGACCGCGCTCATGACCCATGAGGCCTATGGACGCGACATACAGGGAAAGCGCTAAGACTCCGCCCGCCGTGCCGCCTAACCAGGCGTTGCAGCGATCCGGGACACATAAAGTGCACGGCCGCGGGCGATCAGGCGCAGTGCTTGAACAAGTCATGCGCGCCCGCGTGCTGGTGTGTCGGCGTGCGGTCGCTGAACTTAGTAGTTAGGCGGCGGCTTCCTATGAGCGACTCCTACTCAACGGACAATACTGAACGTGAGTTTCGCGTCAATCTCATAGGATGGGCTGTGGTCGCGCTCAGCATTGCCGGCATCGCTTCATATCAGTCGCTACATTCAGATCTGCCGTACGCCGCTTCCGGCATGGTCTTTAGTCTCCTCGCAGTGACTGTCTTGTGCACGAGGGGCGCATTCCGAATCTCCAATGTCCGACCCAACGAAGCGATTCGACCGTCATTTCCATTGCTTGACGATCTGCTCTCGTGGGTTTTCATAGTTCTTCTAGCTATGTCCCTGGGCGCAGGACTAATCCTTGGCTACCTAGCTTGGATAAAGTGGTCACTTACCCTCGCAATGTTTGCCACTATTAGCCTGCCCGCACCAGCAATCGCCTACATTGCTAGGAGAAGGATTCAAGAGGCTCTTGGCCGTGTTTAGCGTACCGCCGCCTAACCAGGCGCTGCAGCGAGCGGCGCTTGGCATAAAGTGCTCGGCCGCGGGCGGCCGAGCTCGGAGCGCACACGAGCGCTGGCGCGCCCGCGTGCTGAAAGGTCATCTCGCCGTCGCTGAGCTTAGTAGTTAGGCGACTAGGAGACGTCAATGAATCGTCTGGTTACTCACATCCTCATAATTCTCGCCCTCTCCGGGTGCGCCTCATCAATGCAGGTGACGCGATACGACCCAATAACGGGAGAAAAACGTACGATCAAATACGCGCCGTACTTTCAGACTCGTACGATATTGGTGCCGGAGAAAGTTGGTCTTGATCTCATCGTCGACCTGGAGAAGAAGGTGATTCCTGGTCTGTACCAACTCCAGAAGTCCCTAGGCGCGCTTGGCCCTAGTGATCTGGATGCCACTGGTCTGTTCACCGCATATGTGCACAACTTTACGAGCGAGCCACTGCAACTGAACATCACTGCGATGACACACGGGCGGCAGCCTATTCCCGAAACCCCTGTAATCATCAATCTCAGGCCAGACACATATGAGAAGATCGTTCTTGGCAGAGTTGGCATCTTTAGCTATGCGACTGACCTGAAGATTGAGTTTGCGTACTCATCGGGTTCTGTGGGCGCGACGCGAACCCTAACTGCCAAGCGACTTACTCAACCTGAAATTGTTGCTGACCGATTGAGGTGGAAGGGAAAGAAGAAGAATGTCCCGGCGTTCTTCCTCGACTAGTCGCGTGACAACCATGGCGATCCATGCAGAGTCAGCGCCCCGCAACCGTCGCCTAACTCTGCGTTGCAGCGAGCCGGTTCACCATAAAGTGCCCGGCCGCCGGCGATCGAAGGTGTTGCTCGAACAAGTCATGCGCGCCGGCGTGCTTTTAGTGCGGTGGCCGGTCGCTGAACTTAGTAGTTAGCCGAGCAATGTCAGCGCTTCTGCAATCTGACAGGATCTTGGTCAGACCCCATGAGACCGAGGACATTGACGCGATGTTCGAGGCGGTGCGCGAGTCCGTCGCTGAGCTCAGTCCGTGGCTCCCTTGGTGCCGCTCCAGCATTTCCCGATCGGATTTGGCGGGCTTCATTGAGATCAGTCAATCCGGATGGAGAGATGGCTCTCAATTCCAGTTTGCGATACTGGATTCTTCCTCCGGCAGGTTCCTCGGCGGAATAAGCCTCGCCCATGTGGTGAAGACCAACCGCCTCGCCAATATGGGTTATTGGGTGCGAACCTCAGAGACCGGCCGCGGCGTCGCGTCCGAAGCCGTGAAGCTGGTAGCGGACTATGGCTTCAAAGTGGCGGGGCTCAGTCGCATTGAGATCGCCGTCATTCCGGAAAATCGGCCGAGTTGCCGGGTGGCGGAGCGGTCTGGTGCGAAGCTCGAAGCAATAGCGAGGAACAGGTTGGTGATGGATGGACAGGCCTACGACGCTGCTCTGTATTCTTTGACCCCGTGCGATATTGTCGGCTAACTAGGCGTTGCAGCGATCCGTGGACACATAAAGTGCTCAGCCGCGGGCGATCAGGCGCAGTGCTTGAAAAGGTCATGCGCGCCCGCGTGCTGATAGGCCGGCGTGCGGTCGCTGAACTTGGTAGTTAGGCGACTCTGAAGCTTGTTGCTAGAAGTCTCGAAGAGGCTATGAGTTC
>CAYQJU010000178.1:0-2672 GCA_964417875.1 uncultured Steroidobacteraceae bacterium
TGCCCGGATCGCCGATCATCTACTATGGCGACGAGATCGGCATGGGCGACAACCTGTTCCTGGGCGACCGCAATGGCGTGCGCACGCCGATGCAATGGAGTCCGGACCGCAACGCCGGCTTCTCGCGCGCCGATCCGCAGGGCCTGTACCTGCCGCCGATCATGGATGCGATCTACGGCTACCAGGCCGTGAATGTCGAGGCGCAGCTGCGCGATCGCTCCTCGCTGCTGAACTGGATGAAGCGGCTGCTGCAGATCCGCACCAGCACGCAGGCCTTCGGTCGCGGCACATTGCGCTTCGTGCGCCCGGGCAACCGCAAGGTGCTGTGCTATGTGCGCGAGCTCGAGGATGAAAAGCTGCTCTGCGTGGTGAATCTGGCGCGCTCGGCACAACCGGTGGAACTGTCCCTGTCCGAATTCAAGGGCTATGTGCCGGTGGAGATGCAGGGCCGCACGCCATTCCCGCCCATCGGCGAGCTTCCCTACCTGCTGACGCTGCCGGGATACGGTTTCTACTGGTTCCGCCTGAGCCGCGAGGCCGAGCCGCCCGCCTGGCACGAGGAGCGCCTCGCGCCGGAAGACACGTCGGTGCTGGTGCTCACCGCTGGCTGGGACACGCTCTTCCCGGAACCCGGTTCGCAATGGCGCGGCGCGCATGCGAGCAAGCTGCGCAGCCAGCTCGAGGATCACCTGCTGCCGGACTTCATCGCCCACCAGCGCTGGTTCGGCGACAAGGGGGCGAAACCGACCGCTGTGCGGCTGTCGGATCACGCGCAGTGGCAGGCGCAGTACAGTCACTGGCTGCTGGCGCTGTTCGATGTCGAGACGCAGGGCGCCCGGCAACCCTATTTCATGCCGCTCGCGCTCGTCGACGAGCGCGTGGATGAGGCGCGCTGGGCCAAACTGCAGGGCGCCACCATCGCGCGCGCGCGCCAGCAGGCGGTGGTTGGCGTGCTGGCCGATGCATTCGCGGACGAGCAGTTCTGCGTCGCCGTAGTCGATGCCATCGGTGCAGGCACTGAACTTGCCACCCGCGAAGGTCGCATCCGCTTCGTGCCCACGAGCTCCTATCGGCAGCTGCGCGGCGAGCCGGGTGAGCGGCTCGAGACGCATGTGATGCCCCAGGGCACCAACAGCGCCACCCGCGTGGGTGAGCACCTGTTCCTGAAGGCGTATCGCCGCCTCCAGGAGGGCGCCGCACTCGAGGTTGAAGTGGGACGCTACCTGACAGAGCAGGCGCACTTCCCCAACATCGTGCCGGTGGCCGGATCGGTGGAGTATGAAGCCAGCGACGGACGCCACTTCACGCTCGGGCTGCTGCAGGGTTTCGTGCGCAACCAGGGCGACGGCTGGGAATACACGGTCGGTCACCTGGAACGCTTCCTGGAAGACCAGCCTGACGTCGGCAGCGAACAGGATGTGCACCACGAATACCTGCAGCGCATCCAGGTTCTCGGTCGGCGCACGGCGGAGCTGCATCGCGCGCTGGGCGCCTCGACCTCCGATCCCGCCTTCAGCGCCGAGCCCATCACCGCGGCCGACCTCGATGCATGGCGCACGCGCGTGACGCGCGAGGCCGCAAGCACGCTGGCGATGATGGAAGAGGCCATGCCACAGCTGCCACCAGACGTGCAGGCAGGCGTGGAACAGGTGCTGGCGGGCCGGGAGAATCTGCTGGCGCGCATCGCGGCGCTCGCCACCTCGGTGCCGCGGGCCCGCAAGATGCGCCAGCACGGCGACTACCATCTCGGGCAGGTGCTGCTGTCCCGTGATGACTTCCTGATCATCGACTTCGAAGGCGAGCCGGCCCGCTCGCCGGAAGAGAGACGCGAGAAGGTCACACCGATGCGCGATGTGGCCGGCATGCTGCGCTCCTTCGCCTATGCGCGCCGCGCGGCGCGGCAGCACTGCAGCGACCTGAAGCGCGACGACTGCGTTGCCTGGGAGCCGCATCTGGCCGAGTGGGAGCGCGCGGCGCGTGCGGCGTTTCTGGCCGGCTACGATGAAGTGGCGGCAGGTGTGCTGTACGATTCACTGCAGGAACAGCAGCCACTGCTGCAGCTCTTCGAGATCGAGAAGGCGCTCTACGAAATGCGCTACGAACTTCGCAACCGGCCCGAGTGGGCCGAGATCCCGCTCGCGACACTGCGCGAACTGTGCCGCTGAGGCACTCCGCGACCATGCTGCGGCAGCACCGGATGCCCTTCGGCGCCGAAGTCGCACCGGACGGCGTGCATTTCCGTCTGTGGGCGCCGGCCAGCTCGCGCGTCGACTTGCTGCTGTTCAACCTTCGCGGCGACGCGGTCGACGCAGTGCTGCCGATGGCCGCGCAGGCGGAGGGCTGGTTTGCGCTGACGGTGCCGGCGGCCGCGGGCCAGCGTTACAAATATCGCATCGACGCCCGCCAGGAAGTGCCCGATCCGGCCTCGCGCTTCAATCCGCAGGACGTGGAGCGGCCCTGCGAAGTCATCGATCCGGCGGCATTCGCATGGAGCGACGGCGACTGGCGAGGCCGTCCCTGGCATGAGGCGTTGATCTACCAGCTGCATGTGGGCACCTTCACGCCGGAGGGCACGTTCCGCGCCGCGCAGCAGCGCCTGCCCTACCTGAAGGACCTGGGCGTCACGTTCATCCAGCTGCTGCCGGTCGCGGAGTTTCCGGGCCAGCGCAGCT
>CAYQJU010000179.1:0-2669 GCA_964417875.1 uncultured Steroidobacteraceae bacterium
AGCTGCGCTGGCCCGGAAACTCCGCGACCGGCAGCAGCTGGATGAACGTGACGCCGAGGTCCTTCAGGTAGGGCAGACGCTCCCGCGCGGCGCGGAATGTCCCCTGCGGCGTGAAGGTGCCCACATGCAGCTGGTAAATCACCGCCTCATGCCAGGGAAGGCCACGCCAGTCGCCGTCGCTCCATGCGAATGCCGCCGGATCGATGACCTCGCATGGCCGCTCCACATCCTGCGGATTGAAGCGCGAGGCCGGATCGGGCACTTCCTGACGGGCGTCGATGCGATAGTTGTAGCGCTGGCCCGCGGCCACCGGCACTGTCAGCGCAAACCAGCCCTCCGCCTCCGCGGCCATCGGCAGAACTGCGTCGACCGCGTCGCCGCGATGGTTGAACAGCAGCAGGTCGACGCGCGAGCTGGCCGGCGCCCACAGACGGAAACGCACACCGTCCGGCACGACCTGGGCACCGAAGGGCATCGGGTGCTGCCGCTGCAGCGCTGCAGGGTGCCTCAGCGGCACAGTTCGCGCAGTGTCGCCAGCGGGATCTCGGCCCATTCCGGCCGGTTGCGAAGCTCGTAGCGCATTTCGTAGAGCGCCTTCTCGATCTCGAAGAGCTGCAGCAGTGGCTGCTGTTCCTGCAGTGAATCGTACAGCACACCTGCCGCCACTTCATCGTAGCCGGCCAGAAACGCCGCACGCGCCGCGCGCTCCCATTCGGCAAGATGCGGCTCCCAGGCAACGCAGTCGTCGCGCTTCAGGTCGCTGCAGTGCTGTCGCGCCGCGCGCCGCGCATAGGCGAAGGAGCGCAGCATGCCGGCCACGTCACGCATCGGTGTGGTCTTCTCGCGCCTCTCTTCCGTTGAGCGGGCTGGCTCGCCTTCGAAGTCGATGATCAGGAAGTCATCGCGGGACAGCAGCACCTGCCCGAGGTGGTAGTCGCCGTGCTGGCGCATCTTGCGAGCCTGAGTCACCGAGGTGGCCAGCGCCGCGATGCGCGCCAGCAGATTCTCCCGGCCCGCCAGCACCTGTTGCACGCCTGCCACCACGTCTTCCGGAAGCTCTGGCATGGACGCTTGCATCATCTGCAGCGTGCTTGCGGCCTCGCGCGTCACGCGCGTGCGCCATGCATCGAGGTCGGCCGCGGTGATGGGCGCGGCGCTGAAGTCGGGATCGGAGGTCGAGGCGCCCAGCGTGCGATGCAGTTCGGCGGTGCGCCGGCCGAGCACCTGGATGCGCTGCAGGTATTCGTGGTGCACGTCCTGCTCGCCGCCGACGTCAGGCTGGTCCTCCAGGAAGCGTTGCAGGTGCCCGACGGTGTATTCCCAGCCGTCGCCCTGGTTGCGCACGAAGCCCTGCAGCAGTCCGAGCGTGAAGCGGCGTCCGTCGCTGGCTTCGTACTCCACCGATCCGGCCACCGGCACGATGTTGGGGAAATGCGCCTGGGTCAGATAGCGCCCGACTTCGACCTCGAGCCCGGCGCCCTCCTGCAGACGGCGATACGCCTTCAGGAACAGGTGCTCGCCCACACGGATGGCACTGTTGGTGCCTTGGGGCATCACATGGGTGTCGAGCAGATCACCTGGCTCGCCGCGCAGCTCTTGATAGGAGCTCGTGGGCTCGAAGCGGATGCGGCCTTCGCGGGTGGCCAGTTCAGTGCCCGCACCGATGGCCTCGACGACGGCGACGCAGAACTGCTCGTCGGCGAATGCATCGGCCAGCACACCGGCCACGGCCTGCTGGCGCGCACGCGCGATGGTGGCGCCCTGCAGCTTGGCCCAGCGTGCCTCATCCACGCGCTCGTCGACCAGCGCGAGCGGCATGAAATAGGGTTGCCGGCTGCCCTGCGTCTCGACTTCGAACAGCGCCAGCAGCCAGTGACTGTGCTGCGCTCGCCACTGCGCGTGATCGGCCAGCCGCACTGCGGTCGGCGTGGCGCCCTTGTCGCCGAACCAGCGCTGGTTGGCGATGAACGCCGGCAGCAGGTGATCCTCGAGCTGGCTGCGCAGCTTGCTGGCATGCGTGCCGCGCCACTGCGAACCGGAATCCGGAAAGAACGTGTCCCAGCCGGCAGTGAGCACCAGCACTGGCGTGTCATCCGGCGCGAGGCGCTCCTCGTGCCAGGCGGGCGGCTCTGCGTCGCGGCTCAGGCGAAACCAGTAGAAGCCGTATGCCGGCAGCGTCAGCAGATAGGGAAGCTCGCCGATGGGCGGGAATGGCGTGCGGCCCTGCATCTCCACCGGCACATAGCCCTTGAATTCGGACAGGGACAGTTCCACCGGCTGTGCCGAGCGCGCCAGGTTGACAACGCACAGCAGCTTCTCATCCTCGAGCTCGCGCACATAGCACAGCACCTTGCGGTTGCCCGGACGCACGAAGCGCAGGGTGCCGCGACCGAAGGCCTGCGTGCCGGTGCGGATCTGCAGCAGCCGCTTCATCCAGTTCAGCAGCGAGGAGCGGTCGCGCAGCTGCGCCTCGACATTCACGGCCTGGTAGCCGTAGATGGCATCCATGATCGGCGGCAGATACAGGCTCTGCGGATCGGCGCGCGAGAAGCCGGCATTGCGGTCCGGACTCCATTGCATCGGCGTGCGCACGCCATTGCGGTCGCCGAGATAAAGGTTGTCGCCCATGCCGATCTCGTCGCCATAGTAGATGATCGGCGATCCGGGCA
>CAYQJU010000180.1:0-2650 GCA_964417875.1 uncultured Steroidobacteraceae bacterium
ACACCAGTACGGGGCCGGCATGTTTGCCGACCAGCTTCCCTGCTAGTTCGCTCATAGGATTCTGTACCCCGGCCGCCAGCCGTGTTTGCTGCGGCAGTGCGCCGCTTTCTGAATCGTGGTGAAGCTGTCCTGACACTCGATCGGCCAGGGGTGGTATTCGAGCATGAAGTCGAAGCGCCGCGGGTTGATGAACAGGTCCGTCGGCGTGATGCCGTCGCGGCGCGCGGCCTCGACCAGTTGCTCTGCCCCCAAGGGATCGACGTAGTAGGCGTGGGCGCCGGCCATCTTGTTGGGGCGCGAGAAGAACGCCTGCAGCCCGCTGCGCGGCGCCTCGCGCACGCGCCCGAAGCTCGGCTTGCCGAGGTTCACGAAACGGCCCTGCAGCTGCGGGATCGGCGCCACGACAACTGCGTCGTGCTCCATGATGATCGCCGGGCCGTCCGCCAAGACGCGCAGCCACGCCTCGTAGTGCGACATGAAGCAGCCGAGCGCCGCGCGCGGGTCGCTGTGCGGCTCGCCGAGTTTGCCGGCGCGCAGGCCGTGAAATGCGCGTGCGTCCTCGGCGTAATCCTTCCACACCGCCGGGAACTTCTCGATCGACAGGCCGAACTTGCGGCCCGAGGCGGTGCAGCGCTCGGCGGCGTGCACCGAGTCGGGGATGTTGGCCAGCGTGATGACAAAGGCTTTCATGCGGGCACGTACACTTCGTCCTGGGTGATGCGCTCGGCCAGCTTGTAGCCGTGATCGAGCAGCCATTGGCCGCCGCTGTAATCGTTGTCATACAGCTCTTTCTCGTGGCCGCGGCTGTGGCGCTGCTTGCGCTCGTCCCACGCCTTCCACTGCTCGATGACAATGGTGGGCTGGTACTTGGCGATGGTTTCCTTCGCGCCTTCCAGCGCGTAAGGCTCGGCGCCCTCGATGTCCAGATCCAGCAGGTCCAGCGCGCCCAGCGCCAGCGAGTCGAGCGTCATCACCTCGATGTCGCCAGGGGTGTCGAATTTGATGCGGTGGGCGCCGTGATTGCGGCGGGACAGGTGCATCTGTGCCTTGGTCGGCGAGGCCCCGAGCCCGGCCTGCAGGCAGAACACGTTGTCGGTTCCGCCGAGGTTGTTGGCCATCAGCGCAAAATTGGTCGGGTTCGGCTCGAAGGTAATCACCTCATCGAAATGCGGCGACAGTAGCCACGGCCACACGCCGAAATTGCCGCCGGCCTGCACACACACCTTGCGCCGCGTCAGCGGGACGTGCGAGAGCCCCGCGGTGGCGTCGCGCCAGTGCTTCTGCAGATACTGCCAGCAGGCGCGGTCGTCCGCCGTCCACTGCCAGGTGCGGCCCGCGATTTCCCGAATCACATGCGTCAAGGCAAAGCTCCCTCTGGTTGCCATGGCTTGGGATGCCCGTGGTAGTACACAAGCGCGGTGCTCGTCGGCACGACGCGGCCGGGTTGAATCTGCCGTTTGAAGCTGGCTGCGCAACCGGGGAGCGACGCATCGAACGTGCGCCACCGGCGCGGGAACTGCGCGTACAGGAAGTCCTGATCGCCGCGGTACTGCTTCATCATGCTGTCGGGGCTGCCGAGGATCCACAGCGCCCACAGCTTCTGGCGGTACGCTTCCGGCAGGTACATGGCCGAGCTGTTGATGCCGCTGCGGCGGTCGGACAGTGCGGTCAGCACGCCGATGGAGGCCATCGCAGACAAGTCGCCCACCGGCGTCGTGTCGAGGTCCAGGTAAAACAGGTCGCCGCTGATGTCCGGCCGCATCAGCTCCATCTTGCTCCACCAGCCGGGCCAGTTGTGGCGCAGCGGCGTAGTCATCTCGCCGGGCACCGGCACGTCCGACAGGATGATGCGCGGCCAGTTGGGCAGATGCTGGTCGAGCAGCGCGCACATCCTCGTGACGTGCTCGGGGCCGTAGTTGTGCTTGCCCCCGGCGCGCAGCACCATGGCGACGCGCACGCTCACGCCGGGTCCAGCACGCGCGATTTCAGCCAGCCGTACACGAACGTCTCGTCCTTCGGGCGCTTCTCGGCCAGGTCGATAAGGAATTCCCCCAGCAGTGCATTCAGCGCGGCCACGAGCACTTTTTCGCCCTCGGCGCCGCGATGCGCCAGATACGCGCGCAGCGCTTCGCGGGTTTTTGCCCCGGCGTCGCCGTCCACCGGGATGTCCTGGTAGTGCGCGCCGCGTAGGTTGAAAGCGTTGAGGCTGCGCTGCAGAAACATCGTGGCGCGCGAGGTGCCGGTGAGCGTGCCGGTGTCGATTAGTTCGGCCGCTACAGGCTCGCTGATCGACAACAGCGCATCGAACTTCGGCTTGTGGACCTGCCGCCAGTAGTAGAACTCGCGCGCCTGCGTGGCGTTGAGCGCTTCCACCTCGGCGGCCAGTGCGGGGCGCTGCAGGTATTCACTGAGCGCGCCTTGCGTGATGCCGAACTTGGTCGGGCCGCCGCTGTCGTGCGGATGGTTGGTGTACTTGTCGCCTTCCCGCAGGATGATGCGCGCGACAATGGCGTCGATGCGGCTCATACCGGCGCGAAGAACGTGATCTTGATGAGGAAGCCGATCACCGTCACCGCGATGCCGGCGCCGGCTATTGCCACGTTGCGGAAATCGCGGCGCATGCCGGCGAATTCCTGGCGCACGCCTTCGA
>CAYQJU010000181.1:0-2586 GCA_964417875.1 uncultured Steroidobacteraceae bacterium
CACGACGAGGTGGTGCATGGCAAGGGTTCCCTGGTCGGCAAGATGCATGGCGATGAATGGCAGCAGTTCGCCAACCTGCGCCTGCTGTTCGCATACATGTGGTGCCATCCAGGCAAGAAGCTGCTGTTCATGGGCGGCGAGTTGGGCCAGAAGCGCGAGTGGCAGCACGAAGAGAGCCTCGAATGGCATGTGCTGCAGTATCCGCTGCATGCCGGTGTGCAGCGCTGGGTCAGCGACCTGAACCGCTTCTATCGCGAGGCGCCGCCGCTGTACGAGCGGGATTTCACGCCGGATGGCTTTGCGTGGATCGACAACAGCGACCATGAGTCCAGCGTGGTGGCCTTCCTGCGGCGCGGCCGCGACCCCGACGATGTGGTCGTCGCCGTGTTCAACTTCACGCCGCTGCCGCGTGACAACTACCGCATCGGCGTGCCACGCGGTGGCCGGTGGGCCGAGGTGCTCAACAGCGATGCCAGCATCTATGGCGGCAGCGGCCGCGGCAACCTGGGCGGCGTCGAGGCCAGTCCGCTGGCCTCGCATGGCCATTTCCATTCCCTCACGCTGCAGTTGCCGCCGCTGGGCGCGGTGGTGCTCCGGCCGGCTGAATGATGACGCAGCCCGCATCCATCCCTGTGAAGGACGGTCGCATCCGCGTCGTGATCGAAGGCGTGACGCCGCAGGTCGATGGCGGACGCTATGCGGTGAAGCGCGTCGTGGGCGAGCCGCTGGTGGTCGCCGCGGACGTGTTCACGGATGGCCATGACTCGGTGTCGTGCGCGCTCTTGTTCCGCGCCGCTGGCGAGACGCGCTGGCATGCCGCGCGCATGGTGTCCCTGGGCAATGACCGATGGCAGGGCACCTTCACCGCGCAGACCGTCGGACGTTACGCCTACAGCGTGCTCGGCTGGGTGGATCACCTGCTGACCTGGCAGCGCGACCTGGTGAAGCGCCATGCCGCAGGCCAGGACCTGCATGTGGACCTGCAGCGCGGCGCGCAGCTGGTCCGCGACCTTGCGGCGCGCCTGCAGGGGGACCTTAAGCGCACCGCCGAAGCCTGGGCCGAAAGGCTCGCTGACGCCGGCACCGACACCAGCACGCGCTATGCCCTGGCGCAGGATCCCGCCATCACCGAAATGGCCTGGCGGCATCCGGATCCTGCGCTGGTGGCGCAGTACGAGCCAGTGCTGGAGGCCGAGGTCGGTCCGCTGCGCGCGCGCTATTCCACCTGGTATGAGCTGTTCCCCCGCTCCATCCCGGGGGATCCGGCCCGCCATGGCACGCTCGCCGATGTGCATACCCGCCTGCCCGACATCGCGGCGATGGGCTTCGACGTGCTGTACCTGCCGCCGATCCATCCGATCGGACGGGCGCATCGCAAGGGTCCGAACAACAGCACCACGGCCGGGCCCGATGATGTGGGCAGTCCATGGGCCATCGGCGGACCAGAGGGTGGGCACAAGTCCATCCATCCTGCGCTGGGCACCATCGAGGACCTGCGCGCGCTGGTGGTCGCCGCCCGCGGCCACGGCATCGAACTGGCGCTCGACATTGCCTTCCAGTGCAGCCCGGACCACCCGTATGTGACGGAACACCCGGAATGGTTCCTGAAGCGCCCCGACGGCAGCATCCAGTACGCCGAGAATCCGCCGAAGAAATACCAGGACATCTATCCCTTCGACTTCGAGTGCGCCGACTGGCGTGCGCTGTGGGAAGAGCTGGCCAGCGTGGTGGAGTACTGGATCGGGCAGGGCGTGCAGGTGTTCCGGGTCGACAACCCGCACACCAAGCCGTTTGTCTTCTGGGAATGGCTGTTCGCGCGCATCACCGCGCGGCATCCGGAGGTCGTGTTCCTTTCCGAGGCCTTCACGCGGCCCAGGGTGATGCAGCGCCTGGCGAAGCTGGGCTTCACGCAGTCATACACCTATTTCACCTGGCGCAACACCCGCCAGGAAATCGAGGAGTACTTCACCGAGCTGTCGCGTCCGCCGCTGAGCGATTTCTTCCGTCCCAACCTGTGGCCGAACACGCCCGACATCCTGCCGGAGTACCTGCAGTTCGGCGGCCGGCCGGCGTTCATGACGCGGCTGGTGCTGGCGGCAACGCTGGGCGCCAGCTACGGCATCTACGGGCCGGCCTTCGAGCTGCTCGAGCACGAGCCGCGCGTGCCCGGTGCCGAGGAATACCTCGACTCCGAGAAGTACCAGCTGCGCCAGTGGAACCTGGCCCAGCCCGGAAACCTGCGCGAGTTCATCACCCGCGTGAACCGCATCCGCCGCGAGAACCCGGCGCTGCACACCGATCGCGGGCTCACCTTCCACCGCAGCGACAATGACACGCTGGTGGTGTACAGCAAGAGCCTGCCTGCGGGCATGGCGCCGGACGAGGACGCCGTCGAGGCGGGGACCATCCTTGTGGTGGCCAATGTCGATCCGCATCATGTGCAGTCCGGCTGGCTGGACCTGGACCTTTCGGCGCTGGGCGTGAGTGCCGACCGTCCGTATCAGGTGCATGACCTGCTCGCCGATGCACGCTTTCTCTGGAACGGGCCACGCAACTATGTGCGCCTGGATCCGGCCGTCTCACCGG
>CAYQJU010000182.1:0-2574 GCA_964417875.1 uncultured Steroidobacteraceae bacterium
AGCAGCAGCTGGCACAGCGCCACGCGGCGCTTCTCGCCGCCGGAGAGCTTGCCGATGACGGCGTCCCATTCGGGCAGGCGCAGGGCATCGGCGGCGATGTCGAGCTTGCGCTCCAGTTCCCAGCCGCCGGATGCGTCGATGGCGTCCTGCAGCTTCGCCTGTTCCTCGAGCAGCGTGTTCATCTCGTCGTCGGACATCGGCTCGGCGAACTTCTCGCTGATCTCGTTGAAGCGCTGCAGCTGGCGGTAGGCCTCGCCGACGCCTTCCATCACCGCCTCGCGCACGGTCTGCGTTTCGTCGAGCTGCGGCTCCTGCGGCAGGTAGCCGACACGGATGCCGGTCTGCGCGCGGGCCTCGCCATGGAAATTGGTGTCCTCGCCGGCCATGATGCGCAGCAGGGTGGATTTGCCTGAGCCGTTCAGGCCGAGCACGCCGATCTTGGCGCCGGGGAAGAAAGACAGCGAGATGTCCCGCAGGATGGTGCGCTTGGGCGGCACCACCTTCGAGACGCGATTCATGGTGTAGATGTATTGGGCCATGCGGCAATGATAGTCTGCGCTGGCCTTGAACGCCCTTCCGACAAAGGCCCGGGAGCAGGGCCGTGTGCTGGTGATCGCCGACGAGGCGATCGGGCGTTATGGTTTTCCCAATGGCCATCCGTTCGGACCCGACCGGCTCGATGCCTTCCTGGCAGAATTCCGCGCGCGCGGCCTGGCCGGGCGCTGCCTGATGCGCGGTTCGCGCGCCGCAAGCGATGCGGAGCTGCTGCGCTTCCACACGCCGCGCTACATCGACTGGGTGCGCACCTGCTCGCGGGAGGGCAGCGGTGTGCTCGATGGCGGCGACACGCCGGCATTCCGCGGCTGCTTCGAGGCGGCCGCGCAGGTGGTGGGCGCCACGCTGAATGCCGCCACCGCGCTGCTCTCGGGGCAGGCGCGACGCGCCTTCGTGCCCATCGCCGGCCTGCATCATGCGGTGCGCGACAGCGCGGCCGGCTTCTGCATCTTCAACGACTGCGGCGTGCTGATCGAAACACTGCGCGCGGCGCAGATCCCGCGCGTGGCCTATATCGATATCGATGCGCACCATGGTGATGGCGTCTTCTACCCGTTCGAGTCCGATCCGTATGTGGTCTTCGCCGATCTGCATGAGGACGGCCGTTTCCTGTATCCGGGCACGGGGCGCGCGGAGGAGGCCGGCACCGGCGAGGCGGCGGGCACCAAGCTGAACATTCCGCTGCCGCCCGGCGCCGGCGAGGCGCAGTTCGAGGCCGCCTGGCGGCGGGTGCTGGCGCACCTGGAGGCGTTTTCGCCTGATTTCTTCATCCTGCAATGCGGGGCCGACAGCCTGGGCGGCGATCCGCTGGCGCACCTGCAGCTCACCCCGGCCTGTCATGCGCGCGCCGCGCGCGACCTGGCGCGGATGGCCGAAGGGCTGGGCCACGGCCGCGTGCTGGCGCTGGGCGGTGGCGGCTATGACCGCGGCAACATCGCTGCCGGCTGGACGGCCGTGGTCGAGGCGCTGCTGGCCGCCTGAATACAGGTTTTTGGTTAACATGGGCGCCTTTTTGCTGGAGCCCAGAGCCACACATGTATTCCGAGTCGATGACCATCGAGCGTTTTGATCCCGACCTGGCGCGCGCCATCCATGCCGAACGCACGCGGCAGGAGGAGCACATCGAGCTGATCGCCTCGGAGAACTACGCCAGCCCCCGCGTGCTCGAGGCACAGGGTTCGGTGCTGACCAACAAGTACGCCGAAGGTTATCCGGGCAAGCGCTACTACGGCGGCTGCGAGCATGTCGATGTGGTCGAGCAGCTGGCCATCGATCGCGCCAGGCGCCTGTTCGGCGCCGACTATGCCAACGTGCAGCCGCACTCGGGCAGCCAGGCCAATGCCGCGGCCTTCATGGCCCTGCTCGATGCCGGCGACACCATCCTCGGCATGAGCCTCGACCATGGCGGCCACCTCACGCATGGCTCGAAGGTCAATTTCTCCGGCAAGCTGTATCGCGCCGTCAGCTACGGGCTGAAGGCCGACGATGGCCGCATCGACTACGACCAGATGGAAGAGATCGCCCGTGCCGAGAAGCCGCGGCTGATCGTGGCCGGTTTCTCCGCCTATTCGCGGGCCCTCGACTTCGCGCGCTTCCGCCGCGTCGCCGACGCCGTGGGCGCCTGGCTGCTGGTGGACATGGCGCATGTGGCGGGACTGGTGGCCACCGGGCTGTATCCGAACCCGCTGCCGTTCGCCGACGTGGTCACCAGCACCACGCACAAGACGCTGCGCGGCCCGCGCGGCGGGCTGATCCTGGCGCGCGCCAACCCCGAGCTTGAAAAGAAGCTCAATTCGATGGTGTTCCCGGGCAACCAGGGTGGACCGCTGATGCATGTGATCGCCGCCAAGGCGGTGGCCTTCCAGGAGGCGCTGCAGCCGCAGTTCAAGGAATACCAGCAGCAGGTGCTCGCCAATGCCCGCGCGATGGCCGGTGCCTTCCAG
This sequence comes from uncultured Steroidobacteraceae bacterium, assembly GCA_964417875.1. Lineage (GTDB taxonomy): Bacteria > Pseudomonadota > Gammaproteobacteria > Steroidobacterales > Steroidobacteraceae > ZC4RG30. Next base: position 2,499 of record CAYQJU010000182.1, read on the forward strand.
CGCCGCGGTTACCGCGTGGTTTCCGGCGGCACCGACAACCACCTGTTCCTGCTCGACCTGTCGGACAAGCAGATGA
>CAYQJU010000183.1:0-2475 GCA_964417875.1 uncultured Steroidobacteraceae bacterium
TCCGGCAAGGATCCCTCCAAGGTCGACCGTTCGGCCGCCTATGCCGCGCGCTACGTGGCGAAGAACGTGGTTGCCGCGGGCCTGGCCGATCGCTGCCAGGTGCAGATTTCCTACGCCATCGGCGTGGCCAGGCCCACCAGCATCATGGCCACCACCTTCGGCACCGGCCGGATCTCCGACGAGAAGATCGAGGCGCTGATCGCCAGGCACTTCGACCTGCGGCCCAAGGGCATCGTGCAGATGCTCGACCTGCTGCGGCCGATCTATCGCGCCACGGCAGCCTACGGACACTTCGGCCGCGCGGGTTTCAGCTGGGAAAACCCCGACAAGGCAGCCGCTCTGGCGGCCGACGCAGGCATCAAGTAGTCTTGCCCCGCCGATCCACCGAGGAGCGCTGCAGCGTTGCATGAAGGCACGCCAGGCTCGGTGGATCGCCGGTATCGACAACGGCGCTCTCTAGACCTGACAGACAGATAGAGAGGCATCCAAGATGAATGCAGTTGCAAAGCCCGCTCCCGGGAAGGACTACCGCGTCGCCGACATTGGCCTTGCCGACTGGGGTCGCAAGGAAATCAATATCGCCGAGGGCGAGATGCCCGGGCTGATGGCGATCCGCCGCGAATACCAGGCCACGCAGCCATTGCGTGGCGCGCGCATCACCGGCTCGCTGCACATGACCATCCAGACCGCGGTGCTGATCGAGACACTGCAGGCGCTGGGCGCGCAGGTGCGCTGGGCGTCGTGCAATGTGTTCTCCACGCAGGACCACGCCGCCGCCGCCATCGCCGCCACCGGCACGCCGGTGTTCGCGTTCAAGGGCGAGTCGCTCGATGATTACTGGGAGTTCACCCACCGCATCTTCGAATGGCCGGATGGCGGCTTCTCGAACATGATCCTCGACGACGGCGGCGATGCCACGCTGCTGCTGCACCTGGGCGCGAAGGCCGAGACCGATCCTTCGGTGCTGGGCAACGCCACCAGCGAGGAAGAAGTCTCGCTGTTCAATTCGATCAAGGCGAAGCTGAAGGCCGACCCGAAGTGGTATTCCACGCGCCTGAAGGAAGTGCGCGGTGTCAGCGAGGAGACCACCACCGGCGTGCACCGCCTCTACCAGATGCACAAGGAAGGGCGCCTGGCCTTCCCGGCCATCAACGTCAACGACTCGGTCACCAAGAGCAAGTTCGACAACCTCTATGGCTGCCGCGAATCGCTGCTCGATGGCATCAAGCGTGCCACCGACGTGATGGTGGCCGGCAAGATCGCCGTCGTCTGCGGTTATGGCGACGTGGGCAAGGGCTCGGCGCAGGCGCTGCGCTCGCTGTCGGCGCAGGTGTGGGTCACCGAGATCGACCCGATCTGCGCGCTGCAGGCGGCGATGGAAGGTTATCGCGTGGTGACGATGGAAGAGGCGGCCAGCCAGGCCGACATCTTCGTCACCGCCACCGGAAACTACCATGTGATCACGCACGACCACATGAAGGCGATGAAGAACAACGCCATCGTTTGCAACATCGGCCACTTCGACAATGAGATCGACGTTGCGGGGCTGAAGCAGTACCAGTGGGAGAACATCAAGCCGCAGGTCGATCATGTGATCTTCCCGGACGGAAAGCGCATCATCCTGCTGGCCGAAGGGCGCCTGGTGAACCTGGGCTGCGCCACGGGCCATCCCTCCTACGTGATGAGCAGCTCGTTTGCGAACCAGACGCTGGCGCAGATCGAGCTGTACGCCAACCCGGGCAAGTATCCGGTGGGCGTCTATGTGCTGCCCAAGCAGCTCGATGAAAAGGTGGCGCGCCTGCAGCTGGCGACGCTGAATGCAAGGCTGACGAAGCTGACGGATCAGCAGGCCCGCTATATCGGCGTCGCCGCCGAGGGTCCCTACAAGACGGACCATTACCGGTACTGACCGCAGCGAGGCTGAATGACGGCGAGGATCATTGACGGCAAAGCCGTGGCGCGGAAGCTTCGCGGCGAGTACGCGGCACGCGTGGAGCGCCTGAAGGCGGTGCACGGCGTGCAGCCGGGCATCGCGGTGATCCTCGTCGGCGACAACCCCGCCTCGCAGGTGTATGTCCGCAACAAGGTGACGGCCTGCCGTGAGGCCGGCATCCACTCCGAGATGTACCAGATGCCCGCCAGCACTCCAGAAGCGGAGCTGCTGGCGCGCATCGATGCGCTGAATGCCGATCCGGATGTGCACGGCATCCTGGTGCAGCTGCCGCTGCCTTCGCAGATCACCGTGTCACATGTGCTCGAGCGCATCGCCGCAGAGAAGGACGTGGACGGCTTCCACCTCTACAACGTCGGCGGCCTGATCACCGGCAACACGGTCTTCCCGCCCTGCACACCCTATGGCGTGACCAAGCTGCTCGAGCACGAGCAGGTGCCGATCGAAGGGCAGAACGTGGTCGTGGTCGGGGCCAGCAACATCGTCGGCAAGCCGATGGCGCTGATGCTGATGCAGCAGGATGC
>CAYQJU010000184.1:0-2466 GCA_964417875.1 uncultured Steroidobacteraceae bacterium
CTAGCTTCGTCCCCACAGCCGTTTCGAGGCCAATGCGGCACCATCCACCAGTGATTTCAGTTTCAGCCATACGATGTCCGGGTCCACCGGCCCGAAACCGGCGAAGGTGCCGAAACCGCAATCTGTGCCCGCCAGCACACGCTCGCGGCCGACGATGTCGGCAAAGCGCTCGAGGCGTTCGGCCACCAGCTCCGGATGCTCCACATAATTCGTGGTGGTGCTGAGGACGCCGGGCACCAGCAATTTGTCTTCGGGCACGATGGACTTGAGCTCCTGGAACACCTTCCACTCATGCGCATGGCGCGGGTTGGCAGCCTCGAACAGGATGGCCTGCGGTTTGGCCTTCATCACCACCGGAAGAAGTTTTTCCATCGGCACGTCATGCGTGTGCGGCCCCTCGTAGTTTCCCCAGCACACATGCATGCGCACGCGATCGGCGGGCACATTGCGCAGTGCATGGTTCAGCACCTCGATGTGGCGCGCCGCAAGGCCGACAAAATCATCCTCGGTACGGTCGCGGTACATGGTGTGCCGGCCCATGGCCATGTCCGGCGCATCGATCTGGATCAGAAGGCCGGCCTTCGTCAGTCCTTCGTATTCGGCACGCATGCCTTCCGCGACGGCTTCGAGGTACTCATCCTGCGTCCTGTAGAACTCGTTCGGCTGGAACAGCGCGATGGTGCCCGGCGAGGCGGTGTTGATGAAACCCTCGGCAGGCTTCGCAGCGGCCATCGCGGCCTGCATGTGGGCGATGTCCTGCTGCATCGGACCCAGGTCCTTGACGCGGATTCCGGCCACGCAGCGCGGCCGGCGGTACTTTGCCGTGGAGCCCAGCTTCGCCAGCTTCTCGAGCAGTCGCGGATGCTCGACGAGGTCCTGCCCCGGCTCGCGCGGCGTGTCGCCGTCGAAGCCGGAGAGGCGGTCCTTGATGTAGGTGGCATAGCTGATCTTGCCCATCTCGCCGTCGCTGACGATGTCGATGCCCACTTCGACCTGCTTTGCGACGATGGCCTTCACCGCATCGCCGATCACCTTCTCCGGGTCGGGAGGCAGCGGGCCATTGTTCTCGCGCGCGAACAGCACGTCTGTGACCGCCTGCGAGCGCGGCAGGCTGCCCACATGCGTGGTCAGGATCCGATCGCTGCTGCGAAGCACTTCAGTGCGCTTCCGTGCGGAACGGGTTGTTGTTGTGATGCTGGCCGGCCAGCCAGCGCTTCAGCTCCGCGTGCGCATTGCTGCGGTTCTCCGCGTTGATCTTCTCCGCATCCGGATGATCGCAGGTGAACTCGCAGATCATGCCGTTGGGGTCTTCGACGTACAGCGAACGGCAGTAGCCGTGTTCGAGCAGGTAGGTCTGTGGCGCCTGGTAGCCGGCCTCCTGCAGGCGCTTCTCGATGCCGGCCTGGGTCTCGGCGTCGACATTCAGCGCGATGTGGTGGAACGGCGAAGGTGGCATCTGCGGCGCGAACAGGTCCTCGTCTTCCTTGTTCGCGAACTGGAAGAAGGCCAGCGCGCTGCCGTCACCCAGGCCGAAGAAGCAATGGCAGTAGGTGCGCTCCTTGCCGAACAGCTCGTCCTTCTCGCACCAGGTGGCGATCAGCGGCAGGCCGATGATGTCTTCATAGAAATGCCGCGTGGCTTCCAGGTCCCTGGACGTGTAGGCAGTGTGGTGCAGACGCGATGGCAGCTTTGCCTTGATGGCCATGATCTCTATCCCCCTTGGAACCTGTAATCGAATTGGAGTCCATATCGCCGTGGCAGGGCGCGAAACAGGAAGCCGCCCGGCGAGAATCCAGCATTGTACTTCCTGTTGCGGAAGGCCTCGTCACGCTTGCGGGCCGTGACGACGATCTCTTCCAGGACAATTGCGGCCGCGGTGGCGGGCGCCGCGATCGCGGCGTCCGCCGTTGCACGGATCAGGTACGAAGCTGCCTTTCCACTGGCCATATGTACCCCGTTCGTGGCGAACTGCTATTTGCGTTGCCCGATCTCTCTGCGGACCATCTGCGCGCCGGCCACCATCGCATGCAGCTTGGCGTTGGCCACATCGCGCGGCAGGTATTTCATGCCGCAATCCTGCGCGACGATGATGTCTTCGGGACGGGCGTGCTCCAGCGCCCGGCGGATGCGCGCGGCGACCGTCTCGGGCGTCTCGATGTCGGGGTCGGAAAGGTCGATCACGCCGAGGATGATCTGCTTGCCCGGCAGCGTCTTCAGCACGCTGGTGTCGAGCTTCGACTGCGCAGTCTCGATCGACACCTGGCGGCAGCTGCACTGCGCCAGTTCCGACAGGAATGAATAACCCGACGGGCGCTCGTGGATGATGGCGGCATAGCCGAAGCAGATGTGCACGGCCGTCTTGCCGGTGATGCCCTCGAGCGCGGCATTCAGCGCGTTCAGGCCATACTTGCGCGCGTCGTCGGGACGCGCCTGCATGTAGGGCTCGTCGATCTGCACGATGTCGGC
>CAYQJU010000185.1:0-2402 GCA_964417875.1 uncultured Steroidobacteraceae bacterium
CCGGCCATGCTCAGTCGTCGCGGAAATTCTGGAACTGCAGCGGCACGCCCAGCTCCGCGCGGCGCAGCGCCGCCATCGCGGCCTGCAGGTCGTCCTTCTTGCGGCCGGTGACGCGCACCTTGTCGCCCTGGATCTGCGCCTGCACCTTCAGCCCCGACTCCTTCAGCAGCCTGACGATCTCGCGGCCATTGTCCTTGTCGATGCCGTGCTTCAGCACCACGGTCTGGCGCGCGCCACCCAGGTTGCGGTCCACGTCCTTCACTTCCATGCAGCCCACGTCGATGCCGCGCTTGGAGAGCCGCAGCCGCAGGATGTCGAGCATCTGCTTGAGCTGGAACTCGGCATTGGCCTTCATCGTGATGACGAAGGGCTCCTTCGCCTCGCGCGTGAACTCCGCGTCGCTGCCGCGGAAGTCGAAGCGCTGCTCCAGTTCGCGGCTGGCCTGGTCCAGGGCATTGGTGACCTCGTGGCCGTCGAGCTCGGATACGGTGTCGAATGAGGGCATCTAGAAAGCCTCCATGGGAAAGCCATCGGCGCCGCGGCGCCAGGGGGTCCACAGCAACTGCACCTGGCCGACGCCGATGTCGGACTTGCGCGGCGCGATGGCGAGCGTGCGCAGCACGAGGTTGCCGGATTCATGCGTGTCTTCGAGCGCCGCGACGGCGGCGGCCAGTTCCTGCTCCAGGTCTGCGAGGCGGCGATCGAGGTTCTCGACGGAATCCTCGGCGCGGGCGACATCTGCGGCCTCGCGGCCGATGCGCGAGGCCGAGCGTGCCGCGGAGGTGGCGCGTCCCACATTGCCGGCAGAGAGCTTCCTGCGGCCGAACAGCGCGCCGAGCAGGGTGGCGCCCACCGAGATCGCGGTGTTCATCTTCTGCTGCGCGGCCTGGTCGCGCTCGCGTTCGACGCGCTGGCGCGCGCGCTGCTGCTGGTCCTTCAGTCGCGCCAGCTTCGGGGCGTACTTCTGCTGCAGCTTCAGGGTTTCCGCATCGCGCCGCTCGCGCGCGGCCAGCTGCAGGCGCGCGCGGAAATCGCCTTCGGATTCACCGGGCGAGGAAACCAGCTTCAGTGCATCGCAGGCGAAAAGCCCGAGTCGCTGGTGCTGGTAGAGCCAGCCGGCCAGCGACTTGCCCCAGCGGGCATAGCTGGCCGCGCGCATCGCTGCGGCGGGCAGTTCGGCGAAGGTGGCGCCATCGACCGCGGAGGACTGCAGCACCGGCGGTGCGGGCTGCGCTTCTTCCCAGAGGATCTCCCCGCCCTCGTCGATGGGCGCCGCCAGCGCCAGGGTCTGCCAGGTATCGATGCCGGCGGCGCGATCGATGAAGTGAAGCCGTGCAGTGGCGTGGATGCGCGGGCGGTAGTGGATGCCTGAGGTGTCGCCCTGCACGGGGACGAAGGCCTGCGCCACGTCGGCCGGCAGGGGCGGCGCGCCGGTCGAAGCGATGGATGCATGCGCCGCCGCGATCCCGGTGGCCGCGGGCCGCGCCGCCGCCGTCACCGCCGCCGCCGCCACCGGGGCAGCAGGCGGCTCCGCCACCGGTGGAGTCGCTGCCCGCGCCGATGCCGGGGGCGCTGCACCCGCCGCGGCCTTGCGCGGCGCCATCAGCCGCGCAATCTCCGGCAAGGTCAGCGGGCCGCGCAGGTACGACAGCACCCACCGCGACTTGAGCAGCACCGGCGCCTCGTCGTGCACATTGCGCATCAGGAACACCCGCTGCGTGAGCGAGCCCAGCAGGCGCGCCAGCTCCTCGCGCGACGGACCGCTGCCGGCCATCGCGCCGGTGAGACCATCGAGCAGCCGATCGCGGTCCCGCTCGGTCTGCAGCCGTCCGATCAGCCAGGTGCCGGTGTTGCCCAGTCCCTTGTAATCCAGGTCCACAGGATTCTGCGTGGCCAGCACCACGCCCACGCCAAAGGCGCGCGCCTGCTTCAGCAATGCCAGCATCGGCGGCTTCGACGGCGGATTCGCGGTCGGCGGGAAGAAGCCGAAGATCTCGTCCATGTAGAGCAGTGCGCGCAACGACGAGGTGCCGCTCTGGCGGCGCATCCAGCCGGTCACCTCGTTGAGCAGCATCGTGACGACGAACATGCGCTCGGCATCGGACAGGTGCGCGATCGAGACGATGGCGATGCGCGGCTTGCCCTCCGGCGTGAACAGCAGGCGCTGCGCATCCAGTGGCTCGCCGCGCGTCCAGGTGGCAAAGCGTGGCGAGGCCAGCAGGCCGTTGATCGCCATCGCCAGTTCCATGCGCGCCTTCGCCGGATAGAAAGTCTCCACATCCATCGCGCCGAGCTTGTCGAAGGGCGGCTTCTGCACCGCGGCGATCAGGTCGGCCAGCGTGACCGGTTGTCCGGCGCGCCACGCGGCATCGAGCAGGTTCGACAGCAGGATGTGCTCGCGG
>CAYQJU010000186.1:0-2377 GCA_964417875.1 uncultured Steroidobacteraceae bacterium
CGAGGTAGTACACCTCCGCGTGGCGCGACAGCTCGCGTACATAGCGCAGGACGTAGTCGTCGATCAGTCCGTCCGGGTCGTACCCCGCGAACAGGCAGATCCGGCGTGGCTGTGGCGCCAACGGCTCGGATTCCGCGAACGGGCCGATGTCCGGCCTGCCCGGCAGCATGCGCGAACCGGAGAACAGCGCCTGGTGCACGAGCGGGTTGACCAGTTCCGCGGCAGGATCGAGGAAGCTCGCCCAGTACCACCACACATCGAAATCGGGCGAGGGATTGCGCAGTTCCTTCCAGCCGTACCTGCAGAAATGCAGCAGTGGGTCGCCCCCTGCGTCTGCCACGTCGGAATTGTTGGCCAGGTAATAGGCCGCGTCGAATGTGCCGGCGGCTTCGAGCAACGCGGCATCGAGTCTCGCAGACGCTTCGGGGTCCGGGGCGGCGGGGACCGCCATCGAGGTGTCGCCCGCCCGCTCTGCCCTAGCCGACGTGGCGTCCAGCGAGGGCAGCCTGGGGTTGGGCGCGCGCCCTGCAGGCAGCCCGACGGCGAGATAATGCTCGAGCGGCGTGAGTCCGCTGGCGGCGACGTCCGCATGGGCATGTGCGTACCACTGCGCGTCGAACAGCCCGCTGGCGCGCAGGTATGCCGCGATGTGATCGGCTTCCGGTCCGGATCGACGCGTCTGCATCGCTACTGCGCCATCTCAGGCATCTGCATCCGTCGCCGCTGCCGGCGGCTGCCACACCGGCTGCATGGTGATGCGACCTTCCTCCCGCCCGGTCTGCAGGTAATGCAACAGCGGGTTGATGCCGCTGTCGCGCACGTCCGGATAGCGCGCCAGGTAGAAGCCAGAATCGAACTCCGGACCAGCCCAGCGACCTTCCCTGCCGCCATGGTGCAGATAGTGCAATGCCGGCCATTCCCCGCCTTCGGCCACGTCGGGGTAGGTGCGCAGGTACCAGGCCGCGTCGAACAGCTCACAGCCCTCGACCAGCGCAACCATCGGATCGACCACGGGCGCGACATCGGGCATGAGCCGCCGTATCAGCCAGCCGCGCCGCCCGCCGATCTGGGCAGGCCCCGGCGGCGGCGGCGGGCGGGACAGGTGCCGCGCCAGGATCGCTGCCAGCTCGTCGCGTTCCCGCTCGACCCCGGTCAGTTCGGCCAATCGCTCTTCCCGCGCCTGGATGCTGGACTGAAGCCAGGCCAGCTCGCGCCGGACGATGCCCAGCTCGTCGCGCAATCGCGCGAGCTCCTGCTGCTCCGTTGATGTGGCGCCCTCCGGGCGGATGGACTCCATCCCGGCTGCCTGGCTGTCTTTGTCGTGGTTCACACTCTGCTCCACTGCGAAGGACATGACGCGCGACCTGCGCAATCCCGACCCAACACCGATGCGTGGCTCATGCTCACCGGGGTGCGCCCGCCAGCATCCGCTGCACGCGGCTGGTCAGCGGCACGCGTGCCCCGCCGGGGACGAACAGGGCGAAGTCGCCGCCGATCTCGGCCACCGACCGAAGCCCTTGCAGCGGCAGCCGCATGCAGTATCCCACCTGGGCATGATCCAGCTGCAGATGGCGCTGCACGTCGGGCCGCGCCTGGCGCTCGAACGAGTCGACCGGATAGTCCTTGCCGTTGACGCGTACCACGAGGAATTCGGGCAGCGCCCCGGTGTCGTCGACTACCCAGCCGCGTACGACCAGATGGTCTGGTTCGATCCGGAGCCCGTCCACAAACCCCCGTACCGCACTCCCCACTGCGGGTTCGGCCAGACCTGCCGGGCGGCCCGCGGCCTCCAGCGCGGCGTAGTAGGCATCGGCCTCGGTCGCCAGCGTGTCCTGCGACAGCAGCGGCGGGCCGACGCGCTCCCACTGCATGCGCACGGGCATGTAGCCGAGCGAGGTGAACGCCTGTTCCACCTGGGCCTGGTATTCGGTGGGAACGAACATGTCCAGCGCGAAGTCGCCCTTGCCCGCCATCCCCGCCCACACGCCCACCAGGTCGGCGCCAAGCCCGTCGTCGAACACGCGCTGGACCACGGTATCGATGTGGAACGGGGAGTAATCGCGAGCCACGACCCGGCGGAGGCGTTCGTCGACCTGCAGCGTGCCGCTGGCGATCGCCGCGATCGACTGGTCACCGGAAACCAGTGCCACATCCGCAGCGGGGAACAGCCTGGAGGCCAGGCTGCTCTTGCCATAGCCAGGGGGCTGCATCAACAGGTAGGCCACCGGCTTGCGCCGGCTCACGTGCACCACATGCCTGGAAACCGGATCGCCCGCCTGGGCGACGCTGCGACCCATCCACTTCCACGCGTACGCGCCCAGTACCTCGTGCAGCTTCTTCATGGTGGGAAACGCGCGCGTGTCGATGCCCCGATCCA
>CAYQJU010000187.1:0-2371 GCA_964417875.1 uncultured Steroidobacteraceae bacterium
TGGTGTGCAGGGTATAGCTGTAGGTCGTGGCCCTTGTCTGGTTTGCAACACCGGTACTACTCAAGTTCCGCGTTGAAGCGGAAGCGAGGCGCCCGCTGGCCGTATAGGTGTATGTGCGCTCCCAATGACCTGGCAGCGTTTGTGTCAGGAGGCGAGCGCCACTCCATGTGCTGGACGTTACCCGCATCAACGGGGTTCCTACCCCTTCAGTAGCGCTGAATGGCCGTCCGCTGCCATCAAGTCCAAGAATCGTGACTTTTCCGCCATTTTCGGTGATCTGGAGCGCTTTTCGGGCCGGGTCCAGAAACATCCGGCCACTGACTGTTGCCGAACAGTGAGTGCTGGCATGTCCCTCGGCCCGCGTAATCATTCCGGATCCGATGGTATAGGTAGTCTTCTTCCCCAGCGGGTTTGTTTCGATGACCTTTGAAATGTAGCTGTCCGTGTTCGTGTACACGTGCGTATACACGTAATCGTACTTGTCGACGCCCCCCGCATGAACTCCGCTCAGGGTCTCCCCCGCTCCATTGTAGGTAAACGTCGAGTAGCGAACGCCGTTATACGAAATTCCGCTCAGCCGCAGATTGGGTCCTACGGCTCCAGACAGGTGATAGGTCACGACCGTCGAAGGGCTTCCTGGATACGTCAGGTTGACCGCTGTGGAGGACTCAGTCAGGGCGTACACGTTGCCGGCCGGGTCCGTCATCGAAGAGAGTCGCCCCGAAGCCCACGCGAACCTGACATTGCGGCCGTTGCTGTGGGTAACCCGCTGCAGGAACGTGCCGGAATAATCGTAGGTCCAGCGAATGCCTTGGGGATTCATTTCCTCTCTTATGAATCCATCGACGGAATACCGCTCAACAGACTCGTTGGTCCTTAGGGTCCATCCCGCACTGAAACTGCCTTCCAATCTGTGCTGGCCGCTGGCAGGCAATACCTCCCAGGCAGCCCCGTCGGGCCGGAAAGCAAACACCTTCGCCAAAGTCCCGCCTGCGCTCTGGCAGGAGCTTCCCGGCCCGGGCACGCATCTGGATCCATTCGTAAACTGAAAGATCAGCTTCTTGTCAAAGCTGCTCACAAAGTTCTGCCCGAAGATTCCGCGCTGTCTGGACTTTCCGTTCCATGCCAGGCGCCCGTAGAGCCCCATTTCTTCCGGCGTTTCGAAAAGCTCCGCCACTTCAACTTTGTTTCCAGTCGTAAGCCGGACGGGATTGCCTGAGCTTTCGCACAGCTTCTCCTCTGCGCCAAGTGCATCGGTGTTCTGCGCCGACGGATACTGGGCGTAGCTTGGCCCAAGGTTTGGCGCCCCCTGAGGAATTCCCGAAGATGGCCGATGCGTAAAGTTGCCGTGCACGGACTCGTTGGTTGGGGGTCGAGTGCCGACCACAACAACGGTGTTAAGAGTTGTGGGAGGCGGGGGAGGCGGGGGAGCGGTGACCCTGATAGTGTCGAGGGTATTGATTCCAGATGACGCATGCGCCAGGACGACGGCACTGAGCAGGATCAGCGCTGCGACCGAAGCTGTTGCCGAGAGCAGGGTCTTGCCAATCGCGGATCGCACTGAATACCTTCCTTGTGTCTGGCTAACTGGTGGCTAAGACAAATTGCGGGTGAGTGTCCGAGAGCACTCCCAAAGGTGCGTACGCTCTGGTGACTCAGCGACCAAATACTGCTTTCTCCACTGCACTAGGCAGGGCATGCTCGTCTTTAGGTCGCGCGCCCAGAGGACCACAATGCGTCCCTCATGCGATCAGTCGGTATGTGGTTTGACACGAATGGGCTGGTAAGACCGCTCACGCGTCCCACCCAGATCGACGCTGTATGGGCGTTCGGTGCGGTCGTTCAGCTCCCCGGACAGATTTCGACATGATCGTGAAGCATTCGCAACCAGCAAAGCGCGGCGATCCGGCCAGAAACCAGCGACCGCCGGGCGCGAAACTATCGGCGCATCAACAGGTTGAGAGGAGATGACACCAATAGGAGACAACTAGCGTCACTATCGGTGACATATCCGTCCCGAGCGAAACGTTCACTACATATGGCAAGTTCGACGACGCTTTGCGGCTAATCGCACCTATACGTGAGGACATCCATGCGCTGAACGAGCCGTGCCGATCCGGAAGCGGGGGGCGGGCAATCCATGCTTCCGGATTGCCTTAGCGGGCTTCCTCCAAGGAACCAGTTTCGGGATTGGTGATTCCCGTCGTGGGCACGAGCCAACCCGTCTCCCGGAATAGCGTACAGGTGGAGCCTCCGCCTACCTGCGCACGTCCTGCGTATGCGACTGCAGCGCCTCGGCCAGGCCCGGCACGCCGTCTGCGCCGGTGGGCACGGTGATGCTCGAGCCCTTGAAGTCGTCGCCGATCGGCTG
>CAYQJU010000188.1:0-2365 GCA_964417875.1 uncultured Steroidobacteraceae bacterium
GGCAAGGTCGTGCAGAACATGGCCAAGACCGGCGTGCACAACCCGCTGTTCCTGCTCGACGAGATCGACAAGATGGCGATGGACTTCCGCGGCGATCCGTCCTCGGCGCTGCTCGAGGTGCTCGACCCGGAACAGAACAGCGCGTTCAACGACCATTACCTGGAAGTCGACTTCGACCTTTCAGAGGTGATGTTCATCTGCACCGCGAACAGCATGAACATCCCGGCGCCGCTGCTCGACCGCATGGAGGTGATCCGCATCCCCGGATACACCGAGGACGAGAAGCTGAATATTGCCAAGCGCTACCTGCTGCCCAAGCAGACCAAGGCCAATGGCCTGAAGCCCAGCGAGCTGAAGGTCAGCGATGACGGGCTGCTCGACATCGTGCGCTACTACACGCGCGAGGCCGGTGTGCGAAACCTCGAGCGCGAGGTGGCGAAGATCGCCCGCAAGGCGGTCAAGAGCCTGCTGCTCGAGAAGAAGAAGAACGCGTCGATCACAGTCACCGCGAAGAACCTCGACAAGTACCTGGGCGTGCGCCGCTATCGTTATGGCGAGGCCGAGGTCACCGACCGGGTGGGCCATGTCACGGGTCTGGCCTGGACCGAGGTCGGCGGCGAGCTGCTGTCCATCGAGGCCGCGGTGCTGCCCGGCAAGGGCCGGCCGGTGTTCACGGGCAAGCTCGGCGATGTGATGAAGGAATCCATCCAGGCCGCGATGACGGTGGTGCGCAGCCGCAGCGAGGTGCTGGGGCTCGACAAGGACTTCTACTCCACCATCGACTTCCACGTGCACCTGCCCGAGGGTGCCACGCCGAAGGATGGTCCTTCGGCCGGCATCGGCATCGTCACCGCGATGGTGTCGGCGCTGACGCGCATCCCGGTGCGCTCGGATGTGGCGATGACCGGCGAGATCACGCTGCGCGGCGAGGTGCTGCCCATCGGCGGCCTGAAGGAGAAGCTGCTGGCGGCGGCGCGTGGCGGCATCAAGAAGGTGCTGATCCCGGTCGACAACGAGAAGGACCTCGTCGAGATTCCCGACAACATCAAGGGCAACCTGCAGATCACGCCGGTGCGCTGGATCGACCAGGTGCTCGAGCATGCGCTGGTGAGCCAGCCGGCGCCGCTGCAGGCCGCCGACACCGGCGCGAGCTCGGCCGACCGCGACAAGGGCGGCGCGCCGCCGCCGGCGGCGAAGCGCGGCCGGCGCACTACGCGGCGCCCCACGCGCGGCGTGCGCGCGCACTGAAGATCCGGTGCCGGGTGACTCCGGCACCGAGCGCGTCTTGCATCATCGCGGGGGGTAGGTTCAATCCTACCCCCCGCGCCGTTTGAATCCTGTTCGACGCGTCGGCTTCGTTGGTGAACATGCAGTCCTCACTCCGGCAGACATCGAGGACGCTGCTTCGTGTTGACCGCGCACGATGTCTATCTGTTTCGCGAAGGCAACCATTTCCGCGGCTGGGAGAAGTTCGGCGCCCATCCGGACGCGGACGGCACGCGTTTCACAGTCTGGGCCCCCAATGCCCGCGCGATCAGCGTGGTGGGCGATTTCAACGGCTGGAATGCAGACAGCCATCCACTGCAGGCACGCGACGACTCCTCCGGCATCTGGGCGGCCACGGTGCCGGGCATCGGGCGCGGGGCGGTGTACAAGTACCGCATCGTCTCGCAGTCCGGCGAGATCTTCGAGAAGGCGGATCCCTATGCCTTCCGCAGTGAATGCCCACCCGCCACGGCCTCGGTGGTCTGGGACCTCGACTATGAATGGCAGGACGCCGACTGGATGCGTACACGCCGCAATGGCCTGGATGCGCCGATGTCGATCTATGAGGTGCACCTGGGGTCGTGGCGCCGCCTTGTCGAGGAAGGCAACCGCTCGCTGAGCTATCGCGAGGCGGCACAGCAGCTGGCCGACTATGCGCTGCAGATGGGCTTCACGCATGTGGAGCTGATGCCGGTGATGGAGCACCCGTTCTATGGATCGTGGGGCTACCAGATCACCGGCTATTTCGCGCCCACCGCACGCCATGGCACGCCGCAGGACTTCATGTATCTCGTCGACTGCCTGCACCAGCGCGGGCTCGGGGTGATCCTCGACTGGGTGCCATCGCATTTTCCCAGCGATGGCCACGGGCTGGCATATTTTGATGGCACGCATTTGTATGAGCACGCCGATCCGCGCCAGGGCTTCCACCCGGAGTGGGGCAGCGCGATCTTCAACTACGGGCGCGCCGAGGTGCGCAACTTCCTCGCCAGCAATGCGTTGTTCTGGCTGGATGTGTATCACATCGATGCGCTGCGCACCGATGCGGTGGCCTCGATGCTGTACCTGGACTATGCCCGCAAGCCGGGCGAGTGGATCC
>CAYQJU010000189.1:0-2359 GCA_964417875.1 uncultured Steroidobacteraceae bacterium
CTGGATGTAGCGCTGGCGCGCCACGGTGATGCGGTTCTCGGTGCCCTCGAGCTGCGCCTGCAGGTCGCGGAAGTTCTGGTCGGACTTCAGCTGCGGATAGTTCTCGGACACCGCGAACAGGCTGCGCAGCGCCTGTGTCAGCTCGCCCTGCGCGGCCTGGAAGCGGCGCATCGCCTCCGGGTCCTCGAGCATCTCGGGCGTGAGCTGGATGGAACCGGTGCGCGCGCGCGCCTCGGTGACGCCCAGCAGCACGGCCTGCTCCTGTTCGGCGAAGGCCTTCACCGTCTCGACAAGGTTGGGGATCAGGTCGGCGCGTCGCTGGTACTGGCTCAGCACCTCGGACCATGCGGCCTTCACGGCCTCGTCCTGCTGCTGCAGCGTGTTGTAGCCGCAGCCGGAAAGCAGCACCATTGCGCCCAGCAGGGCCACCCTGAAAATGCGCATACTGCCTCCTCGTTGCACCGTTAACGATGTGCGGGCGCCAATGCGCCGGCCGGGAGGAATTGTGGCACGGACGCCAGCGTCCGTGCGCCGCTCAATGCAGCGTGGCCCAGTTCAGGATGCGGATCTGTTCGGCCGGCAGGTCGAGGTTGCGGGCCAGCAGGGTGCGCAGGTCCGCCACCTCGCGCTGCGGGCGCAGCGGTGCACGCAGCTCGACGACACCGCGATACTCATCGGGTGTGGCCAGCATGCCGTCGGTCACGAAGTGCGCGTAATACTTGCGGGACATGGAAAATAGCCTCCACGCACAGGCTAGTTGCCATGCCCCCGGGGTGCTGTGCGCCCGTCCACAGAACATGATTGATGCACGATGAGCCGCTACCGTCCCCCTTCAAAACCCGCCTCGCGATACATCACGCCCGCCGGTCACGCCCGCATGCAGGCAGAACTGAACCAGCTGTGGCGCGTCGAGCGTCCACAGGTGACCGAGGCCGTCAGTGCCGCTGCGGCGCTGGGCGATCGCTCCGAGAACGCGGAGTACCTGTATGGCAAAAAACGCCTGCGCGAGATCGATTCGCGCGTGCGGCACCTGCGCAAGCGCCTGGATGGCATGGTGGTGGTCGACCAGCCGCCGTCCGATCCGCGCCGCGTGTTCTTCGGTGCATGGGTGACGCTGGAGCGCGAGGATGGTGCCGAACTGCGCTACCGCATCGTCGGCCCGGATGAATTCGACATGGCCGGGGGATACATCAGCATGGATGCGCCGCTGGCGCGCGCGCTGCTGGGCAAGCCGCTGGATGCCGAGGTGACGGTGCACGCAGCGGGCACCGAGGCCCGCTACGTGATCATCGATATCGCGTACGAGGCC
The DNA here is from genome assembly GCA_964417875.1 of uncultured Steroidobacteraceae bacterium. Classification (GTDB taxonomy): domain Bacteria; phylum Pseudomonadota; class Gammaproteobacteria; order Steroidobacterales; family Steroidobacteraceae; genus ZC4RG30. The sequence continues at coordinate 1,310 of CAYQJU010000189.1, forward strand.
TGATCAGACCACGCGCACGTTCTTGAACTGCCAGGGGTCGGACAGATCAATGTCTTCGGCGAACAGCCGCTCGCGGTCGGCCAGCGGCGACCAGTCGGTATAGGCGCCGGTGACGGTGCCAAGGTAAGGCCGGCAGATCTCGAGCATGCGCCGATGGTCCAGCTCGTCCGGCTCGACCATGCCGCGATCGGGATTCTCGATGGCCCAGATGATGCCCGACAGCACCGCGACGGTGACCTGCAGGCTGGTGGCATTGTTGTAGGGCGCGAGCTTGCGCGCCTCGTGCACCGACAGCTGCGAGCCGAACCAGTAGGCATTCTTCTTGTGGCCGGCCAGCAGCACGCCGAGCTCGTCGATGCCATCGGTGATGTCATCCATCAGGATGCGCTTGCGCTCCTGCATGTTCCAGTTGCGGCCGGCCAGCTCGTGCACCGACAGCACCGCCGAATCACTCGGGTGGTAGGCATAGTGCGAGGTGGGCCGGTAGACCACATCGCCATGCTCGCGCACGGTGTAGTAGTCGGCGATCGAGATCGACTCGTTGTGCGTGATCAGGAAGCCGTGGATGGGTCCGGCCTTCGGCGTCCAGGTGCGCACGCGCGTGGCAGCGCCGGGCTGGTTGAGGTAGATGGCGGCGCCACTGCCGAAGTCATGCCGCTTCGCATCACGCGGGAAGTTGCGCTCATGCGCGCCCCAGCCCAGCTCGGCCGGCTGGCAGCCTTCGGAAACGAAACCATCCACCGACCAGGTGTTGACGAATTCGCCCACCTGCTTCGGACGGTCGGTGACCTGCGTGTCGCGCTCGGCGATGTGGATCACCTTCACGTTCAGCGCCCGCGCCAGCGAGGCCCATTCCTCGCGCGTGGCCGGATCAGGCTTGTCGGGCTGCACGCCGATGTCGTGCTTCAGTGTCAGCAGCGCCGCCTTGACGAAATGCGACACCAGCCCGGGGTTGGCGCCATGCGTGATGACCGCGGTTGGGTTCTTTTCCGTCAGGTCGGTGCGCAGCGACAGCGCATCCTCGCGCAGCGCGTAGTTGGTGCGCCGCGC
>CAYQJU010000190.1:0-2326 GCA_964417875.1 uncultured Steroidobacteraceae bacterium
GAGCTGGCTGGACATCCTGGTGCGTTCGCGCCGCTCCTACCTCGGGCCGCTGTGGCTGCTTGCCCCGACCGCGATCTACGTATTCGGCATTGGAGCGTTCTTCTCGGGCATGTTCAACCTGCCGATGGGGCAGTACGCCGCGCACGTCGCCTTGGGCGTGGTGGTGTTCAGGACGCTGATGACTGCGCTGATCAGCAGCTCGGGGATATTCAATGCCAGTCAGTCGTTCATCCTGGACGGGCACACCCGGCTGACGGACTACGTTCTGCAGTCGATGGCGCGCTCGGCATTCGACATGTTGATGGCGTTTCCCGTGGTGGTGATTGCCTTGGCGATGCATGGGGAAGTGAGCGCGGCCGGCATGCTGTTCGCAGCGCCCGCGCTGCTGGTCATCTACCTCAACGCGCTGTGGATCGGAGTCTCGTTCGCCCTCGTCGGCGCGCGCTTTCCGGACTTGGGGCAGGTTCTGGCCAATGTGTCGATCTTCTTGTTTCTGCTCACGCCGATCATCTGGATGGCCGACTCGGTTCCCCCCGGGAGCCTTCGGGCCAAACTGATGGTGCTCAATCCGCTGTTCCATTTTGTCGAGCTGTTTCGCGCGCCCATCCTCGGTGTTCCGTTGCCATCGTCGAGCCTGCTGGTAGTCGCGGGCATGACCGTCGGGGGTCTGGCCTTGGCCACCGTGCTGTACCGACGCTACGCGCGCTTCGTGCCGCTCTGGATCTGACGGCGATGCAGGCAAGGATCAGCGCCCAGCAGTTGACCCTCGACGTGCCGGCCTTCCTGCAGCGCGAGCGGCCGGCATCGGGCTGGGCAGGCATGTTCCTCAGCGCTGCCTTCGAACCGCCCAAGCGCCAGCTCCTGCGCCTGCTCGACAGGATCGACCTGGACATCCGCGATGGCGACAGGGTTGCGATCCTGGGTCGCAACGGCGCCGGCAAGAGCACCCTGCTTCGGGTACTCAATCGCGTTTACCAGCCCACCAGCGGGACGATCGAGGTCAGGGGCAGCTGCCAGGCCCTGCTGAACATGTCGCTTGGATTCAATGGCGAAGCGACGGTACGCGAGAACGTCTACCTGCGCGGCGTGGCGATGGACCTGCACTCGTCGTTCCTGCGCCGCCACATGGACGAGATCCTCGAATTCGCCGGGTTGCAGGAAAAAGCCGGACACCGTCTGCGGACCCTGTCCTCCGGGCAGCGCCTGCGCCTTGGTTTCGCCATTTCGACATCGGTCCAGCACGACATCATCCTGATGGACGAATGGGTCGGCACGGGGGATGCCAACTTCATGGCGCGCGCCACCGAGCGCATGCAGAACCGGGTAAGCGGCAGCCGGATCGTGGTGCTTGCCAGCCATAGCGTGGGACTGCTGCGCGACGTCTGCAACAAGGGCGTGGTGCTCGAAGCCGGGCGGCTGGTGTTCGCCGGCGAGATCACCGAGTCGCTCGGCATGTATCACGAGCTCCTGGCGAAGATCCGCGACAACCAGCCCATCGAGCTGGATGAACCAGAGTCCGGCCCGGTCCAGGTGCTGGGCGCGATCGAGGAGATCCAGCTGACAGCGGATGGCGGGCGTCTGCTCGTCCGCGGATGGATGCTCGACAGCCATGGGCGCGTGCCCGAAGGCCTTGCGCTGGAGATCAACGGGTACCGTTACAGCGCCGGCATCGAAGAGCGGATCCGGCGGCCTGACGTGCAGCGCCATTTCGGCGTGCGCGACGATGCCTGCGGCTTCCGTGCGGTGGTGGACTTACCACAGACGATCAGCGCCGACGAGCTGGCCGGCGCACGCGTGCTGGGCGGAAATACGGCCCAGAGCGCGAACGCGCAGCTGCGGCTGGCGCCGTCTGTCCAGGCGCTGCTGGACGCCAGGCAGTCATGATGAGCGCACTCTCCCAACAGCTGGCAGTCAGGACGATCTGAATCCATGGCGCAGTACCAGTCTTTCCCGGACGCGAGCGGCGCGTCGCGCACGCTCGACAAGGTCAAGGCGCTCAAGCTGCCTGTCGTGGAAGGTCGCAGCTTCCTCGACGTGGGCTGCAACGAAGGCTTCTTCTGCGGCCTGGCAAAGCATCTGGGCGCGAGCCGGGTGGTGGGGCTGGATCAGTCGGCCCTGTTCATCGAGCGCGCGCGCGCGCGCTTCCCGGACTGCGAATTCGTGCACTCGGGCTGGGAGAACCTGCCGGAAGGTCCCTTCGACGTGATCCTCCTGGCATCGGCGCTGCATTACGCCGACGACCAGGCCGCGCTCGTCGCCCGGCTGGTCGAGCGGCTGTCGGATGACGGCACGCTGGTGCTTGAAATGGGCATCGCGTCGGCGCCGG
>CAYQJU010000191.1:0-2326 GCA_964417875.1 uncultured Steroidobacteraceae bacterium
ACATCGACGAGATCGACAAGATCTCGCGCAAGAGCGACAACCCGTCGATCACGCGTGATGTTTCCGGCGAAGGCGTGCAGCAGGCGCTGCTGAAGCTCATCGAGGGCACCATGGCCTCGGTGCCGCCGCAGGGCGGCCGCAAGCATCCGCAGCAGGAATTCCTGCAGGTCGATACCTCCAGCATCCTGTTCATCGTCGGCGGTGCATTCGCCGGCCTCGACAAGGTGATCCAGAACCGCACGCAGAAGGGCGGCATCGGCTTCACCTCCGACGTGCGCAGCCTCAACGAGCGGCCGCATGGCACTGACCTGTTCCATGACGTCGAGCCCGAAGACCTCGTCAAGTACGGCCTGATTCCCGAGTTCGTCGGCCGCCTGCCGGTGGTCGCCACGCTCGAGGAGCTCGACGAGAAGGCGCTGGTGTCGATCCTGAAGGATCCGAAGAACGCGCTGACCAAGCAGTACCGCCGCCTGTTCGAGATGGATGGCGCGGAACTGGAGTTCCGCGAGGACGGCCTCTCCGCGGTCGCGCGCCGCGCGATGGAGCGCAAGACCGGTGCGCGCGGCCTGCGCACCATCCTCGAGAGCATCCTGCTCGACACCATGTACCAGCTGCCGGGATTGAAGAACGTCAGCAAGGTGGTGGTCGACGAGAGCGTGGTGCTGGGGCATGCGCCGCCCTATGTGGTCTACAAGACCGACTCCGACAAGGCGCCTGACGAGCCGCGCAGGGCCTCCGGGTTCGGTCGCTGACAGACCGGCGTCCCGCTGGCGCCATGATGCGCTGGCAGATCTCGACGACCCCGACAGCGCACCCCTGTGGTGCGCTGCTGCTGTTCCCACTCGATATTCCCGAGCCTGAACGGGCGGTGCTGTACGCGGTTCTCGGCCCGGCCGAACGCCAGCGCGCCGGCCGGTTCCTGTTCCCGCAGCTGGCCGAGCGTTTCACCGTCGCGCACGGGCGCCTGCGCCAGCTGCTGGGCGAGGTGCTGGGCGCCTCGCCAGCGGACCTGGAGTTCGCCACGGCGAGGCACGGCAAGCCGCTGCTGGCCGGCGCATTCGCCGATGCGGGCCTGCATTTCAACCTTTCGCATTCCGACGGTTGGGGCCTCGTGGGCTGGTGTCACGGTCGCCACATCGGCGTGGACGTGGAGCATTGGCGGGTGATGCGCGACGAGCGCGCACTGGTGCGACGCTTCTTCTCCGCCAGCGAGAACGCTGCCTATGACGCGCTGGCTCCAGCGGAGCGCAGCGAGGCATTCTTCAATTGCTGGACACGCAAGGAGGCCTACATCAAGGCCGTCGGACGCGGACTCGGCCTGCCATTGGACAGTTTCGATGTCTCACTCGGTCGCGGCAGCGAGGCGCGATTGCTGCGCGCATCGGCGCTTTGCGAAGATGCTCGTTGCTGGTCACTGGCAGCACCTGAGGGACCACCGCGCACATCACTGGCCGTCGTGCTCGAATCCGACAGCATTGTAGTCCTGCCTGACATTCCTCCAACTGCGTGACGGGGCTATATCAACTCTTGATTCAAGGCCCTGCACACCCCATCTCCCGCTAGACTGTCCCCAAGGCTCCTTATGCCGCTGGAGTTCATCCCGTGACTGAATCCACTCCCGATACCCAGACCCTGCCCGTCATGCCACTGCGTGACGTGGTGCTCTACCCGCACATGGTGAGCCCGCTGTTCGTGGGGCGCGAGAAGTCCATCCAGGCGCTCGATGCCGCGATGCGCGCCGAGCCGCGCCGCATCCTCGTGGTCGCGCAGAAGCAGCCGGACATCGACGACCCGGGCCCGGGCGACATGTACCGCTTCGGCACCGTCGCAACCATCCTGCAGCTGGTGAAGCTGCCCGACGGCACCGTGAAGGTGCTGGTCGAGGGCGTCGAGCGCGCGCGCATCCATGAACTGAACGGTGGCGACTATTTCACCGCCACAGTCTCCGTCGAGAACGACGTGGAGACCTATGACGAGAAGGAGATGGACGTCCTCACCCGCTCGGTGATCTCGCAGTTCGAGCAATATGTGAAGCTGAACAAGAAGGTGCCGCCGGAGATGTTGACGGCACTGGCCGGCATCGAGCAGCCCGGCCGCCTGGCCGATGCCGTGGCCGCACAGATGACCCTCAAGCTGCCCGAAAAGCAGCAGGTGCTCGAGATCCTCGACGTGCGCAAGCGCCTGGAACACGTGCTGGTCGCCATCGAGGGCGAGATGGACGTGCTGCAGATCGAGAAGCGCATCCGCGGCCGCGTGAAGTCGCAGATGGAGAAGAGCCAGCGCGAGTACTACCTCAACGAGCAGATGAAGGCCATCCAGAAAGAGC
>CAYQJU010000192.1:0-2305 GCA_964417875.1 uncultured Steroidobacteraceae bacterium
CTCGATGTACAGCGGCGAGACGCTGTCGCGGCTGGCCGGATGGCGCCACACGCCCTCGCCGTCGGCGAAGGCGCGCAGCGGGGTGCCGTCGGCGGCGACCACCAGGGTGCTGGTGTCGCGCGCGCCGGGCAGCTGCGGCGGGAACGCGAGGTCCAGCACCAGCACGCCCAGCAGCAGCGCCACCGTGCCCCAGCGCAGCCAGGGCAGCAGCCGCCTCAGGCGGCGCATGGTGCCGCGGTCAGGCTGCGGACGGCCGCCGCCTGCGCACGCGGCTCAGTGCGACGGCCCGCCATGCCCGACCCCCTGCCCGCTCACGGCTGCACCACCGTGATCGACGTCGGCAGCGCACGCCCGACGCCGCGAATGTCGGGCCGGTACATGTCCTCGACCATCGGCGGCGGCACCGCGTAGGTGCCCGGGGTGACCGCGCGCACCAGGTAGAACACGCGCGCGGTGCGGCCGGCCTGCAGCTCCAGCGCCGCCACGTAGCGGTCGTCGCGGAACTCCTCGTGGCGAAGGTCGGCGGCATCGGAGCGCTCGCTGATCGAGATCCCCGACACCACCACGTCGGCCCACTGCTTGGCGTCGCCGAGGTTGAAGTTCTCGACCTCCAGCCCCGCCGGCAGCAGGTCGGTGAGCAGCGCGTCGCGGATCGACACGTCGGAGGTGATCGCCACCGCCACGATCAGGGCTTCGCCCTCCTTCAGCGGCCCCGGGGTCCAGCCCCCGCCCCCGGTGGTGTGGAAGCTGCGCTCGACCTTGATCCGGCTGGCATCGGCCGCGGGCGCCGTCACCGGCACGCCGGCCACGTCGATGTTCACGAACAGCGGCGGCTGCACGGCCGGCTCGGCCCCGGTTGCGGCACCGGTCGCGGCCACCAGGGTCGGCTCGAAGCGCACGCCCGCGGCCAGGGCCGCGTCGTCGTAGCTGCGCCCGACCATGCGCGCGGGCGCGACCTCCTGCGCCACGCCGCCCTCGGTGAGGGTGCCGGCCACGCGCAGGCCGGGCGCGGCGGCCAGCGCCCGGCCCAGCCGCGCCAGCGCGATCTGCTCCTGGGTGCTCAGGTACAGCCGCCCGCTGCGGCCGCGGCGCGCGTCCAGCTCGCGGCCGACCTCCACCGCCCGCGCCGCATGCGGCGGCTGCGCCAGCCCGCGTTCGTGGACCAGCGCGACCATCAACGCCTGGTCGCGCAGCGGACTGCCGTAATCCCACAGGAAGCCCGGCCGGTCGCCCTTGAACGCGAACGCCTGTGCGATCGCCTTGCCGCCGCGCTCGCCGTCGCCCTGCAGCGACAGCGCCAGCCCCAGGTGCAGCAGCGGCAGCGGGCCCAGCGCGTGCCTGCGGTCGTTGTCGTACAGCGCGCGCAGGGTGCCCAGCGGCGCGCGGTTCACCCGCGCCAGCGCGTATCCGGCGTAGGCCTGGTAGGCCAGGCGCAGGTGCGAGCGGTGGTCGCGGCCGTAGAACTGCTCGCCGCCGGCCAGCAGGTCCTCGCCCAGGCGCTCGAGCGCCTTCTGCAGCATCGTCTCGGGCACGTTGAAGCCGGCCTCGCGCGCATCGAGCAGGAACTCGACGATGTAGGGCGTGAGCAGCGGATTGACGTAGCTGCTGTCGCCCCACATCGAGAAGTGCCCCGAGCCCACCTGCATCGAGGCCAGGCGCCCGAGCGCGCCCTCCACGTACTGGCGGCGGCGTTCGGTGTCGACGTCGCGGAGGCCGAGCATCGTCGCCGTCGCCGCGTCCAGCTGCAGCGCGGCGTAGCCCTTGCTGGTGGTCTGCTCGGCGCAGCCGTAGGGATAGTCCAGCGCGCCGCGGATCGCGCTTGCGAACGGGATCGGCGGGATCGCGCTGACGCTGAAGCGCGCGGTCACCGAGCCGGGCATCAGCCCCTGGGCAAGCGAGGCGTCGAGCGTGACCGGCCCCGGCGTCGTCAGCACCCGCGTGTTCGAACGCAGCACCGACGGCCAGGCCGCGCGCACCGGCAGGTCGTAGCGGCGGTCGACCTCCACCCCGCTGCCGTCCACCCGCACCCGCACCTGGGCCACGGTGTGGCCGCTGCCGGCCGAAACCGGGAAGTTGAGCGTGGTCTTGCCGTCCACGGCCAGCTCCACCCGGCGCCTGCCGTCGCCGATCGCGAGCGGGCCGATCCCGTCCACGCGCACGTCGAAGGTCCCGGCGCGGCCGCTGAAGTTGCCCAGGTCCAGGGTCACCGTGCCGCGATCGCCCGGCGCCATCACCCGCGGCATGCTGGCTTCGGCCACCAGCGGCGCGCGCACCAGGGTCTCGACGTCGCGGCTGCCGTAGCCGT
>CAYQJU010000193.1:0-2305 GCA_964417875.1 uncultured Steroidobacteraceae bacterium
GGATCCACTCGCCCGGCTTGCGGGCATAGTCCAGGTACAGCATCGAGGCCACCGCGTCGGTGCGCAACGCATCGACGTGAAAGACATCGAGCCAGTACAGCGCGTTGCTGCCCAGGAAATTGCGCACCTCGGCGCGTCCGTAGTTGAAGATCGCGCTGCCCCACTCGGGGTGGAACCCCTGGCGCGGATCGGCGTGCTCATACAGATGCGTGCCGTCGAAATAAGCCAGCCCGTGCGCGTCGCTGGGAAAGTGCGACGGCACCCAGTCGAGGATCACCCCGACACCCCGCTGGTGCAGGTGGTCGATGAGGTACATCAGATCCTGCGGCGTGCCGTAGCGCGCCGTGGGGGCGAAGTATCCGGTGATCTGGTAGCCCCACGACCCGTAGAACGGGTGCTCCATCACCGGCATCAGCTCCACGTGCGTGAAGCCCATCTCCACCGCATAGTCCGCGAGCTGATGCGCCGCTTCGCGATAGGTCAGCGAGCGATTGCCTTCCTCGGCGACGCGCCGCCAGGACCCCAGGTGCACCTCGTAGATCGACATCGGCGCATCCAGGCCGTTGCGGCGGGTGCGCATCCATTCGTCGTCATGCCATTCGTAGTCCAGATCCCAGACCACCGAAGCCGTCGCGGGCGGACATTCACTGCGGAAGGCGTACGGATCGGCCTTCTCGAACACCTCGCCCGCGGGGGAAATGATGCGGTACTTGTACACCGCGCCGCGGCCGACGCCCGGCACCTGGGCCGTCCAGATGCCGGAGGAATCATCGCGCGCGCGCAGCGGGTGACTGTCGGGGTTCCAGCCGTTGAAATCGCCCACCACAGTGACTGAACGCGCGTTGGGCGCCCAGACGGTGAACTGTGTTCCGGCTGCATCCCGGTGCGCGCCGAACTTTTCCCAGGCGCGAAAGTGGTTGCCTTCGCGAAACAGATAGACATCGTGCGCAGTCAACACGTAGCAGCGTCCTCGATGTCCGCCTGGGTGAGGACTGCATGTTCGCCATCGATGCTGCAGTGCCTGAACAGGATACAAACGGCGAAGCGGGTAGGATTGCCCCTACCCGCCCCTTGTGACCGCCTTCAATTTGCGGCGGAGTGCACCAGCCGGCCGGTTGGCCGGCCGGCTGTGCTCACGCTCAGTGCGCGCGCACCGTGCGGGCGCCACGACGCGGTCGACGGGTGCGCTTCGCAGCCGGTGGCGGTGCCCCGCCCTTGTCACGCTCGGCCGCGCTGGCGCCGGTGTCGGCCGCGCGCAGCGGTGCCGGCTGGCTGACCAGCGCGAACTCCAGCACCTGGTCGATCCAGCGCACCGGCTTGATGTCGAGGCTGCCCTTGATGTTGTCGGGAATCTCGACGAGGTCCTTCTCGTTGTCCACCGGGATCAGCACGCGCTTGATGCCGCCGCGCGCCGCCGCCAGCAGCTTCTCCTTCAGCCCGCCGATCGGCAGCACCTCGCCTCGCAGCGTGATCTCTCCCGTCATCGCGACATCGGAGCGGACCGGGATGCGCGTCAGCGCCGACACCATCGCGGTGACGATGCCGATGCCGGCCGACGGACCGTCCTTGGGCGTCGCGCCCTCGGGCAGATGCACGTGGAAGTCGATGGTGGAGTAGAAGTCCTTGTCGAGTCCCAGCACCTCGCTGCGGCTGCGCACCACCGTCATCGCCGCCTGGATGGACTCCTTCATCACATCGCCGAGCTTGCCGGTGAACACCGGCCGGCCCTTGCCGGGCAGCACGGCCGCCTCGATCGACAGCAGCTCGCCGCCGACTTCCGTCCAGGCGAGGCCAGTGACGTGGCCGACGCGGTCGGTCACTTCGGCCTCGCCGAAGCGGTAGCGGCGCACACCCAGGTACTTGTCCAGGTTCTTCGCCGTGATCGTGATGGTGCCGTTCTTCTTCTTCTCGAGCAGCAGGCTCTTGACCGCCTTGCGGGCGATCTTGGCGACCTCGCGCTCGAGGTTGCGCACGCCGGCCTCGCGCGTGTAGTAGCGCACGATGTCGAGCAACGCGTCGTCGGACACCTTCAGCTCGCTGGGCTTCAGGCCATTGGCCTTGGTCTGCTTCGGCAGCAGGTACCGTTTTGCGATGTTCAGCTTCTCATCCTCGGTGTAGCCGGGGATGCGGATCACTTCCATGCGGTCGAGCAGCGGCGCCGGAATGTTCATGCTGTTGGCGGTGCAGATGAACATCACCTCCGACAGGTCGAAATCGACCTCGAGGTAATGGTCGCTGAACGCGCTGTTCTGCTCCGGGTCGAGCACCTCCAGCAGCGCCGCGGAGGGGTCGCCGCGGAAGTCGG
>CAYQJU010000194.1:0-2295 GCA_964417875.1 uncultured Steroidobacteraceae bacterium
GCCGATGTGAACGCGCGCATCACCGATACCTCCAGCCGCACCGCCGTCATCGCGCGTCCCAGTGCGATGACCGACCGCGAGGGTCAGACCGCGATCTTCGGCACGATCAGCCGCGGCTGGTCGCGCGTGGCGAAGCTGCTGCTGGAGAATGGCGCGCGCATCGACATCCGCGATGCCAGGGGCCGTGGACTGCGCGAGGCGCTGGAGGGCCAGGCCGGCGGTCGCGATGAGCCGGCCAGCGCCGAGGTGCGCAAGGTGCTGGAGCCAGCGCTGGGCACCTGACGCGGCCCGCGGCGCCCGCGGTGGCCTGACTGTCATCCGATGTCCGAAGGACAAGTAGGACGTGCGCCAATGAGCAGGCCCCGGCTCTTCCAGTATGGTGCAGCATGAATGTGCGCCTGCAACAAGAACGGGGTAAGGTGCCGGTCGAACGCAAGGAGGATGTCGCATGAATTCCCGCCGCAATCTCTGGATCGGCCTGACCATCCTGCTCGTTGCGTCGTTCTCGGTGCTGCTGTGGTCCGGCCGGCAGATCCAGCTGAACTCCCCGCCGATGCCCGAGCGCGTTGTGACCACCGAAGGCACCACCGTGATCACGCGTGCCGACATCGAGCGCGGCCGGCAGGTGTGGCAGTCGATGGGCGGCATGCAGCTGGGATCGATCTGGGGGCATGGCGCCTATGTGGCGCCGGACTGGAGCGCGGACTGGCTGCACCGCGAGGCGATCGCCATCCTGGATATCTGGGCCGGGCGACTGGAAGGTGCTCCCTCGTATGCGGAACTGCCGCGCGACCAGCAGGCCCAGCTGCAGGGGCGTCTCGAGCTGATGATGCGCGAGAACACCTGGGATGCCGCCAGCGGCACCATCACCATCGTGCCCGACCGCGCCGAGGCCGCAGCCCAGGTCGCTGAGCACTACATCCGCCTGTTCGGCAACGATCCGGAGTACTCCGAACTGCGCGAAGCCTATGCGATGAAGGAGAACACGGTGCCGGATGCGGAGTACCGCCGCGCCATGACCGCGTTCTTCTGGTGGACCGCCTGGGCGGCCACCACCGAGCGGCACACGCTGGCCGGTGAAACCATCACACCGGAGCGCCCGGGCGTGGTGCCGCAGCGCGTGACCTACACCAACAACTGGCCCGGCGAACCGCTGGTGGGCAACCGGCCGCCACCGAGCACCTGGGTGTGGTCGGCGTTCAGTGTGCTGTTCCTGATCACCGGCGTCGCGCTGCTGGGCTGGCACCACGCCGTGACGCATGCGCGCGAGGAAGAGCCGCGCGTGCCGGAAAAGGACCCGATGGCGACCATGGTGATCACGCCATCGATGCGCGCGGTCGCCAAGTATTTCTGGGTGGTGCTGGTACTGTTCCTGGTGCAAATCCTGCTGGGTGCGATGACGGCGCACTACCAGATCGAGGGCCAGCAGGCCTACGGCTTTGCCATCTCCGAAATACTGCCCTATTCGATCACGCGCACCTGGCATACGCAGCTGGCGGTGCTCTGGATCGCCACGGCCTGGCTGGGCACGGGCCTGTACATCGCGCCGGCGATGTCCGGTCATGAACCGCGGTTCCAGCGCCTCGGCGTGAACGTGCTGTTCATCTGCCTGCTGATCATCGTGATTGGTGCGTTCATCGGCCAGTGGCTGGCCGTGATGCAGACGCTGGGGCTGGAGCACAACTTCTGGTTCGGTCACCAGGGCTGGGAATATGCGGACATGGGCCGCTTCTGGCAGATCTTCCTGTTCATCGGCCTGATGCTGTGGCTGGTGCTGATGGGCCGCGCGCTGTGGCCGGTGCTGCGCGGTCCGCGCAGCGACACCCGCTCCATCATCGGCCTGCTGTTCCTCGCCACGGTGGCCATCGGCCTGTTCTTCGGCTCGGCGCTGATGTGGGGTGAGCACACGCATATCTCGATCGTCGAATACTGGCGCTGGTGGCTGGTGCACCTGTGGGTGGAAGGCTTCTTCGAGGTGTTCGCCACCGCGGTGATGGCGCTGATCTTCACGCGCCTGGGCCTGATCCGCACATCGACCGCGGCGGTGGCGGTGCTGTTCGCCACCATCGTGTTCATGGCCGGCGGCGTGCTGGGCACCTTGCACCACCTGTATTTCGTCGGCAGCCCGACGGCGGTGCTGGCGCTGGGTGCCAGCTTCAGCGCACTGGAGGTGGTGCCGCTGGCATACCTTGGCTTCGAGGCCTACCAGACCTACCGCTATCGCGATGCCACGGTGTGGATGCGGCGCTATCGCTGGCCGCTGTACTTCTTCCTCGCCGTGTCGTTCTGGAACCT
>CAYQJU010000195.1:0-2290 GCA_964417875.1 uncultured Steroidobacteraceae bacterium
TTCCATCCCGAGCCGATCAGGTAGCCGCGCACCACCGCCTCGATGGGCAGCGCCTTCAGGCGCCGCGCGATCACGGCACGGCCCTGCACCTGGGCGCGTTCTGCATCGTCCGGCAGCACCGCCGACAGCGGCCGGTCGATCAGGTGGTTGGCAATGATGTGGCGCGTGCGTTCGAACCAGAAGTTCGAGATGGCATTGAGGATGCGGCCCTTGCCCGGGATCGGATCGGGCAGGATCACGTCGAAGGCGGACAGCCGGTCGGTGGCGACGATCAGCAGGCTGTCGGCGTCGATGGCAAACACATCGCGCACCTTGCCACGGTGGATGCGCGAAAGGGTGGTGAGCCGCGTCTCGAGGAGGGCGGCGGGGGCGGTGGTATTCAAGCTTGCTACCATAAACGAATGCAGTGGACGGGAAAACTGATCGGTGGTGCGCTGGGCCTGACGCTGGGGCCCATCGGCGCGGCGCTGGGCGCGGCCATCGGCCACCAGTACGACCTGATCAACGAGCGGCGCACCCGGCCGGCCGGCGAGCAGTTCTTCCTCAGCACTTTTCGCGTGATGGGCCACGTGGCCAAGGCCGACGGCCGCGTCAGTGAGCGCGAGATCGATGCGGCGCGGCATGTGATGCGCGACCTGCTGCTCGACGAGCGCCAGGTGCACGCCGCCATCGCCGAGTTCGGGCGCGGCAAGCAGGCCGGCTTCGACCTCGATGCGGAAATGGCCGACCTGCGCAATGCCTGCCATTCCCGGCCGGAGATCCTGCGCGCCTTCGTCGAGATCCAGCTGCGCTTCGGCATCGCCGGCAGCGACATGCGCGGTGCGGCGCGCGCGCGCATCGTGCATGCGGCCGGGCTGCTGGGCATCGCCCCGCCGCTGCTGGATCGCATGGAGGCGGCGATGCGCGGCGGCCACGCCAGCCCGGCGCAGGACCTGGCCGAACGCACCGCGGCGGCCTATCGCACGCTGGAGATCGATGCCACGGTCAGCGATGAGGAACTCACACGCGTCTACCGCCGGCTGATGAGCCGCCACCATCCGGACAAGCTGAAGGCCAACGGCCTGCCCGAGTCGATGCTCGAGCATGCCAAGCAGCGCACGCAGGCCATCCGCGAAGCCTACGAGCTGCTGCGCGAACAGCGCGGCATGAGTTGAAGCGATCCGGCTAGACTTGCGCCATGCCGAAGCAGACGCCCTGGATCGCCCCCTCCATCCTCTCCGCCAACTTCGCCCGCCTGGGCGAGGAAGTCGATGCCGTGCTGGCCGCCGGCGCCGACGTGGTGCACTTCGACGTGATGGACAACCACTATGTGCCCAACCTCACCATCGGGCCGCTGGTGTGCGAGGCGCTGCGCCGGCATGGCGTCGAGGCGCCCATCGACGTGCACCTGATGGTGCGTCCGGTGGATCGCATCATTCCGGATTTCGCCAGGGCCGGCGCCTCGATCATCAGCTTCCATCCCGAGGCCAGCGAGCATGTCGACCGCACCATCGGGCTGATCCGCGAGCACGGCTGCAAGGCCGGCCTGGTGTTCAATCCGGCCACGCCCCTGAACTGGCTGGACCACACGCTCGACCAGCTCGACCTGGTGTTGATCATGTCGGTGAATCCCGGCTTCGGCGGGCAGAAGTTCATTCCCGGCGCGCTGGCCAAGCTGGCCGAGGTGCGCCGGCGCATCGATGCCAGCGGCCGGCCGGTGAGGCTGGAGATCGACGGCGGGGTGAAGGCCGACAACATCGGCCAGATCGCAAGTGCGGGCGCCGACACCTTCGTGGCCGGATCGGCCATCTTCGGCGAGAAGGATTATCAGGCGGTGATCGGCGCGATGCGGCGGAACATCGATGCGGCTGACGCGGCCCCCTCGATGAGGGCCTGAAGCGCGGGGACGACTACTTGTCGTCCCAGTCGTCGTCCTCGTCTTCGTCTTCGATCGGCGCGACAGCCGCACGGCCCGCCATCGCAGGCTTGGCCGCCGCCGCCGGCTGTGCCGGCACGATCACCGGACGCGTCTTCATCTTCGGCCGCGCATTGAACACCACGATGGTCTTGCCGGTGGCGCGCAGCAGGCCCTGGTCTTCCAGCACCTTCAGCACGCGGCCGGCCATCTCGCGCGAGCAGCCCACCAGGCGCGAGAGCTCCTGGCGCGACACCTTGATCTGCATGCCTTCCGGATGCGTCATGGCATCCGGCTCGCCGCACAGGTCCATGATGGCGTGCGCCACGCGGCCGGTGACATCGACGAAGGCCAGGTCGCCCAGCTTGCGGTTGGTGCGGTCCAGGCGCGTGGCCA
>CAYQJU010000196.1:0-2286 GCA_964417875.1 uncultured Steroidobacteraceae bacterium
CGTTCATGAAGCTGATCTTGGTGGCCAGCATCGCGTTGGCGGCGTACTTGGTCAGCTCCGCGGAGCGCACGTCCATCACCACGAAACGATCGCGGCTGCGCGTGAACGGGTCATACAGCGCGCGCAGCAGTTCCATCGTGCGCGGATTGTCGGTGCCCACCACCACGCGGTCGGGCTTCATGAAGTCGGCGATGGCCGCGCCTTCCTTCAGGAATTCCGGATTCGACACCACGTCGAACTCGAGGTCCGCGCCGCGACGGGCGAGGGTTTCGATGATCTCGGCCCTGACCTTGTCGGCCGTGCCCACCGGCACCGTCGACTTGGTCATCACGATGGCATATTCCTGCATGTTCTCGGCGATGGTGCGCGCCACCGAGAGCACGTAGCGCAGGTCGGCCGAACCGTCTTCATCCGGCGGCGTGCCTACCGCGATCAGCTGGAACAGGCCATGCGCCACGCCCTTCTTCGCATCGGTGGTGAACTCGATGCGGCCGGCCTTCATGTTGCGGGCGATCAGGTCATCGAGCCCGGGCTCGTGGATCGGGATCTCGCCGCGGTTCAGGCGGGCGATCTTGTCCGCGTCCACATCGACGCAGATCACGTGGTTTCCGGCATCCGCGAAACAGGCACCCGTGACCAGCCCCACGTAACCGGAGCCGAAGATCGTGACGCGCATAGAACTCCCTTGCTGCCATGCTATTTGCTGCTGCGGCAATGCTAGGAGAACGGGGCTCAAAAAAGTAGCGGCGAAGCCGCATGGCAGCTGCAGGCCGTGACCGCTTGCACATCCGCGGCGCCGGCCTCCGGCGCAGGGGCAGAACCTGCGATCAATTCCGGCTTGCCGGGCCTGCGTGCTGGAGAATCAGGGAATGCCCGAACGGCCCTTCGGGCATGTTTGCAGCCCGCGAAACGTGCATGCATTCGCGGCGCTGCGGCAAGACGATGCGCGGCGGCAGTGCTTGAAAATCAGGCGCTTGCGGTGGATCGGCGCTCACGCATAAGCAATTCCCCGATGCCCTCCAAAGCGCATCGCGTGCATAAAACCCCTTGTTTTTAAGCATTTCCCCTAGTCTGTCGGACGATTCTGTCTGTGCACTGAGACATTGTCCGACACGTTTGGGCCGCGTATAAATCGGCCTCGACAAAGGCAAACCCGTCGCAAGGCGGGGACGCAAAGCCTCCGGTCTGACGATCTGAAAGATCACCAGATAGCGGGGCTGCCGGCACCCAGTACTGGGGTCGTCAGCTAGCTGACTGTTGTTCGTTCCGCGCGCTCTACCGAGAGGCCTTGCACCCACACATCGGAGCAAGGCAAATGGCATTTCACGGCTGGCGCATCGCAACCCTCGTCCTGGCATCTTCGCTGACCCTCGCGGGCTGCGGTGGCGGATCGGAAGACACCCAGACCGCCTCGGCGGAAACCCCGGCTTCTTCCCCGGCCGCCAACCCAGCTCCCGCTGCGCCGCCCGCCGCCGGCGGTCCGGCACCGACTCCGGCACCCGCTCCTGCTCCTGCCCCCGCCCCGGCCCCGGCCCCTGCGCCGACTCCCGTCCAGCCGGCCAACAATGCCCCCCTGGTCAGCGGCACGCCCGCTGCCAGTGCCACCGCCGGCCAGCCCTGGGCCTTCCGGCCCGGTGCCACCGACCCGGACGGCGACGAGGTGACCTGGTCGATTTCCGGCAAGCCCGCCGACGCCATCTTCAGCACCGCCACCGGCCAGCTCGCCTGGACGCCCTCGGGCGCCGGCGCCTGGAACAGCATCGTCATCACCGCCACGGATGCGCGCGGCGCCTCGACCTCGCTGGCGCCATTCTCGATCGTCGTCGAACAGACCCCGCAGAAGCTGGCCGGCCGGGCCACGCTGAGCTGGGACCTGCCGCAGCAGTACACCGACGGCGCGCCGCTGCAGCCGGAGGATGAGGTGGCCGGCTATCGCGTTTACCACGGCACCAGCCAGGACGCGCTGGACCTCGAGGCCCCGGTGCAGGGCGCCACGACCCTGCAGCACACCATCGACGAACTGGAAGCCGGCACGCACTACTTCGCGGTCGCCGCGGTGTCCGTGAACGGCGCGGAAGGCGCCCGCTCGGAGATCCTGATCAAGACTGTGATGTAACGGCGCGGTCCCGGACGCGGCGGCGGCAAACCCTCAGCGCTTGCCGACCTCGACGTAGTCGCGCCGGGCCGGCCCCATGTAGAGCTGGCGCGGCCGACCGATGCGCATGGCCGGGTCGGAGATCATCTCCTGCCAGTGCGCCACCCAGCCCACGGTGCGCGCCACCGCGA
>CAYQJU010000197.1:0-2285 GCA_964417875.1 uncultured Steroidobacteraceae bacterium
TGGATGGTCAACACGATTCCGGGTGCGGACTGGAAGCCTGCCAAAGGCTGAGTTCCGTTACGTTGGCCGAACACGCCAAAGTCGGGGCTGGCGCCCCTCGCTAATGAGCTGGAAGTGTCGGATGGTTCGCCTCACGGGGCGGATCATCTTGGGCGTTCCGGAGTTGTTTCGCTCTATCGGGTACGCCGCATTCAAGATTGGGGCGTTGCTCCTCCGGACGCTCAGGAGGAGCCAACCGAGCCGCCGGCCCTGCACAAGACTCCAGCGAGTAAAACTTACTGCCCGCAGATCCACCCTGCGCAGAGCCATAAGCGTTGACACTCTTGTCAGCTTGCGCCGCCCTGCTGTGCCGTGGCGCCCCGTTGCCAGACGGCTCTGGCCGGACCGATTCACCTCGTATCAGCGTCATTGGCGCAACGACCGCGCGTTTCCAAGTCGCGATGAACTTTCCCCAGGCTGCTGCTGCACGACTGCAAGGCATGCAACCGATCGAGATCCGTCGCGCCTCATGCGGTTGTGCTTCAGGTGCATACTCTGACACAGGCTTCTGCTGGTGCCGTCGCGGTGCCGCTACGACGGGCTTGTGTCCGAGTCTCGGCGGGAGGATGCCGCCGGTTGCACGCACGACATCGGGGACGTGCGTGCCCGTAATGATGATCGTATAGCGCCGGACGGCTTCGAAGCCGTTGCGGTCGCGTCCTTCGATGGTGAAGGAATACTGTCCGGGAACCGTCGGAACACCATTAAGCTGGCCATTGCCGCTTTGGTCCACTGACGGGGAGATCTCGAGTCCAGGAGGCAGCGTCCCGTCGACGAGCTGAAACTGCCGGGCCACTGCCCGGTATCCAGCTCTCGTACTCGTATGCGATCCGTCAAACATGTAAAAGTTGGCCATATACCTCTGGTCCACGGTCCCGTTGCTGATCTGCTCTGGGAGAATCCAGGGGCGCGGAGCGTTGCCATCAACGTTGCGCCCCCAGCAGACCAAAGAGTCATCCAATCGCATCGCACAACTATATTCTCTTCCCGAGGAAACCCTTACATAGGTGTTACCCGGTGGTGGCTCCGCCTGTCCGTAATAGTTGTATCCCCAACAATGAAGGGATCCATCATTGCGGATCCCGCATCCATGCCAATCATCGACGCTGATCTGCTTGAAGTATCCCGACGGTGCTGTCGCCTCCCCGTAGAATCCACCCGGCACCTGGCCTCCCCAGCAGTGAACGTTGTTGCCCTGCGGCAACTGATACTCCATCAACGCACATCCGTGCACATGGCCGATGGAGAGCTTCGAATAGTTGATAGAGGCGTCGATCGGGATATTCGTCGAACCGTTGGACTCACCCCAACAAATCAGGGGCCCCCGATAGACAGGCTCTCCGTCCAAGGTGGCCGTCATCATCCGGATGCCGCACGTACTCCAGCTTCCAGCTGAGATGCGCGCGAAACTGGTGATGGCGAAAGGCGGGGAAGCTTGTCCGCTGTCGTCACGACCCCAGCACGTCACCAGCGGATTGGTGTCCTCGCTGAGAGCGCAGCTGTGGAATCCTCCGCCGGACACCTCTTGGTACCGGTCGGTCAAACCCACCACATTCGTCTGGCCGTACTCGTTATGACCCCAGCATGCCAAGGTTCCATCGATTCGTATGGCACACGTATGCCAACCACCGGCACTGACGAATCGGTATCGGCCCGGCGGCACGGAGATCTGTCCGGATGTGGATCGGCCCCAGCAACTGAGGCTTTGGTCGTCGTGGATCAAACAGGCGTGATACGCGCCAGTAGTCAACCGTCCGTCATCACTCGTCCCTGCCCATGCGGGCGAGAAACCTCCGAGGACGATGCCCACCAATATCAGGGCTATCCGTGCTCCAGTGATAACGGCCATGGATCTCATCATCGCCTCCAGGAAGGAGTCAGCCCTGCTGCACGACGAACCAACCGCGCGGCGGCGGGGTTGCCTTCCTGTAACGAAGGAACACCTAGGCAGCGGCCATCAACGTGCATTTCAGACCGGACGTGCCGGCGTTGAATCCGCTTTGGATCAGATGAAACCGATATCGGCTGCGATGGGTCGGCTGTGGGAACGGTTGCTTGGCGGCCTCGGTCGCAGGTACTGCCGCCTCGACGATGTCTGCCCCAACCTGAGCCGGCCCTTCGCTACGCTGCCAGTCACGCCCGGCGAAGTATGCCGAGGGGGACGGAAATCGCTGAGAGTGGCTGCTTGGTAACTATCCCTCCAGCGCCGGATAGTCCGTATACCCCCGTTCCCCTCCGCCATAGAA
>CAYQJU010000198.1:0-2252 GCA_964417875.1 uncultured Steroidobacteraceae bacterium
CCTCGTGCTGGCTCTTGCCGCAGAACGAGCAGTAGAGCAGCTTGCCGTCGTCGCCTGTACGTCCGCGGTTCTCGTCGCTCATCGCCTTGGGAAACCTCGCAGCCGAAGGAAGGGCCCCGGAGATGGGGCCGCTACCACGTTATAGCATGGGGCCGCCGTGGCCGCAAAACAGGGGCACACTGGCAAACCATTGAAAATGAAGGGAATTCCCTTAAATAAGGGAAGTGCTTACTTGCCGGAACCTGAAGCCAGTTCACTGCGGCTGGTCAGCATGCGGTCGATCAGTCCGTAGCTCACTGCGTCTTCGGCCCGCATGAAGTTGTCGCGGTCGGTGTCGTGCTTGATCTTCTCGACCGGCTGGCCGGTGTGCTTTGCCAGGATCTGGTTGAGCCGGTCGCGCGTGTAGAGGATCTCGCGGGCATGGATTTCCATGTCGGCCGCCTGCCCCTGCATGCCGCCCAGCGGCTGGTGGATCATGATGCGTGAATCAGGCAGCGCGAAGCGCTTGCCCTTGGCGCCGCCCGCCAGCAGCACCGCGCCCATGCTGGCCGCCTGCCCCACGCAGATGGTGGACACATCGGGCTTCACGAACTGCATGGTGTCGTAGATCGCAAGGCCCGCGGTGACGTGGCCGCCGGGGGAATTGATGTAGAGCGCGATGTCCTTGTCCGGGTTCTCGGACTCCAGGAACAGCAACTGCGCGACGATCACGTTCGCCATGTAGTCCTCGACGGGCCCCACGCAGAAGATCACGCGATCTTTCAGCAGGCGCGAGTAGATGTCGTAGGCACGTTCGCCCCGCGAGGTCTGCTCGACCACCACGGGGACCAGATTCAGGGCACGCTCGTTCATGCCGCCCATTCTACTCCGGCTTGCGGAAGCCGGTCAGCTCGGCGAAGGGAACCTTTCGCTCATTGACTTTGGCCCGCCCCAGCACCCACTCCACGGCCAGATCCTCCATCACGGCGGTCTCGACCTGGCCCATGGCCTGCTGGTCCTGCAGCCAGGCGCGGCGCACTTCGGCCGGGTTCGGGTAGGCCGACACCACCTCGTCGAGGCGGGCCAGCACGCGGCCCCGGTCGACCTGGATGTTCTCGCGGCGGATCAGCTCGCCGATCAGCAGGCCCAGCTGGACGCGGCGCTCGGCGGGCTGGACGAAGGGCTCGCGCGGCGGCATCTGGCTGGCATCCTGGCGGCCCATGCGCTGCAGCAGGTCGAGCTGCAGCTGCTGGATCTGCTCCTCGACCAGCGAGCGCGGCAGCTCGACCTGGTTTTCGCGGGCCAGCGCATCGAACACCTGGTTGCGCAGCTTGTTGCGCACCGCCTCGGCGGCCTCGCGCTCCATGCTGCCACGCACTTCCTTGCGCAGGCCCTCGAGGCCGGCATCTTCCAGGCCATAGCCGCGGGCGAATTCATCGTCGAGCGCCGGCAGCACCTGCTCCTCGACCGACTTCACGGTGAGGTCGAACTCGGCCTGCTTGCCGGCCAGCTCCTTCGCGCCGTAGTCGTCCGGGAATTTCACCGGCGCGGTCCTGGTTTCATCCTTCGACATGCCGATCAGGGCATTCTCGAAGTCTGCGATGGCGCGGCCGGAACCGATCACCACCGACATGCCCTGGCCTGCGCCACCTTCGAATTCCTTGCCATCGACACGGCCGGTGAAGTCGACCACCACGCGATCGCCCTTCTGCGCGGCGCGGCTCACCTCACTGTAGCCGACGCGCTGGCGGCGCATGCTCTCGAGCATGGCGTCGATGTCTTCCTCGGTGATGTCGAACACCGGGCGCTCGATCTCGAGCGACTCGACCGGATTGACGACCACCTCGGGCATCACTTCGATGACGGCGGCGAACTTCAGGTCATCGCCAGGCTCGACCTGGATGGGCTCGATGCGCGGGCCGCTGGCCGGACGCAGTTTCTCCTGGGTCACTGCATCGCTGTAGCCCTGGCGGATCAGTTCGGAAACCGCATCACCATGCACCTGCGTGCCGAACTGCTGCTTGATGACATTGAGCGGCACCTTGCCCTTGCGGAAACCGCGGATGTTCGCGGTGCGCGAGAGATCGCGCAGGCGGCGATCGACCTCGCCGGCCACGCGTGTGTGTGGCACCTGCACTTCGATGCGGCGCTCGAGGCCCTGGGTGGTCTGTACGGTAAACTGCATGGCTGACCCGATCGGCTGTTTGTTCTGGTTAATGGGTGGTGCGAAAGGAGAGACTCGAACTCTCACGGGTTGCCCCGCTGGAACCTAA
>CAYQJU010000199.1:0-2249 GCA_964417875.1 uncultured Steroidobacteraceae bacterium
AAGCAGGTGGATAGCCTGGATGCGTTGCGGAAGGCGAGTGAGAACTCGTATTTCAGGGATAAGGGGTCGATGTGGGTGAAGCTGGTGATTGCGGATGCCAAATTCCAGGGTCCGGTGGTCGAGCCGGTTGGTCGGCTGGTTGCCCAGAGCACGATCTCGGTCACCCGATAACGTAGCGAGATTGAGACAGGGCGCCCTTGCGAAAAGTAAGGGCGCCTTTTCTATTTGCTCCAGGCAATTGGTTGGGGTTTGGCAGACGTCGTCAAAATTGACAACATCATTGCGCGTCGAATCGTCGTTCTTGTCAGTCGGCCGTCGAGCGGCAGCTCGAGATAGCAGGCGCTGCGCTCGAGGCAAAGAGGTCTCCACGCAGCTGCGCGCTCCACCAGCCAAGGCTGCCGCTCGTGTGACTATCGATGGCGCAGCGCCACGACGGGCTGTACGCGTGACAGCTGGCAGGGCGTGTCCAACGACCGCAGCCAAAGCCACTTTGCACACCGTCATGGCGCGCCGGCCGAAGATGTCTTGCCTACGCGAAAACCTGGCCCTCTTCGGAATCGCAATCGGGGGGTAGCGGGGCTCCTCACGTGCCAAACGCATTAGCGTTGACTAATGCAATAGTAGAGACTAATGTATTTCCATGCTGCACGCTGCTCCGGTCAATGCCGTCCTCAGAACCCTCGCCGATCCGACTCGCCGCGCCGTGTTCGAGAGGGTGGTGGAATCGGAGGAGATCTCGGTGGTGGATCTCACGCGCGGCAGCGATGTCACTCAGGGTGCAATTTCCCAGCACCTGAAGTCTCTGAAACTCGCCGGGCTGGTGTCCGAGCGGCGTGAGGGCCGGCATGTGTTCTACCGTGCGGCGCCCAAGGGCCTGGCGCCGCTGGTCGACTGGATGAGCCACTACGGCGTCTTCTGGCAGCAGCGCTTCGGCAACCTTCGCGGCCTCCTCGAGGAGATCGATCCATGAGCCATCCCGAGCCCGCATCCGCCGCCTGGCAGATCACCGTTGAAGAGGTGTTTGCGCATGCACCGGAGAAGATCTGGAAAGTGCTAACGACCGGCGAGCTCATCGCCCGGTGGTTGATGGCGCCTTCCGGATTCGAGGCGGTCACCGGCAGCCGGTTTACCTTTCAGACCAGGCCGGCCGGCGCCTGGGACGGAACTATTCACTGCGAGGTGCTGGAGGTGGTTCTGCACCGGCGCCTGGTCTACTCCTGGCGCAGCGGCGATGCCGGCAATTTGGGTTACGGCGCGCCACTCGACACGGTGGTCACATGGACCCTCACGCCGGTCGAATCAGGCACGCGCCTGCGGCTCGTCCATGCGGGATTTGTCACGCCCAGGAACGACATGGCATTCAGGAGCATGGGCGAGGGGTGGACGAAGGTGGTCGCCAGCATCGGGACCACCGTGGCCGAAGCAGGAGAGCAGGAATGAACGAACCCTACACCGGCGGTTGTGCCTGCGGCGCCATCCGCTACGCGATTTCCGCCACGCCGATATTCCAGAACAACTGCCAATGTCGCGATTGCCAGCGCAGGAGCGGCACGGGACACGGGTCATACCTGACATTCGCGGACAGGCAAGGCGTGGTGCTTCAGGGCAATGCCAGCCACTGGGCCGTTGCCGCCGACAGCGGCCATCTCAAGACCAGCGGGTTCTGTCCTGCTTGCGGCTCGCCGGTGTACATGACGTTCAGCGAGATGCCCAAGGTGTTCGCCATCCATGCGGCCAGCCTCGATGATCCGGGAAGGTTCCGGCCGCAGGCGGTCACGTATCACTCGCGCCGCCTTCATTGGGATCATCTCGGTCCCGAGTTGCGCAAGTTCGAACGGATGGTGGAAAGTTAAAGTGGAATTCGCTCAACGATGCGGCGTGCGCCATCGCCTTCAGGTCGATGCGGCGCGGCAGATTGGCTTCGTGAAGTCCACGGCGCGACTCAACCGTCGGGCATCCAGCGCGCCAGGGCCGCGCAGCAACCTGCGATCCCGGTCCGAGTACAGCGTCACAGCCGGGCGGTCAGACTCACCGCCAGCGACTCAGCCAGGAGGCTGCCGCCGCTCGTTTGCCCAACCAGGTCCCAGTGGAGAGCGCGGCCGATGCCGGCATCGAGACCGGCAACCAGTTCGTCAAGAACCTGGCGATCCAGACCAAGTGCCATCCCACCCGCAAGTGCATGCCGATCAATCTGGGCGCCAACGGCGAGATCGATCATTCCTACGAGAACCGCATGGCCTACCGGCGGG
>CAYQJU010000200.1:0-2229 GCA_964417875.1 uncultured Steroidobacteraceae bacterium
GAAGAGGAGCTCGCGGATTTCACCGGGCGCGAATCCGCATTGCTGTTCTCCACCGGCTACATGGCCAATGCCGGTGTGATCACGGCGCTGGCCGGGCGCGGCGAGGTGCTGCTGCAGGACCGTCTGAACCATGCCTCGCTGGTCGATGGCGCGCGCCAGAGCGGCGCGCGGCTGCTGCGCTACCGGCATGGCGATGCGGAGGATGCGCAGCGACGGGCCGATGCGCAGCGCGCGCATCTGGCGCTGCTCGCCACCGATGGCGTGTTCAGCATGGATGGCGATGTCGCCCCGCTGGCGCAGCTGGCGCAGGTCGCGCAAGCGCACCAGGCCTGGCTGCTGGTCGACGACGCGCATGGCCTGGGCGTGCTCGGCGCGCACGGCGGCGGTGCCCTCGAATCGGCGCAGCTCACCGCCCGTGAGGTGCCGCTGCTGGTGGGCACGCTGGGCAAGGCCTTCGGCAGCTTCGGCGCCTTCGTGGCCGGCGATCACGACCTGATCGAGTTCATCATGCAGCGCGCGCGCAGCTACCTGTTCACCACTGCGCTGCCGCCGGCCGTGGCCGCGGCGACGCGCGCGGCACTGCGCATCGCCCGGACCGAAGACTGGCGGCGCACGCACCTGCACGCGCTGGTCGCGCGCTTTCGCGATGGCGCCGCCGCGCGTGGCTTGCCCCTGCTGCCATCGGTCACGCCCATCCAGCCGGTGAGCGTACCGGGTGCAACGGCCTGCCTTGCCGCCAGCGCGGCGCTGATGCAGCGGGGCTTCTGGGTTGCCGCGATCCGCCATCCCACCGTGCCGGCCGGCACCGAGCGGCTGCGCGTGACGCTGTCTGCCGCGCATGCCCTGTCGCAGGTGGATGCGCTGCTCGATGCGCTGGCCGAAGTGCTGCCGCGTGACGCGGCGGTGAGCGCATGAACGTGGTGCGCGATGCGGGCACGCTGCCCATCGTGATGCTGCACGGCTGGGGCATGAACCTGCGCGTCTTCGATCCATTGCGCGAACGGCTGGCGACGCGTGCCACCCGGGCCATCGATCTGCCCGGCCATGGCCGCAGTCCCTGGTCGGAAGAGGCCGGCGATTTCGATGCGCAATGCCGGACCGTCGCGCTGCAGCTGCCGCCGCGATGCCTGCTGCTCGGCTGGTCGCTGGGCGCGAAGCTGGCGCTGTCGCTGGCGGCCCGCGAACCGGCGCGCATCGCCGGACTGATCCTGCTCAGCGCCACGCCGAAGTTCGTGCAGTCGGAGGACTGGCCGCAGGGCATGGCACCGGATGCGATGCGCGCCTTCCGTCGTGTGCTCGAGCAGGACTGGCGCCAGACGCTCGATGACTTCATCTGGCTGCAGGTGCGCGGCAGCCAGCAGGCCGATGCAGTGGCCAGCCATCTGCAGGCCATCCTTTCACAGCATGGTGAGCCGCGACGCGAAGCGCTGCTGGCCGGCATGCGGCTGCTGGAAACCATCGACCTGCGCGCGCAGGTGCGCGATGTGCATCAGCCGGCGCTGCTGATCGCCGGCCGCAATGACCGCGTGACCCCGCCGGCTGCCGCGCAGTGGCTGGCCGACACGCTGCCGCGGGCCACGTCGCGCCTGCTGGCGCGCGCCGGCCATGCGCCGCAGCTGTCGCACACCGCGGAGGTCGCCGCGGCGATCGAGGACTTCCTCGCCGCCCATGCGGCGCAGGTCGGCACCCGCGGGATGACCGGCGCCGGCGCGGAGACCGGCCCATGACCCCGCACCTCGACCCGCGCGCCGTGGCCGCCAGTTTCGCCGCGGCCAGCCGCAGCTATGACGCCGCAGCCTGGCTGCAGACCCAGGTGCGCGATGAACTGCTGTCGCGCCTGACGCTGCTGCCTGCGCCGCCGAAGGCCATCCTCGACCTGGGCGCCGGCACGGGCCTTGCCGCGCTGGCGATGAAACGCCGCCATCCGCGCGCCAGCGTCACCGCGGTGGACCTGGCCGCACCGATGCTGCAGGTCGCGCGCCGCCGCAGCCGTTTCTGGCGTCCCATCCGCTGCCTCGAAGCCGATGCGCGCGCGCTGCCCTTCGAGGATGAAAGCTTCGACCTGGTGTTCAGCAACCTGATGCTGCAATGGCTGGATCCGCCCGATGCCGCGCTGGCCGAGGCGCGCCGCGTGCTGCGGCCCGGCGGCCTGCTGCTGCTCAGCAGCTTCGGCCCGGAGACATTGCAGGAACTGCGCGCCGCCTGGCAGCAGGCGGATGACGGCGTGCA
>CAYQJU010000201.1:0-2227 GCA_964417875.1 uncultured Steroidobacteraceae bacterium
ACCGGCTACTACGCGCCGAAGAACTTCAACTTCTGGTACTACTTCGGCGTGCTGTCGATGGTGGCGCTGGTGCTGCAGCTGGTCACCGGCATCTTCCTGACCATGCACTACAAGGTCGGCGAGGCCACCGCCTTCGACTCGGTCGAATACATCATGCGCGAGGTGCCCTTCGGGTGGCTGCTGCGCTACATGCATTCCACCGGCGCCTCGTTCTTCTTCATCGTCGTCTACCTGCACATGTTCCGGGCCATGCTCTATGGCTCGTACAAGCAGCCGCGCGAGCTGCTGTGGCTGTTCGGCATGATGATTTATCTCGCGCTGATGGCCGAGGCGTTCATGGGCTACGTGCTGCCGTGGGGCAACATGTCGTTCTGGGGCGCGCAGGTGATCGTGAACCTGTTCGGCACCATCCCGGTGATCGGGCCGGGTCTGGTGGAGTGGATCCGCGGTGACTACGGCATCGCCGATGCCACGCTGAACCGCTTCTTCTCGCTGCATGTGGTGGCGGTGCCACTGGTGCTGCTGCTGCTGGTCACGCTGCACCTGGTGGCGCTGCGCCACAATGGTTCGAACAACCCCGACGGCATCGAGATCAAGAACAGCAAAGGGCCCGACGGCAAGCCGCTCGATGGCATCCCGTTCCATCCGTACTACACGGTGAAGGACCTGGTGGGCGTGGGCCTGTTCCTGGTGGCCTTCGCGGTGGTGGTGTTCTTCGTGCCCACCTTCGGTGGCCTGTTCCTCGAGAAGCCGAACTTCGAGGAGGCCAACCCGCTGTCCACTCCCGAGCACATCGCGCCGGTGTGGTACTTCACGCCGTTCTACGCAATCCTGCGCGCCGTGCCCGACCAGCAGATGGGCGCGCTGCTGATGGCGCTGTCACTGGTGTGCCTGGTGGTGCTGCCGTGGCTCGACCGCTCGCCGGTGAAGTCCACGCGCTACCGGCCGCTCACCTGGAAGATCGCGCTGGCGGTGTTCGCGATCTCGTTCGTCGTGCTGGGCTACCTGGGCCTGAAGCCGGCCGAAGGCATCTATGTGCTGATGGCGCGAATCTTCACGACACTTTATTTCGCGTTCTTCGTGCTGATGCCGTTCTACACCCGTGGTGAATCCGCCGCGCGCGTGCCCGAGCGGATCACCTCTTCCTCGCATTAAGGCTTCGATGATGCACATGGGCTTCGGACGTAAATGGATGGTGCTGGCTGCGTTCGCCTTCGCGGGCGTGGCGGCGGCTTCGGAAAGTGGCCACGGTGGCGTGGCCTGGCAGGAATGGCGCGCCGGCAACGACGTCACCAACACCGCCTCGCTGCAGCGGGGCGCGTCGAACTTCGTCAACTATTGCCTGTCCTGCCACTCGCTCAAGTACGTGCGCTGGTCGCGCGTCGGCGAAGACCTGAACATCCCGGAAGAGCTGCTGCAGACCACGCTGCTGCCGGCCGGCGCGAGTGTCACCGACTACATCCGGAGCAGCTTCCCGGCTGCCGATGGCGAGGCCTGGTTCGGCCGGCCGCCGCCCGATCTGTCGCTGGTGGCGCGCTCGCGCGGCACGGACTGGATCTACCAGTTCCTGAAGGGCTTCGTGGCTGATCCGACCAAGGTCACCGGCACCAACAACCTGGTGCTCGACGGCGCCTCGATGCCTGCGGTGCTGTCCGACCTTGAAGGCGTGAAGCGGGCCGTGTTCGCCGAGCATGGCGGTGAGGCCGGCGGCCATGGCGGCGGGCCTGCGGTCGAGAGCTTCCAGTACCTCTCGCAGGGAAGCCTGACGCCAGATGATTTCGACGGTTTCGTGCGCGACACGGTCAACTTCCTCGACTATGTCGGCGATCCGACGCAGGCCGAGCGCCGGCACCTGGGTGTCTGGGTGCTGCTGTTCCTGCTGACATTCACGGGTCTCGCCTGGATGCTCAAGCGGGAATACTGGAAGGACGTGCACTGAGGTCGCGCCCGAAGTGATGACGCTGTTTTCGGCTCCGGATGAGGTGGCCAGCCACCGGACCCGTATCGTACTGGCTGAGAAAGATGTCGAGATCGAGATCGTCAACGTCACGCCGGGGCGTTTCCCGGAAGACCTGCTCGACCTCAATCCGGACCACACGCTGCCGACGCTGGTCGACCGCGAACTGGTGCTGTATGACTCGCGCATCATCATCGAATACCTGGACGAGCGGTTCCCGCATCCGCCGCTGATGCCGGTCGATCCGGTGTCGCGCGCGCAGTTCCGCCT
>CAYQJU010000202.1:0-2189 GCA_964417875.1 uncultured Steroidobacteraceae bacterium
CCGCAGCGGCTCGCTCATCTCCCGGTCCTGTTCGGCCAGGACTATCCTGAGCCGGTTCACGACAGGGTTCGCGCCGATGACGTCGGTGACGACGACATCGAAATACCGGTCGCCGGTGATTGCGCCGCCAAACCATTCGACCGAGTCGGTATGGCCGGCGATCTCGCCCGCGGGGATTTCGATCGTGCCCTCGATGGCGGTGTAATGCGTGCCCGCCCTGGCGGTGCCGTCGACACTGCGGTAACGCATCCGGACTCCACCCTCGGGCGCGGGCGCAGACAGCTGCACGATGAAATTCATCGTACCGTTGACGTCCGGCGCCACCCTGGTGCGGCCACCGCCCCAGAGCACCAGGCCAGGAAGTTGCGAGAGCTGAATGTCCTGGACGAGGTCGGAGTCGAGATAGCTGTGGGTCACGAAGAAGGGTTGGTAGGGCTCCGGCGGAGTCGCCGCCATGTAAAGCCATGCCTGCGGCACGACCCAGTAGGTGTAGCGGAAATCCGGCGGCTCCAGCGACACTGGCGCTAGCGGCTGGTAGTGGGTGTCGATCGAGGCCAGGATGTCCAGCTGGATCGGTACCGTGGGCGCCGGTTCTCCTGCTGCCCAGGTCACCTTGCCCGAAACCTGCAGCCCTTTTCTGAGCGTGATGTCGCGGACCGTCGGGGCTTCCACCTCTTCGACGATGAAAGGAAGAATTGCGAACGGTGGCGGCGCGTGGACTTCCATTTCGACGCTCGCGCCCTTGATGACCGGCACCGAGTAGGAAAAAGCCGGTGGCGACAGTTCGATTTCCCTGGTGCTGAAGCCATCCTCGATGCCGCGGACCACCAATGGGAACGCGGAATCCGGCGCCGGTGCACCGTGGAAGCGGATACGCCCCGACAACGTGGGGCGGGGATCATCGTTGATTATCGTGCCGGCGGCCTGGGCCTGGTGCACCGGCGCGCCGACGACGTTGATCAACTCCACCAGGACGGTTTCGTCGGGCTCCCTGGTCGAGTCGCCGATGATTTCGATCGTCATGCTGGTGCTGCGTTCTCCTTCCGGGATCCAGCCTGCCGTCTGGGTCGGCGCGACGTAGTCGTCGCCAGGGCGCGCGGTACCGCCGGTGACCACCGTATCGAAATGCACACCGCCGGCCGGGGCCGGACCCGACAATCTGATTGGAAATACCATCAGGTCGGTGTGTCCCGGATCGGGTTCGTGGATCGCCGTATCCACGATGGACAGCGTGCCGTGCGGAGCCCGGAATGCGGCCACCTGAGGTGCCGTGGCATTCAAACTGCGCACGTTGTCGGCGCGTTGTGCGACTCCACAGCGCGCGCCGCACCCCATGGAGGATGGACTCGAAAAATAGCCGATCCACGGCTGCCCCGAGCTGTAGGCCATGACGGTGGCGAATGCCGGCGGCCCGTCCTGCCGGTATCCGAATGAATACTGGTAAGCCCCGAACTGGAGATAGCCGTTGATCGATTCGGTCTCGCGGTCGTGGGTCGAGCCCATGTTGTGGCCAAGCTCGTGGGCCAGGACGAAGGGGCCGCATGGCGCCACGTTGCTGACCGAGACGGCGTAGTGTTCGTAGTACGCCACCGGATTGCGGTCCGCGCCGACCAGCCAGCCGACGCCGCATGTGCCATGGGTATCCAGATGCGGGCGCAGCACGGCGACCAGATCGGCAGCCTTCTCGTCGCGGAGCCGGTACAGGTCGACGGACGGCACCGTGTTGCCGGTGACGGCGTCGAGGACGTCGTGGTTGTTCCAGGACGGATCGATGTCGATCTGCAGCAGGGCCGCCACGTGCAGTCGGACATACGTTCCGCTGTCGACATAGGCCTGGTGGGCGATGGCGAACAGGTTGGTGACTTCCGTTTCGGCGGCGGACACGCTGCCGCGCAGCTCGACCAGGTCGCCCGTGTAGAGCCCGAGCACGACCACTTCGGACGAGAAAGAGCTCTTGGGCGTTTCAACGACCGGCACGCCGCGGGGAGCGGCCTTGGCCGTGACCCCATCGCGGATGGGGTCGGGGACCACATAGTCGGGCTGGGTGGTCCGCGCGTCCCTGCTGGCGGGTGGCAGCATGCCGCCAGCGGCGGCAATCCCGGTGCGGCCGCGGGTCGTGGTGACCTGCATCATCGAGCCGTCGGGAAGCGGCAGCACGCCGAAGACCGCATCCGGCCCTGACGTGATCA
>CAYQJU010000203.1:0-2185 GCA_964417875.1 uncultured Steroidobacteraceae bacterium
CGGGGACGCAAAGCCTCCGGTCTGTAGGTCACCTGACCTGTGCAGATAGCGGGGCTGCCGGCTGCAGGGATCGCAACCGCAGTTCCACTTCTTTGGCACATCAGTGTCCTTCCGCCCGTTGCTGGCCAGCGGTCCCGTTGTGGAGATCCGCATGATGTTCCGGAACTGGCGTACAGGACTGATGGCGCTCGCAGCGAGCACCGCGCTCGCCGGCTGCCTGCCCGAAGCACAGGATGATTCGCCGGCAACGCCCACGCCGGCCGAGTCGCCGCCGCCGGTCGCCGCACCTCCGCCGGCACCTCCGCCGCAGCCGGCGCCGCAGCCCACGCCCGATCCTGTACCGACGCCTGTACCGACACCCGACCCGGCGCCCGTGCCCGTGCCCGTGCCCGTCCCCGTCCCGACGCCTGATCCGGTGCCGACTCCGCCGCCACCGCCGCCGCCGCCACCGCCACCGCCGGCCAACACCCGGCCGGTCATCTCCGGCGCTCCCGCCACCACCGTGCAGGCCACCCGCGCCTACACCTTCACGCCCTCGGCCTCCGACGCCGAGTCGCAGTCCCTCACCTTCTCCATCACCAACCGCCCCGCCTGGGCCGCGTTCAGCACCGCCACCGGCCAGCTCTCCGGCACGCCCTCTGCCAGCCACGTCGGCACCTACGGCAACATCCGCATCACCGTCTCCGACGGCGCGCTGAGCAGCTCGCTGCCCGCCTTCTCCATCTCCGTGAGCGCGCCGCCAAACCGCGCGCCCACCATCTCCGGCTCGCCGGGCACCAGCGTCACCGCCGGCACGGCGTACTCCTTCCGCCCCACCGGCAATGACCCGGACGGCCAGCGCCTGACCTACTCGATCAGCAACCGTCCCTCCTGGGCGAGCTTCAGCACCACAACCGGCCGGCTCTCGGGCACGCCGACGGCGCAGCATGTGGGCACCACCTCGAACATCGTGATCCGGGTCAGCGATGGCACGGCCAGTGCGTCGCTGCCCGCCTTCTCCATCCGCGTGAATGCGCCGGCCAACCGCCCGCCGACGATCTCGGGCACGCCGGCCAGCAGCGGCACGATCGGCACGAACTACCGCTTCCGCCCGACGGCCTCGGATCCGGACGGCGACGAGCTGGCCTGGTCGATCTCGGGTCGTCCGCCGGGGGCCTCGTTCAGCACCGTGAGCGGCGAGCTGAACTTCACGCCCACCGCGGCGGGCACCTGGTCGAACATCGTGGTGACGGTGACCGACGAGAGCGGCGCCACGGCCTCACTGCCGGCGTTCTCGATCACGGTGCCGCCGCCGGCACCGACGGGCTCGGCGGAGCTGAGCTGGTCGCCGCCGACGCAGTACACCGACGGCAGCGCGCTGCCCTCGGCGCAGATCGCCGCATATCGCATCTATCACGGCAGCAGCGCGGGCAACCTGGGGCGCGTGGCCGAGGTGGACAGTGGCTCGCTGCGCTTCACGGTGTCGGACCTGGGCGCCGGCACGCACTACTTCGCGGTGACGACGGTGACCCACGCGGGCGTGGAAAGCAGCTTCTCGGGCGTGGGCAGCAAGACCATCCAGTGATGGCAACGCGCCCGGTCATGCCGGCCGGGCCGCGCCGTTCGCGCAGCCAACGCGGCCAGGGGGACTTCAGTTCGAAGTCCCCTCCCGCCCATAGCGGTCCTCGAACCGCACGATGTCATCCTCGCCGAGATAGCTCCCGCTCTGCACCTCGATGATGTGCAGCGGGATCTTCCCCGGGTTCTCGATGCAGTGCTTCACGCCCACCGGGATGTAGGTGGACTGGTTTTCCTCGAGCAGGAAGCACTTCTCCCCGCAGGTGATCTGCGCGGTGCCCGACACGACGATCCAGTGCTCGGCGCGATGGTGATGCAGCTGCAGTGACAGCTGCGCGCCGGGCTTGATGGTCAGCCGCTTCACCTGGAAGCGATGGCCGTTGTCGATGCTGTCGTAGCTGCCCCAGGGGCGATAGACCTCGCGATGCAGCGAGTGCTCGTAGCGGCCGGAGGCCTTCAGCCGCTCGACCAGCCGCTTCACGTCCTGCACGCGATCCTTCGGCGCCACCAGCACGGCGTCCTTGGTCTCGACGACGACATGGTCCTTCAGGCCGATGGCGGCCACCAGCCGGCTCTCGGCATACAGGTAGCTGCCGGCGGAATCCTCGACGATGACATCACCCTTGGC
>CAYQJU010000204.1:0-2159 GCA_964417875.1 uncultured Steroidobacteraceae bacterium
CCGCTGTCATCTGCCACCGTCCGGACGGTGCCCAGCTGGCCCGTGGAGGCCGCGGCCGGTAATTGAACCCGACCCTTTTAGTCTGCACACCTTCATCGTGGTGCTGGCCGTCAACTGATGTTCTGATCTGGAGCGCCCGGCAGGAGCGGTTCAGCCGCGGCCACCACGGCCGAATCTCCGGTTCCGAAGTGTCCACTTGACAGGGTGCCTTACGGCAGCGATCACGACCCCAAC
The DNA here is from genome assembly GCA_964417875.1 of uncultured Steroidobacteraceae bacterium. GTDB lineage: Bacteria > Pseudomonadota > Gammaproteobacteria > Steroidobacterales > Steroidobacteraceae > ZC4RG30. The sequence continues at coordinate 235 of CAYQJU010000204.1, forward strand.
AACGACAAGGCCCGCAGTGCGGGCCTTGCGCTTCATGGGCCATCGGTAAATTGAACCCGACCCTTTTAGTCGGGGTGCGTCCGGCACATCGGCCCCGCAAGGCCACGCCGCTTAAGTGACTCTGACAACGTTCTTGAACGTGGCCATCACTTCCGACGAACGCGCCTTCTTCGCCGCCCTGGGCGGACGCATCGCCCGCCTGCGCAAGGACCAGGACATCACGCAGACGCAACTGGCCGAACTCATCGGCGTGACCCAGCAGACCATCAACTCCTACGAGACCAGCCGCCGCCGCGTCCCGGTCTCGTTGCTGCCCACCATCGCCAAGCGCCTGGGCGTAGCGGTGGAAGCCTTGCTCGCCGACGACAGCAAGGCCGCCGCCAAGCGCGGCCCGGTGCCCAAGCTGCAGCAGCAAATGGATCGCATCACCCAACTGCAGCGCGCCCGCCAGCAGTTCGTCATGGAAGTCATCGAGTCCGTGCTCGCGCAAGCCAATCGCTGAGCGTAGAGATCACAACCCCAACAACGACAAGGCCCGCGATGCGGGCCTTGTGCTTCATCGGTCATCGGTAATTGAACCCGACCCCTTTAGTCCCTCCACCGATCACCCCTCCTCCATTACTTTCTCTCTCAAGCCCGTCATAAGATCTCTCTCATGTGCTGACCAATCTTCGGGCGAGTACATTGTCGCGATATTTGCACCTTCAGTCACCACGATGCGGATCTTCGGCTGCCGAACAGCATCGTTTATTTGAATCACACCTGTGACCACCACAAAAGAAAACTCTGGCACTTCCGCGCCTTGCTCGACGTCGACGACTATTGATGAAAATCGATCCCCTGCGGCCCAACCCTCTCTGCTCATAAAAAGAAGATTTCTCGACTCGCCACCCGATACGAAGCCAGCCGTTCTAACCAACCGCCCTTTGTACAAGTCTGGGTTGGCTATAACAGCAACCAACGACCGTTCACATGGATACGCCGATCCCACATCGCCACAACCTACCCCACTCCCCTGATCACTACGACCAGCGCAGCCAGCGAGGGCGAGTGCCGCCATAAGCAATATTTTGTTCATTCGCCAAACTCGAGATCTTCAATATATTTATGAATTTGCGGATCACTTGGCTCTATCCCATCCCGCACAGCCCCCTCAACATCTAGGCGAACTGAGCGAAATGAAGGGTGGCCGTAAAAAACATACGCGTACTTCGCGCCGGAGGTGAGCGCGAGACGCAAATCATAGCTACTAAAACCAGTGGCTTTCACACTGTGATGGGTATGCATCTCAGCACCTCCCCTGGGGACCTCCGGAAGAGAAACTCTAATACCCTTACCCGCCTTGTTGAACTCCGAGGGGAAGTTCGATCTTACGATCCCGACTACATTGTGCGACAACGGTTCGCTAATAGCCCCGAACTCGATCTCCAAGAATCTACTGACGCCCGCGAACTTTGATCGGAAGTACCTCGCGGCGTCATCGAAGCTACGAAACGTATTCCCTTCCTTCCTTTTATTTAGATTATTTATAGTTCTTGAGACCAACCTGTCTGCCGCCATAAGGCGCTTTTGGACAGACCACCCTTGCTCTATTGCCGTTACAGCATACCCCCCGCTGCAATCTGACGCGCCAACTCGGCTACATGTGTTACTGACGCCTGCTCTCCCATCAGGGTCAACGATTCTGTATGGGTTGGCATTGGCGTAACGGTAGCGATGGAACTGTGTGACCGGACTCCCATGCGCCGTCACCGGATCAGCGCTGAGGAACACTCCGAGCTGGGAATCGTAGTAGCGCTGCTGCATATAGGTCAGCTGTGTCGCCGCATCCTCTACATGCCCCGTATACCCCGAACCATTCCGCCAGGCTCGATTCGCCGGCCCCCCATACGGCTCGTACTCCGTCCGCTCCACCTCGCCCCGGT
>CAYQJU010000205.1:0-2157 GCA_964417875.1 uncultured Steroidobacteraceae bacterium
CGGCATCGATGGTGACCACGACATCCGCGTCGCAGTCGAACATGCCGGCCAGCACCGCGCCCTGGTGGCCGAAGTTGCGGGTGAGCTTGAGGCCGCGGACGCGCGCGTCGGCGGCGTGCAGCTGCGCGATCAGGTTCCAGCTGCCGTCGTTGCTGCCGTCATCCACCAGGCAGAGGTAGCTGTCGTCGGCGGCGAGGCCATCGGCCCGCAGGCCGTCGAGCAGCGCCAGCAGGGCAGGGATGGTGCCGGCGAGCACCTCCCGCTCGTTGAAGCAGGGCACCACGATGGCCAGTTGCGCGGGCTTTGCGCCCCGGTCGGCAGGTTCGTGGGTCATGTGCGCCAACTGCTCGAGCGGCGGCCGTCAGGAGTGGGCAGCCACATCGGCGTTGGCGAGCATGGTCTGCACTTCGCGCGCATCCGCCCGCCGCATCGGCTTGCCGTCCACCGGACTCACCGGTGCCTGCCGGATGCCATCCTTCGGAAACACGAACGCCTCGACCATCTCCTCACCCATCTCGAAGCGCAGCGTGGGCACATTGATCTGCCGCTCGCCCGACATGCGCACCTTGCGCTCGAACACCTCGTAGTCATACCGCGCATCCATCAGGCGCATCGACACGGCCTCGGGAGTGTCGGAGAACACATGCAGCTGGATGTCCGCGAATTCCGTCGCCGAGCCATTGAGCACCGCGCCGACCAGCCGGGGTTCGAACTTCTCGAGCACCCGCATGGCCTGCAAGGCCACCCGCCGCTGCTCCTGCAGGCTGCGTTCATGCTGCGCGCCACCGAACAACCGCTGGTGCGACAGCAGCGCCGCTTCGATCTCGGTGTTCTTCGGCAGCATCGAGGTGTCCATCACGCCATAGCGCTCGGCGGCCTTGCGCTTGGCGACGAGGTAGTCCTGGATGCCGTGCTCGGCCATCAGGCGCGCCGCCTCCTGGGCGACGGCGCTGCGCAGGTGATCCGAACGGGTGGGGGCGCGCTTGGGCATGGCGGGTGTTCCTGTGATGCGGGCCTGTCGCAGATTGCGCCGCAAGCCCGGGAATATAGCGGCATTCGCGCAGGCTGGCAGCCCGGCCGCCATGGAGCCTCATTGAGTCAGCTTCTTCGCCTGGACATCCATCACGAGCTTGCACGCGTCCTCGAGGGACCGACTTATCTGCTGAAGATTCCCGATGTAGCCGGCGAGCGCTTCCTCGGCACGGCGTCGCAGCGTCGATGCGTCGATCAATCCGCATTGCGCAAGCTGGGCAATGTCTCCCCGGTCCACCTGGGCGAAGCGCGAAAGCTTGCTCAATGCGAGGTCGACCGGGGCGAGCAGGCGCACGTCCAGCAGACCCGAATCAACTCCTGAAAGTTCGAGGGGCAGTGCGTCCTGGTGAGCGTCCTCGTGCTGAAGACCCATGCTGTCGTTGTACTGGTAATCGAAGTAGAGGGTCTGCGGGCTTCCATCAGGTCCGCGATATCCGACCTGCAGGTTCGCCGGGAGCACCAGGCGATGGGAGAATGCCGCGTCTACGTCCTGAGATGTGCGCGCGCCCGTATAAAAATGCACTGCCGCGCCGCCAGCAACGATCATCCGCACGGGAAGGGTCCTGGCTGGGGCGTCAGTGAGAGTCGACGCAATGCGCCTGGCCAACTCGGCGAACGCCGCCACGAAGTCGGGATGGGCAGTCGCCGCCGGTTTCATCAGGCCTCTGCCTGGAGCTGCGCAAAGAAACGTGACGGCTCGATCGGTGTGCGTTCGAGCCACCTCTCGTAGACGGCGATTTCAAGGATCCCCGGATGCAGGCTGTTCGCCAGATCGAGCAGGGTTTCACGCGGGAAGCGCGCGGACCCGGCGAGCAGCACGGCAAGACCGGCCATGAAGAATGGCGGGCCGTGAGCGCGCCAGCTGGCGGCGCTGAAGTTCCCGGAGTTGATCAGGTCACGGAGGCGCTGCTCGTCTTCGCGCTGCAGGCCGATCGGGAGATGACCGTCCGGAGCCAGAGTCCATGAGGCCATGACATGAGCTTCGCCTGCGTTGACTTTGAAGTCAACGCCCGCTCAGAAGATCGGCTCGCCCCTGCGCATTCCGCCGCCCGGCTCCCCATCCGGTCCCGTCCGGCATTCCGCTTCGCCCGGTCTTGGCGCGCGCGGCAGCGCATTGACCATGAA
>CAYQJU010000206.1:0-2116 GCA_964417875.1 uncultured Steroidobacteraceae bacterium
CCCGCGGCCGAGCACTTTATGCCAAACGCCGCTCGCTGCAGCGCCTGGTTAGGCGCCATGCGGCGGTCTCTCCAACGGAATTCTGGCCCCCATCCACCAAAGCACACCGCTAGGTATAGCGGCGACTCCGATCAACCCAGCCTGACAGAGTACGCTCTTCCATCCGGCGGCTGTAAGGTCGCCATTGATTGTATGCGCCACCCCAGCAACGCTGGCGCTCTCCGGAAGAGAGAAAAGTGAGAAGAGCAGGTACGAACTTGCGCTGGAGAAGAACGCGAGGCCAACGAACACAGGCGCTCGTACCCCAAGCTTTCGGGCTACGGTCATAAAGAGCGGCGCCGCAATTAGCAGCGTGAAGAAGATAACGAGCGGAATCGCGCCCATCACGACCGGTACGTAGAGGGATCCGGCGCCAAGAACCAAGGGCGCCAGCAAGGCAAGAACTAGGGGTCCGGAGAAGTAGAATGCGAGACGTTTCATAGCGCCTAACTACTAAGCTCAGCGACGGCGAGATGAGCTCTAAGCACGCGGGCGCGCCAGTGCCGCGAAAAGCACCAGGCTTGGCCGCCCGCGGCCAAGCACTTTATACCGAACGCCGCTCGCTGCAGCGCCTGGTTAGGCGGCCCCATCGCCAAGGCAACCTCTTAGGCCATCATGCGAAACCAGTCCTTAACGGTAAGCCTGAGACGGTCGATCTCATCTTCCGTGATTGGGCAGCAGTGCGCGATTGGCCCTCGCAACAGATTGAGATTGTTCATAACGCGCTCCACTGCTCTTCGGCTGCTGAAGATCGCACCGAATAGGTCCCAATTGTTAGTAATGATTACAGAGAGCTCCCCGAAATTCGTGTAATCAATTAGATTGTCCGATCGACGAGTGATTCCGCTGTCCAGCTCTCTCTGAAGCCTTAGGTCGACGTCGGACTTGATCTTCTCCGGAATTCTAGCTCCACACCACCAAGTAGCGCCGTCAGCATCCGCCAGGGTCTCGGTGATCAGTTTTCTAATTGCAGTTTCCAGACAATAGAACACTTGGTAATGCCTAGACATCGCCTCCGCCTCCAGTCGAACGGCTTGTTCAAACTGAGGGTAGTAGGATGATTCGTCCTCTGGCCGCTCCCTCTCTCCGTGCCCCAAAGCTATGCCATGAGCAGACTCTACGGCCTTTAGGTCTTCGGTGAGTAGTAGGGTGGACATACCGAATGCCCTGATATGGTGCGCGGCCTTTCTAATCATCGGAGCTCCGGAGAAGGTGCTCCTTGAGGCTCTTGAAAATCGCGTTAAATACGGCGATGTCAGAGGTGGCTGGAAGATTGAGATTGATTGTGTAAGAAAGGTTCAAGCCGACCGTACCCTCGCGTTTTTGGGCGCCTCCGACCTCGATTGAGGCGCCAGAGTTGCCGCTGGCATCTGCTGTGAATCCGTTGGACTGTGGCAAGATTTCGACGGCATTCTTTCCAGCGAAGTCGGCATAACTTTTGATGTGTTTGATTGCGCTCAGAACATTCACGACAGAGCTTGAGTCTCCGCTCGCCCCAGTTTCTTCGATGATTAGGCCCCGCAGCTTCGCATCTGGAAGTTCGTGCACATACTCGTTGCGTCTGTAGAGCGGCTCGTATGCTTTCTTCAGAGCTGCTGCTGCAGCAGCTCCTCTTGTGCCTTCATTGCGAAATTGGCGATACAGTTCCGTCGGCGTTCCGTCGGAGTTCGCGAGCCCCAGTTTCTTCAAGAAGGATGTCATCTGATCTCCAGAGCCTCCCGGAATTTGGAGGATGGTCTTGACGAAGTCTTGCGTAACCCTTTCTGGCGTAGAAGCGGAGATTATGCCGTCAAGAGCCTTCTTGATGTTTCCTGGTGCCGTCACGTACGGTAGAGATGCCATCTCGGTGAGTCCCTTCTTCTTGGTAGGTCGACGAGCACGCTAGCAGATCAATGTGCGGCAGCGTGTGGCGGTACGTCCCAAATTCAAGGCGATAGCAATGCGCGCTCTGGGCCGCCTAACTACCAAGTTCAGCGACCGGCCGCGTGCGCTTCAGCACGCGGGCGCGCGGCGCCCGACAGGGCGCTGCCCCTGCTCGCCCGCGGCCGGGCACTTTATGTGTCCCGGTTCGCTGCAA
>CAYQJU010000207.1:0-2113 GCA_964417875.1 uncultured Steroidobacteraceae bacterium
AGCACCGAGCGGTAGGACAGCAGCCGGGCCGGCTGGTCATCGACCAGCAGGATATTGACCTTATCGTCCACGACTTCCTGCACCCGCGATCTCAGCGATGCAGCCACATGCGCAGCAGCGACAGCAGCTGCTCGGTGTTGACCGGCTTGGCCACGTAATCGGATGCACCGGCCTCGAGGCATTTCTCCCGGTCGCCCTTCATCGCCTTGGCGGTCAGCGCGATGATGGGCAGGCGGCGGAAGCGCGACTGCGAACGGATGCGGCGCATGGTCTCGTAGCCATCCATCTCCGGCATCATCACGTCCATCAGCACCAGCGCAAGGTCGGGAGAGGACTCGAGGATGTCGATGGCATCCTCGCCATTGGTGGCGGTGACCACCTGCATGCGATGTCGCTCGAGCACGCTGCTGAGCGCGAAGATGTTGCGCACGTCGTCGTCGACCACCAGCACCTTGCGACCCTTCAGCGGCTCGTTGCCCTGGTGCAGCGTCTCGATCATGCGTTGCTTCGACTCTGGCAGGTCGGCGATCACGCGGTGCAGGAACAGCGCGGTCTCGTCCAGCAGCCGCTCCGGCGACTGCACACCCTTCAGCACGATGCTCTTGGCCTTCTGCCGCAGCTGCGCGTCCTCTTCCTCGGTGAGCTCGCGTCCGGTGAACACCACCACCGGCAGATCGCGCGCCTCGGGCAGCTGCTGGATCTCGTCCAGCAGCTTGAAGCCGGAGGTATCCGGCAGGTGCAGGTCGAGCACCACGCAGTCGAAGGCGCGGCCGCGCAGCGCTTCCAGTGCCGCCGCCCCGCTGCCCACCGAGGTAATGTTCAGGTCGTCCGAACCCAGCAGCTCGGAGATGCCCAGCTGCTCGGCCGGGTTGTCCTCGACCACCAGCAGCTCGCGCTTCCGGGTCGCGGCAAACTCCTTGATGCGGCGCAGGGCTTCCTCGAGTCCGTCGGTGGTGGCCGGCTTGTTCATGAACGAGAACGCGCCGCGCTCCAGTCCGTACTGGCGTTCTTCCTCCACTGTCAGGATCTGCACCGGGATGTGGCGCGTGGCCGGATCGTGCTTGAGCTGGTTCAGTACGGTCCAGCCCAGCATGTCGGGCAGGAACACATCCAGCGTGATCGCGGTGGGCAGGTGGTGCCGTGCCAGCTGCAGCGCCTCGCCGCCGGTCTTGGCCACAACCACCTTGAAGCCACAGTCGCGCGCCACGTTCAGCAGCACGCGCCCGTAGTGCGGGTCATCCTCGACCACCAGCAGCACCCGATCGCCCGGCTCGATGTCGCCGGCATCATCCGGCAGCTCCTCGGACGGGCGCGCCGGCGGCAGGCTGATGGCGCGGAAGCGCCCTGTATCGCCGGTGGCATGCGCGGCCGCAGCCTGCTGGTGCGCGAAGGCCGGTCCGGTGTAGGTAGCCGGCAGGTACAGCGTGAAGGTGCTGCCCACGCCGGGCGTGCTGGTCAGGCGCAGCTCGCCGCCGAGCAGGTGCGCCAGCTCGCGGCTGATGGCAAGGCCGAGGCCGGTGCCGCCGTACTTGCGCGAGGTGCCCGCATCGGCCTGCTGGAAGGCCTCGAAGATGATCCTCTGCTTCTCCGGCGCGATGCCGATGCCCGAGTCGCTGACCGCGAACTCGATCACCGCCGGCGCCTGGCTGAGCACCGGGTGGTCCGGCGACCAGCCGCTCTCAGCCAGTCCCACATGCAGCCGCACGCTGCCGTGGCCGGTGAACTTGAAGGCATTGGACAACAGGTTCTTCAGCACCTGCATCAGCCGCTTGGAGTCGGTGCTGATGTGGCGACCCACCCGGGGATCGAAATCGGTGGAGAACGACAGCTTGCGCGCCTCGGCTTCGTGGCGGAAGTTGCGCTCCACGGTCTCGCGCAGGTGCGTGAACAGCAGCTCCTCGGATTCCACCGTCACCGTGCCGGACTCGATCTTCGACAGGTCGAGGATGTCGCTGATCAGGTTCAAAAGGTCGGTGCCGGCCGCATAGATGGTCTTGGCGAATTCCACCTGGCGCGGCGAGAGGTTGCTGTCGGCGTTCTCGGAGAGCTGCTGGCCCAGGATCAGGATGGAGTTGAGCGGCGTGCGCAGCTCGTGCGACATGTTGGCCAGGAA
>CAYQJU010000208.1:0-2087 GCA_964417875.1 uncultured Steroidobacteraceae bacterium
CCGGTGGCGCAGTTGTTCAGGTGGCAGATGCGCAGGTACTTGCAGCCCAGCGCCACCATCGGCGCAGTGCCGAAACCGAAGCTCTCTGCGCCCAGCAGCGCCGCCTTCACCACATCGAGTCCGGTCTTCAGTCCGCCGTCCGCCTGCACGCGCACCTTGTGCCGCATGTCGTTGCGACGCAGGGTCTGGTGCGTCTCGGCAAGACCAAGCTCGAACGGCGAGCCGGCGTACTTGATCGAGGTGAGCGGGCTGGCGCCCGTGCCGCCGTCGTGGCCGGAGATGGTGATCAGGTCGGCATAGGCCTTGGCCACGCCCGCCGCGATCGTGCCCACGCCCGGCTCGGCCACCAGCTTCACCGACACCAGCGCATCCGGGTTCACCTGCTTCAGGTCGAAGATCAGCTGCGCCAGATCCTCGATGGAATAGATGTCATGGTGCGGGGGCGGAGAGATCAGGCCCACGCCGGGACGCGCAAAGCGCAGCCGGGCAATGGTCTCGTTGACCTTGTCGCCGGGCAGCTGGCCGCCCTCGCCGGGCTTGGCGCCCTGCGCCACCTTGATCTGCAGCACCTCGGCGTTCACCAGGTAATGCGGCGTGACGCCGAAGCGTCCCGAGGCAATCTGCTTGATCTTCGAGTTCTTCTCGGTGCCGTAGCGCTCCGGATCTTCGCCGCCTTCGCCCGAATTGGAGCGCGCGCCGAGGCGGTTCATCGCAATCGCCAGCGCCTCGTGCGCCTCCGGCGACAGCGCGCCCAGCGACATGCCGGCCGAGTCGAAGCGCGCGAGGATGGCTTCCTCGGACTCCACCTCATCGATGGCGATCGCCGGCCCCACCGGCTTCAGCTTCAGCAGGTCGCGCAGCGTCGAGGCAGGCCGCTCGTTGACCATCCTCGCGAACGCCTGGTATTGCCCGTAGTCGCCGGTGGTAACCGCCGCCTGCAGCATCGCGATCACATCCGGGTTGTACATGTGGTACTCCCCGCCATGCACGAACTTGAGCAATCCGCCGTGCTGCACGGGAACCATGTCGTTCCAGGCCGCCCTGGCGAGCAGCTGCTGGTCTTCCTGCAAGTCCTCGAAGGTGGCGCCCTTGATGCGGTTCTGCGTGCCGCGGAAGCACAGGTCCACCACTTCCGGGGCCAGGCCGATGACCTCGAACAGCTGTCCGCCGCGATAGCTGACGATGGTCGAGATGCCCATCTTCGAGATGATCTTCAGCAGGCCCTTGCAGACGGCCTTGCGATAGCGGCGTCCCAGCTCGATGCGCTCGCCGCGGGCAATGGCCACCTCGCCCTTCTTCATCATGTCGTACAGCGCCTGGTAGGCCATGTAGGGATACACGGCCGTGGCGCCATAGCCGATCAGGCAGGCGAAATGATGCGGGTCACGCGCGGTGCCGGTCTCCACCAGGATGTTGCAGCGGCAGCGCAGCCCCAGGCGCACCAGGTGATGGTGCACGGCGCCGGTGGCCAGCAGCGCATGCACGGGGATCTTCTCGCGCACCAGGTAGCGGTCGGACAGCAGCACCACCACGGCGCCTTCGCGCACGGCCTTCTCGGCTTCCTGGCAGATGCGCGCAAGCGCCTGCTGCAGGCCTTCGGCCGGGTCGTACTGCAGGTCGATGAAGGCATTGGGCACGCCCTCCTCGCTCATCGCCAGGATCTGCCGCAGCTTGCGCTGCGAGAGCACCGGCGAGTTCAGCACGATCTGCTTCGCATGCGCCGCCTGCGGCTGGAACACATTGCATTCCGGCCCGATCTCGGTCTGCAGCGACATGACGATGGTCTCGCGCAGCGGATCGATCGGCGGGTTGGTCACCTGCGCGAACTGCTGGCGGAAGTAGTCGTAGAGGTTGCGGATATGCTGCGACAGCACCGGCATCGGCGTGTCGTCGCCCATCGAGCCCACCGCCTCGCTCTCATCCCGCGCGAGCACGCGGATGATCTCCTCGCGCTCCTCGTTGGTGATGTTGAACATCTTGCGGTAGACGGCCAGCTTGCGCCGGTCGAAGGGCTCGGCGGCCAGCGACGGATCGATCAGGTCCGACTCGAGGAACTTCACGCCCTTCTTCAGCCACGCCTTGTAGGG
>CAYQJU010000209.1:0-2075 GCA_964417875.1 uncultured Steroidobacteraceae bacterium
TGCGCCCGTAATGCCCGCGGACCCTCACTCCTCCGGGGGTGAGGGCCCTTCGCGCGCAGTCCCGCCTCGGGCGGGCGGCCCCGGCGTGGACAGGAACAGGCTGACCAGCCAGTAGCCCAGCACCAGTCCGCTCACGGCAACCAGCAGCGCCAGCATCACCGCAGCAATGCGGACGCGCGCGCCCGCGCGGCAGCCAGCTGGCGGCTGCGCTGGCTGGGTGCATCGTCGGCCAGGGCGAACAGGTCCAGGCGCGCCTCGATCGACGTCTGCAGGCGCCTGCGCGCGTCCGTGGGCAGCTGCGATGCCGCGAAGCGGATCGGATCCCCGCGGAAGCCGCGCATCGCGCACAGTCGCCGGTAGAGGTTGATCGCATGCGGTGGGCATAGCAGCGCTTCGAGCGCGAGCCCTGCGAGTGCGCGCGGCGACAGCGGCAGATGCGCACGGAGCCGGGCGACCCAGGCCAGCATGCCGAGGATCAACAACCACGCAACGGCGAGTGCGGCGACCAGGGCGACCGGATCGCGGTAGTCCAGCAGCAGCCAGGGCACGACGCCGAGCAGCACCACGCCAGTGAGCGTGCAGCCCAGGCGCACGGGCCATAGCAGGCGTTCGAAACGCGCCAGGCGCTGCGGCGTGTCGGCCGGGCGACCATCGGCATGCAGCCAGCCCGCCCGCAGCCGCGTGCGCATCGGCAGCAGCGGATTGGGCACGGACAGGAACCGGCCGCGCGCTTCGAACCCTGGCGCGGTCGACACGCGCCAGCCGCGGCCATCCCGCTCCACCAGCACTTCGTCGAAATGCAGCAGCAGCGCCGAGTCCTGCAGGTAGAGCGCCAGCAGTGCGGCCACCAGCAGGATCTCCGCGCCAGGCACGCTCACTCCCGTCCCGAATCCTTGCCGCCGAAGAACTTGCGCACCGCCACGCCCACCGCCACCAGGCCCACCAGCAGCAGCTTCCAGAATTTGGCGATGGCTACGCCGATCGCCGCCAGCCAGCCCTTCTTCGACGCCACCGCCGCGGCGCCGCCGGTGATCAGCGCGGCCAGCCCGATCTCGGCCACGTGGTCACCCGGCCTGAAGTCGCCATAGCCTTCGCCGGCGACGTAGGCGTAGCCCGGAACCAGGCTCTTGAACTCGGCGATCGCCGGCTGCAGCACCTCCGGGTCGGCGGCCACGGTCACTTCCATCACGCCACGGCGCCCCAGCAGCCGGGTGTTGTAGTTGACCACCTGCGAGCCCGAGGATCCGCTCTGCAGCAGGATCGCCCAGGCCAGGGCGCGGATCTGCTGGTCGTACTGCGGCTCGGACGACCAGCCCACCAGCTCGAGCGTGTCCCAGCCGCGGCTGCGGCGCTCCTCGTTGCCGTGCTTGAGGCCTTCGCGGATGCTGGACAGCACGTCGTCGGGGTCGAGCGTCTCGTCGTCCTCGACGTATCCGATGTCGCTGAAGTTGAAGAACGCGATCCAGTCGAGGTCCTCGGGGGCCAGCACGTATTCGTCGTAGCTGGTCGGCGGGTTCTCCGACATCTCGTTGAAGCGGCGTGTCGCGTCCGCATCGAGGAAGGCATAGCCCTCCGGCACCTTGATCGTCGCGTGGCCGCCGATCCTGCCCACGGTCGGCCCGTGCTGCCAGGGCAGCTGGGATACCGGGCTGGGTTCTTCCTGCGCGCCGGCCGGCGCGATCGGCAACAGGCACGCGGCAACGGCCATGCAGGCCGCAAGCATGAGGCGAGTCATCTTGATATCCCCTGGACGATCGAGCGATCCGGTTCCCCATGCCGCGCCTGTCCCCGGCGGCAGCGTCCGGTCCGGATACATCCCGAGCGCGCCCGGATCATAGCAGCGGTGGGGGCAGGGATGGCACCGTGGGTCGGGAAGCCCGGGCGCTCGACCGGGCCGGTGGAGCCGCGGCCGGATACCCGTCTGGCGGCACCAGAGCACTGGAGGCGCGACGCAGGCTTCCAGGTGCTTCTCCGGGCAGGACGCGGGGACGCGATGCCGGCATGTCGATTCCGCTGCCGGCGGATCGTCGTGCACATGACGTCCCCGGAACCCGCCCTGATGCCGACCACGAACG
>CAYQJU010000210.1:0-2072 GCA_964417875.1 uncultured Steroidobacteraceae bacterium
GACCAGATGGCCGTGCACGTGCCGCTGTCGCTCGAGGCGCAGCTGGAAGCGCGCGCGCTGATGATGTCGTCGAACAACATCCTGTCGCCCGCCAACGGTGATCCGATCATCGTGCCGTCGCAGGACGTGGTGCTGGGTCTCTACTACCTGACCCGCGAGAAGATCGGCGCCAAGGGCGAGGGCATGTACTTCGCTGACACCAGCGAGGCGCACCGCGCCTACGAGAACCGCCTGGTCGACCTGCAGGCGCGCGTGAAGGTGCGCGTGGTCGAATACACGGCGGTCGAGGGCAAGGCCGGCCAGAAGTCGCTGCGCACCGTCGACACCACCGTGGGTCGCGCGCTGCTGTCGGAGATCCTGCCGAAGGGCCTGCCCTTCAGCCTGGTCAATGCCGACATGACCAAGAAGGCGATCTCGGGCCTGATCAACACCTGCTATCGCATCCTGGGGCTGAAGGAGACCGTGGTCTTCGCCGACCAGCTGATGTACACCGGCTTCCAGTACGCGACGCGTTCGGGCATCTCCTTCGGCATCGACGACATCGTGATCCCGGAGCAGAAGGTCCGCATCGTGGCGGCCGCCTCCGGTGAGGTGAAGGAGATCCAGGACCAGTACGCGTCCGGTCTCGTCACCAACGGCGAGCGCTACAACAAGGTGGTGGATATCTGGTCGCGCGCCAATGACCAGGTCGCCAAGGCGATGATGGAGAAGCTCGGTTCCGACGAGGTGGCCGACACCCGCGGGCAGATGCATCGCCAGAAGTCGTTCAACTCGATCTTCATGATGGCCGACTCGGGCGCGCGTGGTTCCGCGGCGCAGATCCGCCAGCTGGCCGGCATGCGCGGCCTGATGGCCAAGCCCGACGGCTCGATCATCGAGACGCCGATCACGACCAACTTCCGCGAAGGCCTGAACGTCCAGCAGTACTTCATCTCGACGCACGGCGCCCGCAAGGGTCTGGCCGACACGGCGCTGAAGACCGCGAACTCCGGCTACCTGACCCGTCGCCTGGTCGACGTGGCGCAGGACCTGGTGGTCACCGAGCCGGACTGCGGCACCACCGAGGGCCTGACGATGTCGCCGCTGGTCGAAGGCGGTGACGTGGTCGAGGGCCTGGGCGAGCGCGTGCTGGGTCGCACCGTCGCGGCGGATGTGCTGAAGCCGGGCACCGACGAGGTGCTCTATCCGCGTGACACGCTCATCGACGAGGACCGCGTGCGGGTGCTCGAGCAGGAGAGCGTCGATGAGGTGCTGGTGCGTTCGCCCATCACCTGCGCGACCCGCTATGGCGTCTGCGCCAACTGCTATGGCCGTGACCTGGCCCGTGGCCGCCTGATCAACATCGGCGAGGCCGTGGGCGTCATGGCCGCGCAGTCGATCGGCGAGCCGGGCACGCAGCTGACCATGCGTACCTTCCACATCGGTGGCGCGGCCTCGCGAGCGGCGGCGGCATCGAGCGTGGAGATCCGCAACGAGGGCACGCTGCGCTTCCACAACATCAAGTCCGTGCAGCACGAGAAGGGCCACCTGGTGGCCGTGTCCCGCTCGGGCGAGATCGGCGTGGTCGATGCGTTCGGCCGCGAGCGCGAGCGCTACAAGATCCCCTACGGCGCGGTGATCAACTCGAAGGAAGGCGACAAGGTGACCGGCGGACAGGTCGTGGCGACCTGGGATCCGCACACCCACCCGGTGATCTCCGAGGTGGCCGGCTTCCTGCGCTTCCAGGACTTCGTCGACGGGCTGACCGTCACGAGCCAGGTCGACGAGGTGACGGGCCTGTCCTCCATCGTGGTGCTCGATTCGAAGCAGCGCGGCGGCAAGGAACTGAAGCCGACGATCAAGCTGGTGAACGCGAAGGGCAAGGAAGTCACGTTCGCGAACACCGAGATCCCGGCGGTCTACAACCTGCCCACCGGTGCACTGATCAACCTGACCGACGGGGCGAAGATCTCGGTCGGCGACGTGATCGCGCGCATCCCGCAGGAGTCCTCGAAGACCCGCGACATCACCGGCGGTCTGCCGCGTGTGGCCGACCTCTTCGAGGCGCGCAAGCCGAAGGATCCGGCGATCCT
>CAYQJU010000211.1:0-2072 GCA_964417875.1 uncultured Steroidobacteraceae bacterium
GCCTAACACCTAAGTTAAGCCGAATTGCAGCGCGTAGCGATGCAATTTCGGCTTGAACGCATAGTTAGGCGCTACTGCTCGTCCATTGGAATAAATCGTCTGCTAAGGCGGCTCATCCACCAATGATAGTCCTCGAACTTTTTCTTGCGCTGGACGGCGATGATCTCTCTGGCCGCCTCAATGTATTGATTGCGCTTATCGGCTGAGAAAGGCTCAGTGGTTGGGGAATGGTGATGCTTCAGGGCATTGCATACTGCACATGCGATGACAACGTTCTCCTGAGAGGCCGTGCCGCCAGCGGCGCTGGGGACCAGATGGTCTTCTTGAGTCTGTGAGAACTCCTCGAAGGACGCGAGTAGGTCCTTGTGGCAGTAGACACAGCGACCATTCGACTCATTGAATGCTTTCCAAAAGAACTTCGACATATTGCGATCTCTCTCTTTAGGCCTAACGCCTAAGTTAAGCCGCCCCGCAGCGGGGACGGCCGTAGACCGGGAGCGTAGCAGCACACGATCAACTCAAGAGAAGGGACGATGCGGGGTCGGCTTGAACGCATTGTTAGAGCTCACTCGCCACGACCATCGGCAACGACGGTAAAGCGAATTCTTTCGTTGGTGCTCTCGTGAATCTCTATTTTCAGGTTGCGAAATCGGATTGAGGATATACCCCTCTCATATACAAGGGTTTGTGAGAACGCAGGTCTTACGAGATCGTCTCGCGTGTACTCACGGTACAGAACCTGTATAGAGTCACGGGACATGCCCCCGTAAACGAGCTCAAAATTTGTAAAGCCCTTTGTTGCATCTATTCGGGTCGCTGATGGTGTTTGTATGAAACGTACGGACGCAGGCTGTGGGTCGTATGACCATCCCATCTTAGCGCCGAGGTTGTTGATCGCACTACCTTCTAGTGCTCCTTCCGATGTGATCAGGAACCTAAGCTGCTGAGTAGATGCGCCAGGCAGTGCAACGAGGCGGTATGTGGAACCGCCGCGCTCAGTTGTACCCGTCACCGTAACGGAGTCCGCGGGAGTCAGGCTCACCGAGGAGAACGGCGGAACCCTGAGCGTGAAGCTCTCCGTCGGAGTAAGGCGGGTTGAACTCGCTCCGGATTCGCTAATAGTGGCGTAGTAGTCCTGTACCCGGAGCATTTGTTCACCGACAAAGACTTCTTTAGCCTCTCCAATCGTGTAGGTCGCATCAATGCGATGCTCCGTCCGAATGGTTGGCTCTTGGTAGGTTTCGCTTGAAACCGTTTGGACAGAAGCGCAGCTTGTTGCACCGAGTGCGACGAGAATGGTGAAGGTACGAAACATTCAATTCCCCCGATTGACGGCTATGGTTGGTGTGAGCGCTAACGCCTGAGTTAAGCCGTGCCGCGAAGCGGCATCGGCTTGAACGAATTGTTAGGTATCTGGCCTAGAAACTGGCAGCTAAGATTTTTTGCCATGTCTTACCATCCGTTGTGGCCATAAATTTCCTGCCATCTTTGAGATAACAGGCAAACGCAACTTCTTTCTTGTTGCCGCCTAGTAGCATTCCTCCGATTGCGCCAAGCGGCCCTAGCAACGCCGCCCCTGCGACACCCCATACAGCAGTGCCCGCAAGTTTCTTTACCTTTTCTTCATTTAGCTGATCGACGCTTTCGACAGCAGATTTTAGATCAACACTTTCGCCGGTCCAGAAACTGGATTTTGTACTTGCCCTAGTCATGAGGCATGTGCCGAACATACCCGTGAACTGCCAATCACCATGATCGAGATCACCGGCTATTATTTTGATCGTGGACATAACTTCCCCTGATACCTAACGCCTGAATTAAGCCGACCCGCGAAGCGGGTTCGGCTTGAATGAATTGTTAGGCCTCGGCCGAGCGGGCTTGACCTGCCCCTCCAGCGTGAGGCCACGGAGAGTTGCTGTTTGGTTTGGGCGCGAGAACAGAATGCGGGCGTCTCGGAACTCGCCGCCGTCAACGAGCCTTGCGGCGCCAAAGGCAACTGCGTCTTTCTGTCCAGGGCTGCGATAGCTCAGCTCCCTGTGGATGTACTGGACCGGAAAGATGACGCCGCCGCC
>CAYQJU010000212.1:0-2045 GCA_964417875.1 uncultured Steroidobacteraceae bacterium
CGAACGGCGCATCGGCGCGCCTGTTCTTGAGCATCGCCAGCGCGTGCATGGGAATGTCGGGGCGCGTGGTGGCGTCGGGCGCCGGCGACAGGTCGTCGGTATTGGTCTCGCCGGGCACCTTGAACACGGTGATGGTCAGCGACTGCGGCACTTCCGGCCGCGAGGTGAACCACTCCGCATCGGCCCAGCTGTGCAGCACGGCCTGGGCGTTGGCGTTGCCCGCCTTCGCTTTCTCCTCGACGTCGTGGAAGGCATCGAACACCAGCAGGGTGTTCTTCAGCGCGTCGGCGGCCACCGGGCCGAGGGTGGCGTCGTCGAGCAGTTCGACGAGCGGGGCGACGTTGTAGCCGCCGAGCATCGTGCCCAGCAGCCGGGTGGCGCGTTCGCGCGGGATCAGCGTATTGGTCTCGCTGCCGAAGGCCAGCGCGGCCAGGTAGGAAGCCTTGACCTTGGCGGCTTCGTCCACGCCTGCCGGCACGCGATTGGTCAGCAGGTCGAGCAGGAATTCCCTGTCGGAAGCCGCCTCACCGCCCTGGGGCGGCTTCTTCAGCAGTTCGATCAGTTCGGCGGTCTGCCGGGCGGTCAGCGGCAGCGCGGGGATGCCGAGCGCTGCGCGTTCGGCCACGTGGTGGCGGTAGGCTTCCAACATGCTGGGGGGATACTCCGGGTAATGTCTCGGTGGATACGGAAGGTGGATCCGGTCAGGAGGCCTTGGGAACGATGATCTTCAGGCCCTTGAAGTAGTCGCGGAAAAAGCCGGCGTCGCGGGTGATCAGCGCCGCGCACTGCAGCAGCGCATGGGCGCCGACGATGAAATCCGGCACGGTGCGCGGCGAGAGCTGCCCACCCTTCCCCGCGGCGCGGCGACGCTGGTTGAAGCGGCGCTGCATCTCGCCGGCGCGGATGGCCGCGCGGCGTTCGACGGGCAGGTAGCGCATGCCCATCTCCTCCACCACGTCCATGATGTCGGTGCCGTGGCCCAGACCCGCGGTGATCTCGCTGACCACGACGTCGCACAGCACCACCGGGCCCTGGGCGAGCGCGTCGCGCACGCACTGCTCGGCGGCGTCGGCCATGCCGGCGTCGTCGCCCAGCAGGTCGATCAGGACCGAGGTGTCGATCGCGATCATCGGCGGCGGTCAGGGATCGACCGGGTCGCCCGGGGCACGCCCGCGCAGCTCGCGCATGACGTCGTCGGTGCTCACGCCCTCGGGCAGCTTGAAGCGGCCGCGGGCGCGGGAAATGGCGTCGTCCACGTTCTTGCGCAGGATGATGCGGCCGCCCTCCAGCTCGACCTTGAGCAGGGTGCCCTTGGTCAGGCCCAGCGCGTCGCGCACTGCCTTGGGCAGGGTGATCTGGCCGCGCTCGGCAACGGTGGCTTCCATCGGCGGTCTCCGGCAGCGGAACGGTATGGATGGATTGTACATACTTTCATTGTCATACCCCAGCCCGCATACTGGTGCGACCACGCATTCCGCACGCTCGCGGGCCCGCCACATGAACCGGCGTAGACTGCCCGCAACCTGAAGCCCGCAGCCACCAGGAGCCCCCAATGGCCGACACTTTCGCCACCCGCGACACGTTCCAGGTCAACGGCAAGACCTTCACCTACGCCAGCCTCACCCGGCTTGGCGAGCGCTTCGACATCGCCCGCCTGCCCTTCTCGATGAAGATCCTGCTGGAGAACCTGCTCCGGCACGAGGACGGCGTGACCGTCCTGCCGCGCCACATCGAAGCGGTGGCCGGCTGGGACCCGTCGGCCGACCCGGACACCGAGATCGCCTTCATGCCGGCGCGGGTGGTGCTGCAGGACTTCACCGGCGTGCCCTGCGTGGTGGACCTTGCCGCGATGCGCGATGCGGTGGTCAAGCTCGGCGGGCGCCCGGAGCAGATCAATCCGCAGATTCCCTCGGAACTCGTGATCGACCATTCGGTGCAGGTCGACGCCTTCGGCCGCACCGAGGCGCTGGACATCAACGGCCGCATCGAGTTCGAGCGCAACAAGGAGCGCTACGGCTTCCTGCGCTGGGGCCAGAATGCGTTCC
>CAYQJU010000213.1:0-2030 GCA_964417875.1 uncultured Steroidobacteraceae bacterium
GAATCGATCTCGTCGAACTCGTGCCGGATGGCGCTGGCGGCTGGCTTGAACGGCCGGCGTCGGTTGCGCTCGAAGACAATTGATCAGGGGAAGTCAAAGATGACCGTCACCAAAGTGCGTAATCCGCAGCCGACCCGACAGGTCCTTTCGTTCAAGGCGCTCATGGCTGGCCTTGCCGCAGGCCTGCTGTCGGCATCCGTCGCTGCCGCTTCCCCGTCTGCCACCTGGCATTCGCCGGTCCTCGTCGCGATCGCGCAGGCTGGGGCCGCCGATCCTGCCAAGCGGGTGCCGGGTGTCGTTTCGGTTTCGGCGGTCGACTTCAAGCGCGGCGACGGCGGTGCGGGCAAGCTGATCCTGCGCTTCGACGGAGAGGGCGCAAATCCGGATCTGCGCACTCAGGGTTCGAGCGTGGTCGTCAATATCGGCAACGCCACGCTGCCCGCTTCGTTGCAGCGACCCCTGAACGTTACCGACTTCGCTACTCCCGTCCAGCGGATCGATGCCCGGCAGGGCGGGGAAGGCGCCCAGGTCGTGCTCAGTGCGCAGGGCAACTTCGAGTCGATGGCCTACCAGACCGGTCGCGACTACGTGGTCGAGATCGTGCCTCGTGCAGCGGCTGCTACCGGGCGCGCGGTGGGCAGCAGCAGCCCGCAGGCGGTCGCCGCCGGCGCCCAGGCCAGCGCACCGCGGGCCTACAGCGGTCGTCCAGTGACGTTCAACTTCCAGGACGTCCCGGTTCGCACCGTGCTGCAGTTGATCGCCGAGGAGTCCAACCTCAACATCGTGGCCAGCGACACGGTCCAGGGCAACGTTACCCTGCGCCTGATCAATGTTCCCTGGGACCAGGCCCTGGACATCGTGCTGCAGGCCCGTTCTCTGGACAAGCGGCGCAACGGCAACGTCGTGTGGGTGGCGCCCCAGTCGGAGATTGCCAAGTTCGAGCAGGACAAGGAAAACGCGCGACTGGCGATGGAAGAGCGCGCCGAGATGGTCACGGAGTACATTCCGATCAACTACGGCAACGCCGAAGACATCGCAAAACTGCTCACCGACGAGAGCAAGACCGGGCAAGGCGGCGGCGGGGCCACTGCCGGAACGAACCAGAGCCGCGGCTTCCTCTCGTCTCGCGGCAGCCTGAGCTTCGACCGTCGCACGAATACCCTGCTCGCCATTGACATCCCGCAGCGGGTGGCCGAGATCAAGCGCCTGGTCCAGGCATTGGACAAGCCCGTCGACCAGGTCGTCATCGAGGCACGCATCGTGATTGCGAACGAGTCGTTCGCGCGGGATCTGGGCGCGCGTTTCGGGGTCTATGGCACCGACAACTTCAACCGCTGGATCACGTCCGGCAGCATCGACAGCAGTCAAGGTGCATACGGACAGTTCCTGGATCCGGAGAACGAAGGCGGCGTGACGTTCAACAATCCGCTCAACTTCGCCAATGCCGTGTCCAACGGTGGTTCGCTCGCCCTGACGATCCTCGGCAACTACGTGAACTGGGACATGGAAATCTCGGCGCTGCAGCGCGAAGGCCGCGGTGAGGTCGTCTCCAATCCCCGCATCGTGACCAGCAACCAGAAGGAAGCGATCATTCGCCAAGGCCAGGAAGTGGGTTACCTCACCGTCACCGGCGGCCAGAGCAACAGCATCCCGACCGTCGAGTTCAAGGACGTCCTGCTCGAACTCAAGGTCACGCCCACCATCACCAACGACGGGCGGGTGTTCCTCAACATGGCGCTGAAAAAGGACGAAATCGAAGGGTTCGTCAGCGTGGGTGCTGGTCTCGGCCAGGTGCCGCAGATCAACAAGCGCGAGATCACGACGGCGGTGCTGGTGGAGGACGGCCAGACGGTGTCGATCGGCGGCGTTTACGAGTTCCGTGATCGCAGCGACCTGTCCAAGGTCCCGTTCCTGGGCGATCTTCCCATCATCGGCAACCTCTTCAAGAACCGTGGCCGGAGCAAGGAGAAGGCGGAACTGCTGATCTTCGTGACTCCCAAGGTGATGCGGGTCACGCAGCGCTGACGCCC
>CAYQJU010000214.1:0-2018 GCA_964417875.1 uncultured Steroidobacteraceae bacterium
ACCAGCGTGCCGCGCGACTTCGTCGAGTTTCCCTCGCAGGTGAACGAGATGTGGGCCGACTGGCCCGAGGTACTGAAAAACTATGCCGTGCACCATCGCACCGGCGAACCCATCCCTGAGGCGCTGCTCGACAAGGTGATCGCCGCGCAGAAGTTCAATCAGGGCTTCGCCACCACCGAATACCTCGCGGCGGCACTGCTGGACCAGCGCTGGCACCAGTTGCCCGCAGCGCAGGTGCCTGCGGCAGAGGACGTCCTGGAGTTCGAGGCCCGGGCGCTGAAGGCTGAAGGCCTGGACTTCGCGCCAGTCCCGCCGCGCTATCGCACCACCTATTTCAGCCACATCATGGGTGGCTACCAGGCTGGCTATTACGCCTACATCTGGTCCGAGGTGCTCGATGCGGACACGCAGAAGTGGTTCGAAGACAACGGCGGGCTGACGCAGGCGAACGGCCGTCGTTTCCGTGAACGACTGCTGTCACGCGGCGGCAGCGTGGATGCCATGGCCCTGTACCGGGATTTCGCCGGACGTGAGCCCAGGATCGAACCACTGCTCGAGAAGCGCGGACTGAGCGCCGCGCCGGCGCCGCAATAGAACAGACCAGACCAGACCGTGAGCGTCGTTCGGGCTGCGCCACGCCTCGCCCGGCAAGCTTGGCGCCGACTTCCGACCAGTTGACCGCACTGACTTCGCCGCCAGCTGCGGTCAGGTTGGCCCCTCCGGCACATAATCGTTCTGCCCCACCTTCGGCGCATCCGGCTTCGGCCGCACATGCAACCCGCCCAGCACCATCACGAAGAACAGCGGCACGAAGAAGATCGTCAGCAGCATCGCGGCGATCATGCCGCCCACCACGCCGGTACCCACCGCGTTCTGCGCGCCGGAACCTGCGCCACTGGCCAGTGCCAGCGGCAGCACGCCACAGGTGAAGGCCAGCGAAGTCATCAGGATGGGCCTGAGGCGCTGGCGCGCTGCGCGCATCACCGAATCGACCAGTGTCGCGCCCTTGTCGTAGTAATCCTTCGCGAACTCCACGATCAATATCGCGTTGCGCGCAGTCAGGCCCATCGTGGTGAGCAGGCCCACCTGGAAGAAGGCGTCGTTCGACAGCCCGCGACCCAGAGTTGCCATCACGGCCCCGAGGATGCCCAGCGGGATCACCAGCAACACCACCACCGGGATCGACCAGCTCTCGTACAGGGCCGCGAGGCACAGGAACACCACGGCCAGCGAGACCGCATACAACAGCGGCGCCTGGCCGCCCGACACGCGCTCCTCGTACGAGATGCCGGTCCATTCAAGGCCCACACCGGCGGGCAACTGGGCGACCAGCTCTTCCATCACGTCCATGGCCTCGCCGGAACTGCGACCCGGCGCAGCCTGGCCCTGGATGTTGTATGAAGGCACACCGTTGTAGCGCGTGAGTTTCTGCGGGCCATACATCCACTCGCCCGAGATGAACGCGGAGAACGGCACCATCTCGCCATCGCGATTGCGCACATACCATTTGCCCAGATCTTCAGGCTGCATGCGCGCACTCGCCTCGCCCTGCACATAGACGCGCTTCACGCGGCCGCGGTCGATGAAGTCATTCACGTAAGCCGAACCCCAGGCCGCCGACAGCGTCTGGTTCACCTCGGTCAGCGGCACACCCAGTGCGAGCGCCTTCTCCTGGTCCACCTTCACCCGGAACTGCGGTGCATCCTCCACGCCGTTGGGGCGAACGCCCATCAGCGCCGGGTTCTGCCCGGCCAGGCCAATCAACTGGTTGCGCGCCGCGAGGAACTCCTCGTGCGACAGGCCGCCACGGTTCTGCAGCATCAAGTCGAAGCCCGAGGCGTTGCCCAGTTCCGACACGGCAGGCTGCACCACCGCAAAGATCGACGCGTCGCGGATGGTGGAGAAATACCCGCTGGCCCGCTGCGCGATCGACTGCACATCCTGGCCGTCATCGCCGCGCACATCCCAGTCCTTCAGGCGCACGAAGATCAGGCCCATGTTCTGGCCCACGCCGGCGA
>CAYQJU010000215.1:0-1997 GCA_964417875.1 uncultured Steroidobacteraceae bacterium
TGCGCCGATGGTAGTGTGGCCTGTTGCCATGCGAGAGTAGGTCACTGTCAGGCTCCTACACGGAACCCCCGGTCACGAAAGTGGCCGGGGGTTCTTCTTTTGCGCATTTCGCACGCAAATCGTCGCCGCGCGCCGACGTCCCGTTGGCGATGCGTGCGTGTCTGACGCCGAGGTGGCCCTGGACCGGTGCGGGTGACAGGGCCGGTGCCGACAGTTGCGCAACGTCCCGTTGCCTAGCATGGAGCCATGCAAAGAAACCGGCCCCGAACTGTTGATCCCCTGAACCAGGCCTATGAGCGGCTCGAGCATCTTGCGCCGGCGCGCTGCCATCGGCTGCTGCACTGGCTGCACGGACCCGGTGCACGGCCGGTGCGCATCCCGCTGGGCATCCTGCTCATCATCCTGAGTTTCTTCTGGTTCCTGCCGGTGATCGGCATTGAGTTCTTCCCGATCGGGCTGCTGCTGGTGGGGCACGATGTGCCGGCGTTGCGCCGACCCGCCGGCAACCTGATGAACTGGTTCCTGGACGTCTTCGAGCGGGTGCGTCGTCGGGTTCGCCTCGGCCGGCGTGGTGGCATGCCCACGGCCACTATGGGGCTGCCGGCGATGTCGCGAAATTCCCGGCGCAACGCTGCGCTGTGGCGCCGCCCGGCGCATTCCGGGATGACGCAGACGGGTGGTGTGCTGGTTGCGGCAGCCCCACGGTACCGGAGCCCGCCGCAGGACGGCACGTCCAGGTCGAGTCGCTACTGACGCCGCGGCTTCTGGCGCGCGGCGGTGATCTTTTAATGCCCGGCCAGTTGCTGACGCGGCAATTAAGAGGCATACTTCATTCAAGCCGGAGTTCCCCCCCCCTCCTCCGGCTGCTTGCAGGGCCAAGGCACGACTCCGGTCCCGCCGCGGCAAGGCAAGTATGGCGATGGCGGCCGCGCGAAGCGCGCCCCGTCCCACCCGCTGCAGGTTGTCCCCCCAAGGCCTGCAGCGGGTTTTTTTTGCCTGGAGTTCCCGGCATGGACCCTTTTGCCCGGGCGCGGTGCCCGCGCATACTGCGCGGCGTTCGGGATATGTCCGGCAGAGCTGGCGGAGTCGCAGGGTTGTGAATTCATCCTCTTTGAACAGGCCGGCGGGACGGTTCGGAACCTGGCTGCTGCAGATGCAGCAGGTGCTGCGCGGTGGGCGCGAGGCCGATGTGCCCTGCGATGGCTGCGTGGGTTGCTGTGTGTCCGGCTATCCGGTGCCGCTGCGGCCGCAGGACGGGGCGGCGCTGGACCGGGTGCCGGTGGCCTGCCTGTCGCTGCCGCTGGATGGCCGGCTGGCGCGCATGCTGCCGCGCGAGGATGGCACCTGTCCGATGTTCGAGGGTGGCGGCTGCCGCATCTATGTGGACCGGCCGCAGACCTGCCGCGACTATGACTGCCGTATCTATGCGGCTGCGGGACTCGAACCGGATGGCGAGCGTCCGGTGATCCGGCAGCGGGTGCGCGAGTGGCGGTTCGGGTTCGAGGATGAGGCGGATGAAGCCCGTGCCGTCGCGGTGCGCCGGGCCGCGGCGTTCATCCGTGGGCACGCCGCATCGTTCCCGCCGCGGCTGCGGGCGCATTCGGCTGCCGCGGCATCGGTGCTGGCCGTCAAGGTGCATGGGTTGTTCATGCGGCCGGACGACGCGACGCCGCCTGCGCAACGTGTGGCGGAAGTGCTCGCTGCCGCAGAGGCGTTCGATGCGGGAGCGGGCGCCACGGCGGAGCGGCTTCCCCGGAAGGTGCAGAACCCGCGCTGACGAAAAAGGGCCCCGCAGGGCCCTTCTCGTTTCTGTGGCTTCGCCCGGAGGCGAGGCTTCAGTTGCCCGCCGCCTTCGCCTTGGCCGCATCGGCGATCACCACGTCGGCCACGTTCCTCGGCACCGGGTCATAGTGCGAGAACTCCATCGTGTAGCTGGCGCGGCCCGAGCTCATCGCGCGCAGGTTGCCGATGTAGCCGAACATCTCCGACAGCGGCAC
>CAYQJU010000216.1:0-1909 GCA_964417875.1 uncultured Steroidobacteraceae bacterium
CCGCACCTGATCCCGCTGGTCGAAGTGGTCGGCGGCGAGCGCACCTCACCGCAGGTGCTGCAGTCCGCCATGGAGTTCTATCGCAAGGCCGGCAAGCGTCCGATCCACATCCGCAGGGAACTGCCCGGGTTCGTGACCAATCGCCTGCAGGCGGCGCTGTGGCGCGAGGCTTACGGACTGGTGCATGCCGGCGTCATCAGCGTGGAGGACATCGACACCGCCATTTCCAACGGTCCCGGTCTGCGCTGGGCGCTGCTGGGTCCGTTCGCGACGCAGGCACTTTCCGGCGGCAGCGGCGGCATGGCGCATCTGCTCAAGCACCTGGGTCCGGCGATGGATGATTACTGGCAGACGCTGCTGCCGACGCGGATGACTCCCGACGTGGTGGCCACGGTGCTCGAAGGCGCGCAGCAGCAGATGAATGGCTGGGACCTGACCGCGGTCGAGCGCGAGCGCGATGAACTGCTGGTGAAGCTGCTGCGGGAAAAGGCCGCCCAGGCGCACATCCCCTGAGCGGGCAGCGCGGCGCCAGTGCGCGACACTGAGCCATGCATTTCGACCCGTTCCTGAGCACCACGCTGGCCATCCTGCTGCTGCTGACCGGCAAGGGCGTGGTCGCGCGGGTGGAGATCCTGCGCCGCTACAGCATTCCCGAGGCGCTGGTGGGCGGCGTGCTGTGCGCCGCCGTCGCCTGCGTGCTGTTCTATGCCGCGGACCTCGAGCTGCGTTTCGAACTGGCCGCGCGCGACACGCTGCTGCTGTACTTCTTCGCCTCGGTCGGGCTCAGCACCGATGTGCGGACATTGTCGCGTGGCGGGCGGCCGCTGCTGATCCTCAGCGTGCTGTCGATCGGCTTCATCCTGGTGCAGAACTTCACCGGCATGGCACTGGCGGAGCTGTTCGGCATGGACGCGCGCGCCGGACTGATGACCGGCTCGGTGGCGCTGACCGGCGGCGTCGGCACCACCATCGCGTGGACGCCCTACTTCGTCGACACGCTGGGCATCGCCGATGCGCAGGAGCTGGGCCTGTCGGCCAACATGATCGGACTGATCGCGGCCTGCACCATCGGCGGCCCCATCGCGAGCCTCTTGATCAAGCGGCACGGCGTGCGTCCTTCCGGCGATACGGAACTGGAAGTGGGCACGCCGCATGGCGAGGAGCGGCGCACCTTCATCGACTATCACAGCGTGCTGCTGGCGATGCTGTGGCTGAACTTCGCGCTGCTGCTCGGCAGCGGGCTGAACGGGCTGTTCGCGCGCACGCCGGTGAACCTGCCCGAGTTCGTCGGCTGCCTGCTGGCCGGCATCCTGCTGCGTGCGGTCAGTGACCTGGTGCGCCCCGGCGGTCGCGGGCGGCTGTGGGACTGGCCCGCGATGCAGCCCGGCCTCGCGCTGGTTTCGGACATCTGCCTGGGCCTGTTCCTCACCATGGCGCTGATGGGCCTGCGCCTGTGGGAGCTGCAGCCCATGCTGACCTTCATCGCCACGGTGATGGCCGTGCAGGTCGCGCTGGTGATCGCCTTCGTGCTGCTGGTGGTGTTCCGCGCGATGGGCCGGGACTATGAATCGGTGGTGATGTGCGCGGGCTTCGGCGGCATCGCGCTGGGCTCCACCGCCACCGCCGTCGCCAACATGACGGCGGTCACGCGCGAGTATGGCGCGGCGCCGAAGGCATTCATCGTGGTGCCGCTGGTGTGCGGGTTTGTCATCGACCTGGCCAATGCATTGGTGATCGGGCTGATGGCCGGAACATGAGGCCCGCAGGTGGCCGGCTGCTCAACCCTTCACGCACAACACCTGCTTGAGCGTGGCGACCACCTCGACCAGGTCATGCTGCGCGGCCATCACGGCGTCGATGTCCTTGTAGGCCGCCGGCGTTTCATCGATCACGCCGCCGTCCTTGCGGC
>CAYQJU010000217.1:0-1901 GCA_964417875.1 uncultured Steroidobacteraceae bacterium
GCCGACGTGGTCTATGCCAAGAGCTGGGGCGCGCTGCCGTACTTCGGCAACTGGGCGCCGGAAAAGCCGATCCGCGACCAGTTCCGGCACTTCATCGTCGACGAACGCAAGATGGCGCTGACCAACGACGGCGTCTTCAGCCACTGCCTGCCGCTGCGCCGCAACGTCAAGGCGACCGACGCCGTCATGGACTCGCCCAACTGCATCGCGATCGAGGAGGCGGAGAACCGGCTGCATGTGCAGAAGGCGGTGATGGCGGCACTGGTGCGGGACCGGGAGCGTGGAACCCCGGAGCCGTAAGCACGGGTCCGTGATGCGGGGCCTCCAGCGCCGCATCGATTCCGTTCTGTCGCACACGCTGCAGCAGCTTCGCCTTTCCCTCGTCCCGAGCCGGCCTCCGGGTCCGATTCCAGACACCCGCATTCCCCCGACGTTTCCTTCGGAGTTCCCATGTCGCAGCATCCCGATTCACCGGACCCCGGCTCCTCCACCGACATCGTCCTCGCGTTTTCCGGCGGACTCGACACCAGCTTCTGCGTGCCCTGGCTGCAGGAGCGCGGCTGGAAGGTGCATACGGTGTTCGCCGACACCGGCGGCGTGGATGCGGACGAGCGCGCCTTCATCGAGAAGCGCGCCGCCGAGCTGGGCGTGGCCAGCCACGTCACCATCGATGGTGGCGCCGCACTGTGGCACGGGTTCGTCAGGCCCTTCGTGTGGGCGGGCGAGGGCTACCAGGGCCAGTACCCGTTGCTGGTGTCCGACCGCTACCTGATCGTCGACGCCTCGCTGGCGCGCGCGGCCGAGCTCGGCACCAACGCCATCGCCCACGGCTGCACCGGCATGGGCAACGACCAGGTGCGCTTCGACCTGGCGGTGAAGTCGCAGGGCGATTACCGCATCGTGGCGCCGATCCGCGAGATCCAGAAGGAGCACACCCAGACCCGCGCCTACGAGCAGGCCTACCTGGAGGAGCGCGGCTTCGGCGTGCGCGCCAAGCAGAAGGCCTACACGATCAACGAGAACCTGCTGGGCGTGACCATGTCCGGGGGCGAGATCGACCAGTGGCAGACCCCGGGCGAGGGCGCGCGCGGCTGGTGCGCACCGCGCAGCGCCTGGCCGGTCGAGCCGCTGACCGTGAGCCTGAAGTTCGCCAATGGCGAGGCGGTCGAGCTGGACGGCAAGGCGCTGCCGGGCGAGCAGATCCTGGCGCGGCTCAACAAGCTGTTCTCGCAGTACGGCGTGGGCCGCGGCATGTACACCGGCGACACCGTGATCGGCCTCAAGGGCCGCATCGTGTACGAGGCGCCTGGACTGGTCGCGCTGCTGACCGCGCACCGCGCGCTGGAGGAAGCGGTGCTGTCCAAGCAGCAGAACCGGTTCAAGCCCGAGGTCGCGCGCAAGTGGGTGGAGCTGGTGTACGAGGGCTTCTTCCACGACCCGCTCAAGGCCGACCTGGAGGCGTTCCTCGCGTCATCGCAGCGCAGGGTCAGCGGCGAGGTCGTGCTGGAGACCCGCGGTGGGCGCGTCGACGCGGTGGCCCTGCGGTCGCCGCACCTCCTCCACGCGCGCGGCGCGACCTACGCCCAGTCGGCCGACTGGGGCGTGGAGGAGGCCGAGGGCTTCATCAAGCTGTTCGGCATGAGCAGCACGCTGTGGGCCGAGGTCAACCGCTGAGCATGGGCGTGGATGCCGCCAGCGCCGGTGAACGGCTGCGCATCAGTACCTGCTGTGACGAGCTGGACATGGAGATGATCCACAGCTTCCTGTCGCAGGAGGTGTACTGGAGCCGCCAGACCCCGCGTCCCGAAATCTGCCAAGCCGCCGCGGCGACCGACTGAAGCGAATCGATGAACGACCTGCTGCAACCGACCCTCGTGCACCTGGAGAAGCTGGTGTCCTTC
>CAYQJU010000218.1:0-1867 GCA_964417875.1 uncultured Steroidobacteraceae bacterium
CGGCGATGCGCGCAGGCGAGAAAGATCGCCTGGTGACGATCCGCCTGGTCCTCGCGGCCATCAAGCAGAAGGAAGTCGACGAGCGCATCGCGCTCGACGACACGCAGGTGCTGGCCGTCATCGAGAAGATGGTCAAGCAGCGCAAGGAATCCGTGGCGCAGTTCGAGGCCGGCGGGCGCGCCGACCTGGTGGCGAAGGAAAACGCCGAACTTGCGGTGCTGACGGCCTATCTGCCCGAGCAGCTCTCCGACGCCGAGGTCGACGCGCTGGTCGCGAAGGCGATTGCCGACACCGGCGCCGCCTCGCTGAAAGACATGGGCAAGGTCGTGGCGCAGGTGAAGTCTGCCGCCGCAGGTCGCGCCGACATGGCCGCGGTCAGCGCGCGGGTGAAAGCGAAGCTCTCCGGCTGAAGCGCCAATGCATCGCCTGCTGCTGTTCATCCTGATCTTTGCGGCGGTGCTCTGGCTCATCCACCGCTTCCGCAATCGCGGCGACAGGTAGCCCGCATCCCGCCGCACCGGTCGCCAAGGTAGGCTTGGCACATGGCCGGTCTCATCCCCAGAGCCTTCATCGATGACCTGATCGCGCGGGCCGACCTGGTCGAGCTGATCAGTGCGCGCGTGCCGCTGAAGCGCGCGGGCCGGGAATACAAGGCCAACTGCCCCTTCCACAACGAGAAGACGCCCTCGTTCTGGGTCAATCCGGTCAAGCAGTTCTACCACTGCTTCGGCTGCGGCGCGCACGGCACCGCGCTCGACTTCCTGATGAATTACGACCGCCTGCCCTTCGTCGAGGCGGTCGAAGACCTGGCGCAGCGGCTGGGCGTGGACGTACCGCGCGAAGGCGGCAGCGCACCTGCCGCGCCTTCGGTCAGCGAGGATCTTTATTCGCTGATGGGCAAGGTGGCGCAGTTCTATGTGGAGCAGCTGGCGCGCCATGCGCGCGCCGGTGAATATGCCGCGCGGCGTGGCCTCGATGCCACGACGCTGGCGCATTTCGGCATCGGCTATGCACCCGATGCCTGGAGCGAGGTGCTCAAGCGTTTCGGTGCCAGCGATGCCTCGCGGCAGAAGCTGCTCGATGCCGGCCTGGTCATCGCGCGCGAGAAGGGCGACGGGCATTACGACCGCTTTCGCGACCGGCTGATGTTTCCCATCCGCGATGCGCGCGGACGCACAATCGCCTTCGGCGGTCGCGTGCTCGACCAGGGCGAGCCGAAATACCTGAATTCGCCGGAGACCGCGCTGTTCCACAAGGGCCGCGAACTCTACGGACTCTTCGAGGTGCGCCAGAACCGCGCGCCGCTGACGCGGCTGATGGTGGTCGAGGGCTACATGGACGTGGTCCGCCTGCACCAGAGCGGCATCGGCTATGCGGTGGCAACGCTGGGCACCTCGACCACACCGGAACACCTCAAGCGCGTGTTCCGCCTGGTGCGCGAGGTGGTGTTCTGCTTCGACGGGGACCGCGCCGGACGCGCGGCGGCGTGGCGGGCGCTGCAGAACGTGCTGCCGGAGGCGCAGGCCGGACGCGAGATGAAATTCCTGTTCCTTCCCGATGGCGAGGATCCGGATTCGCTGGTGGGCAGGGAGGGACGCGAGGCCTTCGAGGCCCGGCTCGATGCGGCGCTGCCGCTGTCGGCCTATCTGGTCAGCCACCTGCGCGAATCGATGGACCTGACGCAGGCAGACGGCAAGGCGCGGTTCGTGGCCGAGGCGAAGCCGCTGCTCTCGCGCATTCCCGCAGGTCCCTACCAGGAGCTGATCCTCGACGCGCTGGCCGATGCGATCACCGTGACGCCGGAGCGGTTCAAGTCCATCCTCGGACGCCCGGCGCAGGAGCCGCGCGAGGATCGCAGCGGGCGCGG
>CAYQJU010000219.1:0-1853 GCA_964417875.1 uncultured Steroidobacteraceae bacterium
AACCATTCGTTCAAGCCGACGCCGCTTCGCGGCGCGGCTTAACTCAAGCGTTAGGCCGCACACGCGCATCGCGGCGACTTTCAGCTCAACGGAATCAGAACTATGTCCAAGTACCTGATCTCCTTTCCCAGCGCCGCGATGGTCGTGCCTGACGACGAGTGGGAGGCGGTAGTTCGCGACTCGCATGCCGTAATTGAAGAGGCGAAAGCCGCAGGTGTTTATGTCTTTGGCGGCGGCATCGACGAGAGCGTGTCACCCATGCTCGTCTCGGCTACAGGCGCCGTTGCTGACGGTGGCTATCCTTGGGCGCCTGCGCTTAATGGGGGCTTCACCGTGCTAGAACTGCCCTCGCGAGACGAGGCTGTCGTGTGGGCCGCGCGCATCGCTAAGGCCTGTCGCTGTGACCAGGAACTGCGAGTCTTCGGGTACGACCCGCAGTCCTGAGAGCGGCGTAGGCATAGTGCAGGCGCGGCCTAACAATGCGTTCAAGCCGACACCGCATCGGGTCGCAAACCACATCGCAGGTACAGCTTGCCATGTGCTTCACGCCCCGCTACGGCGCGGCTTAACTTAGGTGTTAGAGCGCTCAGGACACATCATGGCTTCTGACAAATTGCAACCACCGAAGCCAAGCAAAGGCGACACCGCCCATGCCTTGGCTAAAGCTGGAATATCGGCAATTCCAATGATCGGGGGTCCGGGTGCTGAGCTGTTCCAGCACATCGTGCAGCCGCCTATCGAGAAGCGTCGCGTTGAGTGGATGGGCTACGTTGGTGAGAAGCTCATTGAATTGGAGAGCCGCGGCGTTGACATCGGGCAGCTCAGCGAGAACGAAGAGTTTGTTTCAGCAGTGCTGCATGCTTCGCAGATAGCTATCCGCACACACCGTCAAGAGAAGCGAGAGGCCCTTCGCAATGCCTTGTTCAACATTGCTTCTGGCAAGGCCCCCGAAGAATCTCTACAGCAGATATTCCTTGAGTACATCGACGCCTTCTCGGAGCTTCACGTACAGCTACTCAAGTTCTTCCAGACGCCTCCAAACACATCTAACGTAATGATGGGCGCGTTGTCGTCCGTCATTGAGCAAGGGATGCCGAACCTCAAGGGCAAGCGACAGGCCTACGGACAGGTATGGAATGATCTCATCGCGCGAGGCCTTCTAGACAATGTTGGGTTGCACGTGATGATGACCGGGCAGGGACTAGCCGGGAAACGTACCACCGAGCTTGGAGACGCCTTCCTTGACTTCATCTCAGAGCCCGCGCTCTAACAGTTCGTTCAAGCCGACGCCGCTTCGCGGCGCGGCTTAACTCAGGCGTTAGACCTGACTTGAGACACGGGGAGAGGTCATGAATCCTTGGAAGATCATCGGCTGGATTGTTCTGGTCTGCCTCATCCTCATGCTGGGATTCTGCGGATTGGTGCTATACGGGGTCGGTAGCAGCACCAACTCACCCTCTAGCCAAAGCTCAGCATCTACAGCTGCGCCTGCTCCGACCTACAGCGTACGAGTGGTATCCGTTGAGTGCCAAGACAACTACGGTCGGAACAGAGCAGATGTGACTGTCACGAACACGGGCAGTTCAACAATCCCCTACACGAAAGTCTTTGTTCAATTCAAAGACAGTTCTGGCTCCATCCTGTCTGCGCAGGACGGCTACCTTCGACCACATGACATCCCTCCGGGCTCTACCGCGAGTGCTACGGTGTACTCAAGCGGTGGTGGCGCGAGCACATGCGAAGTTGTCGCGCTACAGGACGGTGACGGCAATGCGGTTCAAGTTCAGTAGGGTCAGGTCTAACAATTCATTCAAGCCGATGCCGCTTCGCGGCACGGCTTAACTCAGGTGTTA
>CAYQJU010000220.1:0-1835 GCA_964417875.1 uncultured Steroidobacteraceae bacterium
CTCGCGCCGCACCAGCTCGAGCGAGCGCTGCAGGCCGCCGAGCGATTCGGCCAGGCTGCGGCGGCGCGACCGGAACAGCGCGGTCTCGGTGGCGACCAGGTCCGGGTGCGCCTGCAGCTCCTGCGGGAACTCCAGCGCATCGCGGCCTTCGACCTCGGCCTGCAGCCGCACCGAGCTGGCGAGCGCCGCGCGGTACCTGGCCGCGGTCTCGCCGACGCTCGATTCGCCGCGGGTCGGATCCAGCTGGGCCAGCAGCTCGCCCTTCTCGACGATGTCGCCCTCGGCCACCGCCAGCTGGGCGACGATGCCGCCCTCCAGCGACTGGATCACCTGCTCGCGCGAGGTCGGCACCACCTGGCCGCCGCCGCTGGACACCTCGTCCACCTCGAACCACCAGGCCCAGGCCAGGAACACGGCCAGGAACGCGCCGGTCCACAGCACCACGCGCGAGGAGCGGCTTGCGCGCGCCTCGTCCAGGTCGAAGACGTCACCGTCCAGGCGGCTCATGCCGGCACTCCGGCGACCGGCCTGGCCGCGCCCTTGCGCAGGCGCTCGAGCACCTCCTCGCGCGGGCCGTCCAGCACCAGCCGGCCGGCATCGACCACCAGCACCCGCGAGACCAGCTGCAGCACCGGGCGGCGGTGGGTGGCGATCACCATCGTGGTGTCGCGCGGCAGCGCGGCCAGGCTGCGGATCACGTGCTGCTCGCTGACCTCGTCGAGCGAGGCGGTCGGCTCGTCGAGCAGCAGCACCCGCGGGTTGCGCAGCAGCAGCCGCGCCAGCAGCAGGCCCTGGCGCTGGCCGCCGGACAGGCCCAGCCCGCCTTCGAGCACCACGTGGTCCAGCCCGGTGCCCAGGCCCTGCACGAAGCCCCAGGCGCCGGCGGCCTCCAGCGCGGCCGTCAGCTCGGCGTCGGTGGCGGTCGGCGCGCCCAGCAGCAGGTTCTCGCGCAGGCTGCCGTGGAACAGCCGCGCCTCCTGCGACAGCAGGCCGACGTCGCGGCGCACGTCGGCCGGATCCAGGTGGCCCAGGGCGACCCCGTCCAGCAGGATGCTGCCCTGCGCCGGTTCGAGCATGCCCGACAGCGCGCGCAGCAGGGTCGACTTGCCGGCGCCATTGCGGCCGAGCACGGCCACGCGCTCGCCGGTCGCGATCTGCAGCGCATCGACGCTCAGCGCCGGCGTCTGCCCGTCGTGGCTGAACACCGCCGCCTCCAGCGCATAGGCGCCGTGCAGCAGCGGCCGGTGGATGCGGCTGCCCTGGCCGGGGTCGTCCACCGGCGCGGCCATGATCCCGTCCAGCGCCTCCTTGGCCACCTTCGCCTGCTGCCAGCGGTTGAGGATCTGGGTCACCCCGGCCAGCGGCGAGAGCATCCGCGAGGACAGGATCGAGGCCGCCACCAGCACGCCGGTGGTCATCTCGCCGACCATCACCAGCGGCGCGCCGAAGAACACGACCAGCGCGAACACCGCCGCCTGCACCGTCTGCGACCAGTTGTTGAGGGTGCCGGCCAGGTCGCGCAGGCGCATGTCGCTGTCGGCGCTGACCGCGTTGTAGTGGTTCCAGTGGGTCTGGAAGCGCGACTCGGCCTGCAGCTGCTTGATGTCCTCGATGCCCTGCACCGACTCGACCAGCATGGCGCTGCGCAGCGAGGCTTCGCGCATGTGCTCCTGGGCCAGCGCGCGCAGGCGCTTTTGCGCCAGCAGGCCCGGCAGCAGCATCGCCACCAGCGCCGCCAGCGGGATCCACACCAGGCCGCCGGCGATGTACCAGAACACCGCGCAGAACAGCAGGAAGAACGGCAGGTCGGCGATCGCGGTGACCGTGGTCGAGGT
>CAYQJU010000221.1:0-1835 GCA_964417875.1 uncultured Steroidobacteraceae bacterium
ACGCTCCCACTTGACGTTGTTGCCTTCGCCGAAGGCAGCGGGATTGGTCACATCGAGCGCAAACAGCCCCTTGCCGCCCTTGCCCAGGGCGCCAACCAGGATGTTCTTCGACGGTGTCTGCTGGCGTGAGCTCACGACGATAGGACCGTCGACAAAGAAACGGTGTCCGTAATTCGGCTGACTCAGCGTGCCGAGGTGGTGCCAGTTGATGATGCCGGGAATGTAGGCGAACAGCTCATTGCCGTTCGTGACATTGAACGCATGCAGCATGCCGTCGTTGGCGCCGATATAGACCGTGCCCGCCGCGCCGCCCACTCCCGGCACATACGCAGGAGACGACCCCACGATGTCGCCCAGCAGATGGTTGCGGTTGCGCAGGGAGCCGCCCGGCCTCGACTGCTCACGCGAACGGTCGCCGGCGATGTAGGCGGCGTTGTGCTCACCCGACAATCCATCGCGGGCCAGGCTGGCAAGCTGCTCCTCGGTGGCATCGTCCGGGAATGCCCGCGCGGACTGTTCCGGAGTGGTGTTCTCGGAGGACGCCGGATTCTCGCCATCGTCATGGAAGTGGCCATCAGACGTGTAGACCTTGCGGCCCGAGGTCGGGATACCCTTGGATGCGCACCAGCCGACGGCCGGTTGCGCAATCCCGGAACAGTCCACCGCGCTCACGCCGCCCGCAAGCGTTACCGGCTGCGAACGCAGTTCGCCGGTCCACACGCCCGACACGAAGTTGGCCTGGAACACCCGCGTTCCTGAGTCGAGCGAGGTCGAGTTCGCTGCGACGTTGGAGAACGAGCCCGTGCGCTCCTCGATCGCGGCGAGCGCCGCTTCCAGGCCGTCGGCAAACTCACGCGGATTCGATGCCGCGATGAAGCGGCCGCGCGAGTTGATCGACGCATGCAGAAGATCGTCGATACGGGGGGCGATATCCAGGACGCCACTGTTGCCGGTCTGGGGATTCGGCCAATCGTCTGCACCACCAGGCTGCCCGGGATACGGACCGGCCGGATCGATTTCGCCCCTCAGGCCGATGGAGATACCGAACGTCACCATGTGCTGCCAGTTCGCGGGATTGGCGGCGGTGGTCGGCACATTGTCAGCCATGCCCGGACGAAGGTCCGTCTTCCAGTAGTGCATGGCGACGTCGGCCAGCGTATTGGAGTGGCTGTCGGCATAGGGCGCTTCCGCCACATAGCCATTGGGCCCGTTCGTACCATCAGAGTTCGCCTGCATCCCGGCAGGCCTGGAGAAAGCCTGGTTCCAATAACCATCAGTGGTCAGGATCGTGAAGTTCTGCCTGCACGACAGCGGCGAAACGGTATTGGACCGGTACGGCTCCTCACTGGAAAAGTACTGTCCTGCGCTGTTCAAAGCGGTTCGCAACGGCGTGTAGAAAATAGTGCCGACGCCCGCAGTAGCACCATGCAACCTGTTGTACCAGTTCGTCCGATTCTGACTGGCACCCGAATCGACAAAAATGCCCCCGTTGCTGTCGACCGGAATGTTCCAGTCCGCATTCGCCGATCCGGTGGGATTGATCGTACGGAACCCGACGCGCACGTTCGTTCCTTCCAGGCGGGAGAACGCCTCGCTCGAAGCGGCCTTGGCCGCCTTCATGCGAGTCCGGTGATAGGCATACCAGTTCGCGTAGTTGTTGCGAACCTGTGCCGCGCCCGGCATCTCGGTGCAGTGGCGCCAGTCGATCCCGGAGGAACTGGTGGCGCATCCCAGCGCGCCCTCGGAACTGATGTCGTATGTGACGACGAGCGAAACGCCATTGAAACTGTCGTTGTTGCTGTTGTTCGCGGCCCGCACTGCCGCATACCAGGTGC
>CAYQJU010000222.1:0-1816 GCA_964417875.1 uncultured Steroidobacteraceae bacterium
GGCGTGAAGCTGCTGCGCGAGCGCTTCGGCATCGAGCCGGCCGTGGTCACCGGCCCTGCCACCGACAACAGCGTGGGCGTCGACATCATCCAGGAGCAGATGCAGGTCAAGGCGTTCAACGCGATGACCAATGGCGCCGCGCTGGGCGACCACCTGATCGAATACCTGGGCCTGTCGTCGAAGTTTCCGGCGCCGGCCAGCAACTGAGAACGACGATGAACGCGACGCGACGCATCCCCACCATCGTGCTCGGCGGCACCGGCTATGTGTCCGGCGAGCTGCTGCGGCTGATCGCCGGTCACCCGTACCTGCAGCTGGCCGGCATCCTGTCGGACAGCCAGCCCGGTGAATCGGTGGCGAAATACTTCGGCCACCTGGCGCCGGTGTATCCGGAGATGAGGTTCTCGTCGCTGGCCGAGATCGAGGCGCTGGTGGCGAAGCTGCCGCGCAGCGCGATCTTCTCGGCGGCACCACATGGCGCCTCCGCGGCGCTGATCGACCGCATCCTCAACGTGGCCGAGGATGCCGGCGTGAAGACCAGCGTGGTCGACATCTCCGCCGACTACCGCTTCGCCAGCAACGACGCCTATGCCGCCGTGTACAAGCATGCGCACGGCGCACCGCAGCGGCTGGCCGAGTTCACCTGCGCGGTGCCGGAGCACCTGGCGAAGGCGCCCACGCCGCACATCGGGCATCCGGGGTGCTTCTCCACGGCCATCCTGCTGGCCGCCGTGCCGCTGCTGAAGCTGGGCATTGCCACGCCGACGCTGTTCGTCTCCGGCGTGACCGGCAGCACCGGCGCCGGCCGCAAGCCCATCGAGGGCACGCATCATCCGCAGCGGCACAGCGACCTGTATGCCTACAACCCGCTGGCGCACCGGCATGCCCCGGAAGTGGCTGCGGTGGCCAAGGCTGCCAGTGGCGTGGACGCGCATTTTGCCTTCGTGCCGCACTCGGGTCCGTTCGCGCGCGGCATCCATGTGACCGTGCAGGGCGTGCTGGCGAAGCCGGTGTCGCAGGCCGAGCTGCTCGAGACGTTCACGAAGTTCTATGCGCACTCGCCGTTCGTCAGCGTCGGCGCCACGCCGCCGCGCGTGAAGGATGTGGCGGGCAGCAACTATGCGCGGCTGTCCGTCGCCACCGATGGCCAGGCCGTCGCGGTGATGAGCGTGCTGGACAACCTGAACAAGGGCGCCGCCGGCGGCGCCGTGCAGTGGATGAACCGGCTGCTGGATCTGCCCGAGACCGCCGGCCTCACCGCGCCCGCCGCTGGCTGGACCTGATTTCCGTTTCATCAACCCACAGGGAAGCAACACAAAGGAATCCCATGAGCACCGCCGCCGCACAGTCCGCTGCACCCGCCCCGCTGGCCGCCGAGCCGCTGGCGCGCGTCTTCGCCCAGTACCCGCTCGAGGTGCTGCGCGGCGAAGGCGTGTGGCTGCATACGCGTGACGGCCGCCGCGTGCTCGACCTGTATGGCGGCCATGCCGTGGCCGCGCTGGGCTATGGCCACCCCGCGTGGACCAAGGCCGTCAACGAGCAGAACCGCAACCTGAACTTCCAGAGCAATGCCGTGCCGCTGGATGTGCGCACGCGCGCCGCCAGCAAGCTGATCGCGTTCTCGCGCCTGCCGGTGAAGAGCGTGTTCTTCGTCAACAGCGGCGCCGAGGCCAACGAGAACGCGCTGAAGATGGCGTTCACACTGAACCCCGGCCGCACCGAGGTCGTCGCGCTGGAGCAGGGCTTCCACGGCCGCACCGCCGGCGCCGGCGCGCTGACCTGGGGCGCGGCGAAGAAGTGGTATGGCTTTCCGCGC
>CAYQJU010000223.1:0-1710 GCA_964417875.1 uncultured Steroidobacteraceae bacterium
ACAAGCTGAAGCTGCTGCTGTGGGAGCGCAACGGCTTTGTCATCTGGTACAAGCGTCTGGAGCGCGACAAGTTCCACTGGCCCAGGGCGCTGCCCGACCAGATCGTGACGCTCAGCTGCGAGCAACTCAACTGGCTGCTGGACGGCTACGATGTGTGGCGCATGCAGCCGCATCAGGCGGTGCATTATTCCGTGCTGAGCTGATCCGCACGGCACCGCAGAACGCTATCATTGCCGGGTGATTTCCCCGGCCACAACAACGCCTGAAGCGCACGACGCAGCGGCGTTGTTGGCACAGCTGGCCGCACGCGAGCAGCGCATCGAGCTGCTGGAGAGTGAGAACCGCTGGTTGAAGAACCAGCTGTTCGGCCGCTCCTCGGAGAAGACCCCGCCGGCCGACATCAGCCCCGACCAGCAGTGGCTGTTCAACGAGGCCGAGACTCTCGCCGATGCCGCAGCCACCGCCCCGCAGTCGGTGGCCATCGCCGCGCACGAGCGCAAGCCGCGCGGCCGCAAGAAGCTCAGCCCCGACCTGCCGCGCGTCGAGGTCATTCACGATCTGGCCGAGGAGCAGAAGGTCTGTGCCGCCGACGGCACGCCCCTGGTGCGCATCGGCGAGCAGATCAGCGAGCAGCTGGACATCATCCCGGCCAAGATCCGCGTGCTGCGCCACATCCGTCCCCAGTACGCCTGCCCCTGCTGCAAGCAGGGCGTGCACATCGCGCCCGTGCCTGCGCAGCTGCTGCCCAAGAGCATGGCCTCACCGGCGCTGCTC
The DNA here is from genome assembly GCA_964417875.1 of uncultured Steroidobacteraceae bacterium. Classification (GTDB taxonomy): domain Bacteria; phylum Pseudomonadota; class Gammaproteobacteria; order Steroidobacterales; family Steroidobacteraceae; genus ZC4RG30. The sequence continues at coordinate 775 of CAYQJU010000223.1, forward strand.
GCCCACATCGTCACCGCCAAGTTCGTCGATGGCTTGCCCCTGTACCGCCAGCAGGCGCAGTTTCAGAGACTGGGCATTGTGCTCGGGCGCGCCACCACCTGCGGCTGGATCAACCAGCTCGGCGCCACCCACGTGGTGCCACTGATCAACCTGCTGAACGAGCAGCTGCTGGCCCAGCCGCTGATCCACTGCGATGAGACGCACCTGCAGGTGCTCAAAAGCGACAAGGCGCCCACCGCCGATCACTGGATGTGGGTGCGCGCGGCAGGTCCGCCGGGCCAGCGCATCGTGCTGTTCGACCACGATCCGTCCCGCGCCGGTGCCGTGCCGCAGCGTTTGTTGCAGGACTACCGCGGCATCGTGCTCACCGATGGCTATGAGGCCTATGCGCGTGTCGCCCAGACCCTGGGGTTTACCCACGCCGGCTGCTGGGCGCACGCCCGGCGCAAGTTCGATGAGGCGCGCAAGGCCAGCCCCGCCGACAGCACGCATGCCAGGGCAGCGCTGGAGTTCATCCGCCAGCTCTATGGCATCGAGCGGGCCATGAACGACAGCAAGACGCCGGTCGCGCCAGAACAGCGGCTGCAGCAACGCACGCAGCGCTCTGCGCCGGTGGCTGAGCAGTTCCATGCATGGCTTGAAGCGCTGGCGCCCAGCGTGCTGCCGCACAGCCTGCTGGGCAAGGCGGTGCACTACGCGCTGGGACAGTGGCCAAAGCTCACCGTGTTCCTCCAGCACCCGAATGTGCCGCTGGACAACAACCGCTGCGAGAACGCGATCCGGCCGTTCGTGATCGGTCGCAAGGGCTGGATGTTCAGTGGCACGGTGGCCGGTGCCAGGGCCAGCGCCAATCTCTACTCACTGGTGGAAACCGCCAAGGCCAATGGCATCGAGCCCCATGCGTATCTGACGTATGTGTTCGAACGGTTGCCTGGC
>CAYQJU010000224.1:0-1703 GCA_964417875.1 uncultured Steroidobacteraceae bacterium
CCCAGGCCTGGGCCTGGTGCGAATACAGCGAACGGATGCCGCGCGCCTGCAGCGCATCGGCCAGCGCCGGCGGCAGGTCACGCGGCAGCGGCCGCAGGTCGGCCGCCTGGCCCTCGATGGTGAACTGGCCGGTGACCCGGTCGGCATAGCGATCGGCCAGGCGGCGCGCCAGCTGCCCGCCGGACGGAACGGGCGCCGGCAGCGGCCTGGCGTGGAGGATGGCGTTCATGGGGCCTGCCCTGGTTGGGGCGGGCCAGTGTTGTGGGGGGCAGTCTCACGGGGTGAGTCTGGGCGCCGGATTGCGCGGGGTCCGACTCATTGGAGGGTCCGGGTACTGCGGGTTCATGGTGTTGAGGCCGATCACCCCAACAACTGGCCGCGACTACTCTTCCAATCTTGGATAACGCAAGGCCAGCGCCTGGGCAATCATTTCACGCTCCTGCGGCGACAGCCTTTCCGGCCCCCATGCAAGGAAGTCGGCGCCCTTGCCCATCGGGGTGAATACCCGGACATCCGCGGATTTCGCCGCAGCAGTCCGATCGATGTACCAACCCGGCAGGGCGACGGCCGGAATCACGGGCACATCCTGCTTCAACGCTTCCTCCAGCACGCCGCGAAGCCATTTCGCCTGCCGCACAGCCTGGTTAATCGGTGCCCGAGTCGAAAAGTCGGGAAACGACAGCCCCACTCCGTCGTAGGACACCTTGCATGCCTGATCGGCGGCCAGTCGCTTCGGCTTGCGGAATGACTTCGTCTCAATGGCATACACGCCGGCGGGCGAAACAACCACGTGGTCGATATTGAAGCTATCGGCTGGAAGGTCGTGCAGCACACGGCAGCCGCTGGCGACCAGACGGTTGAGCTGCATGCCGGTGACCCGCTCGGCCAGCAGGCCGTCACGTGCCTGCTCGCGTGCGCGATAGTGCCCGATGTACCGGTACAACCCGATCCCGAACAACCCTACGCCCAACAGAGCAAACGCGGCCTCCCCGAATCCGAGTTGAATCGCATCCCAGCGCAGCCGCGCACCGGCCCAGGTTGAGAAGGCCAACGGAAATGCCAAGAACATCAGCATCACCGCCATCAGCAGGTCGTCGTGATGATCACCCGCACGCTCTACCAGCTGCTGGCCGGGCAGATGTCCGACGACCTTCCCCGACAGCGGTGATTTCCTAGCGGCACGCTTGTGCAGCGACTTGAAAGCGAGCACACATAAAAGCGCAAGCCCCACAGACAGCGCGAACGCGATGTGACCCGAAAACTGCGACCATCTCATTGACGCGCCCCACCCTGCTGGATCGACATGTCGATTCCCTCACGCCCCGAAATCGCGTCGTCCCGTTCGCCGACGCGGCGAGCACCCCGATAGCAAGCGTGATCGAGAACCTCGCTGGATCTTACCTGACGAGGAAGAACCGCTACCTCTGCCCTGACCTTCTCTTCAAGAGACAAAAGATCTGCGACATCATGTGCCGAACCATGGGCAACCCGTTGGAATTCGCGCGGGACACAGGGGAGCCGGAGGCGCCAAAAGGAAAGCCCCGCCGGAGCGGGGCTTTCCCAAGCCAACGTGGCTCGTCCCGATCAGCCCGCGGGCACCGGCTCGGGTTCCGGCTGCGACGCTGCGCTGCGGGCCGCGCGGCTGAACCGCTGCGACAGCAGCCGCTTCAGCGCCTCCATGCCCTCGCCCCGGCCCGACACCT
>CAYQJU010000225.1:0-1691 GCA_964417875.1 uncultured Steroidobacteraceae bacterium
TCATCGCCTGCCTCGCCGCCATGGCCGTCTCCGCCATCATCTTCTACCTCGTCCCCTCGATCGAAATCGGCCGCGGGGTGCTGTTCCTCGCCACGCTGATCTCGATTCTCTTCTCCCTGTTCATCCGCACGCTGGCCGATCGCCTGATGAACCTCGAGGCGCTCAAGAAGCGGGTGCTGGTCTATGGCCACAGCGAACGCATGGTGGCTTTCAAGCGCATGCGCCGGCGCAGCGACCGCGCCGGTTACCACCTTGTCGGCGTCGTGCATCATCCCGGCGACCACGTCATCCCGCTGGGCGAGCGGGTCTTCGAGGCGCCGGACGGACTCAAGGCCCTCTGCCAGAAGCTGGACATCGAGGAACTGGTGGTGGCGCTGAAGGACCGCCGGCAGAACCTCCCCGTGAAAGAGCTGCTGCAATGCCGCCTCGCCGGCATCACGGTCACCGAGTTCATCTCGTTCATGGAGCGCGAGACCGGCCGCATCCAGCTCGACCTGCTTTCTCCCACCTGGATGATCCTGGGAGAAGGTTTCCGGCGCGATGGCTTCCGCCTGTTCACTGCGCGCGCGCTCGATTTCCTCGCCAGCGGCGTGCTGTTGATCCTCACCTCGCCGATCATGATCGTGACGGCCGCGGCCATCTGGCTGGAAGACGGCCACAAGGGTGGCGGTGTCTTCTATCGACAGAAGCGCGTCGGCTTCGAAGGCCGCATCTTCGGCCTGACCAAGTTCCGCAGCATGCGCACTGATGCCGAGGCGGGCGGCGCGCAGTGGGCGCAGAAGAACGATCCGCGCGTCACCCGCGTGGGCGCCTTCATCCGCAAGACCCGCATCGACGAACTGCCGCAGCTGCTGAATGTGCTCAAGGGCCACATGGGCTTCGTCGGCCCGCGTCCGGAGCGCCCGGAGTTCGTGCGCGAGCTCGAGGAGAAGATCCCCTACTACGCCTATCGCCACAGCGTGAAGCCCGGCATCACCGGCTGGGCGCAGATCAGCTACCCCTATGGTTCCTCGATCGATGATGCCAAGCAGAAGCTGCAGTACGACCTGTACTACGTGAAGAACCACAACCTGCTGTTCGACCTGACCATCCTGGTGCAGACGGTCGAGGTGGTGCTGATGGGCAAGGGCGCGCGCTGAGCGTTCGGCCCTTTAGCGCCGACAGGCATCCCGCGGCGAATGACTGCAATCACCGCCCGCCCAACCGCCTCTCCACCGCATACCGCGGCCGGCGCTTCGACTCCAGATAGATCTTCCCCACGTACTCCCCGATCACGCCCAGGCAGAGGATCTGCACGCCGCCCAGGAAGTAAAGCGGCACCACCGTGGACGCCCAGCCAGGCACCGCGGTGCCCGCCACGAACTTCACCGTCAGCGCCCAGAGGGTGACGGCCAGCGAGCCGAGTGCGATCAGGAAGCCCAGCGCCGACACCAGGCGCAGCGGCGCCACCGAGAATGAGGTGACACCCTCCCACGCCAGCGACAGCATGCGCCGCGTGGGGTACTTGGTGACCCCGGCAGCGCGCGCCCGGCGCGTGTAGCGCACCTCGCCGGTGGGCAGTCCGAGCAGCGGCACCATGCCGCGCAGGAACAGGTTGGTCTCCGGATATTGCTTCAACTCGTCCACCGCGCGGCGTGACAGCAGGCGGTAGTCGGCGTGGTTGAACACCACCTTGATGCCCAGCAGGCGCA
>CAYQJU010000226.1:0-1684 GCA_964417875.1 uncultured Steroidobacteraceae bacterium
GCTGGATGATGGGCTCTTTGTCGAGCAGTTGCGCGATAGGATCTCGCGTACGTATTCCTTCTATATCGGACGCATAGTCACGATAGCGTTGAATGGAAGGGCTATCGAAAGAGAGGTGCTTGAGATTGGTGGGAACCACACCAGCCAAAAGTTCACCTCCGGAGAAGTAACCTGCGTAATTACGGCGGGAATTGCGGCATCTTCTGGGCAGAGCTTTAAGGACAGAAACTCCGGATGGTTTGTCTTCTGCAATGGAAGAACGGTTCTATTTGCAGACAAAAGCCAAACAACAGGATGGGGAAACGCGGGGTTGCCCATTTTCCAGCCGAAGCATAGGCCCTTTCTCGGTACGGTATTTTTTGTTTCGACGAATCCTGAGTCATTGCCATGGACGACGACCAAATCCGCAATCAATGAAGAGAGCGCCGTGTGGCAAGAGGCGAAGCGTCACATGGTCAAGATCGGGCGCGCCGTCGTCGCTTTCTTGGACAAGCGGTACGCGGACGATGGAGCGGAATTTAAACCAATGGACCTGCTGGATGCCGCTGGTCCCAAGATTGGCGTCCTGAATGCGGCAGTAGCGAAGGAAAGGGACTTCAAGCCGCCAGTAAAGCCGGCGCCTACTACGATGAAGATTCAATACGACGCAAAGACTTCGGCCGTCAGAAAGATCGCGGCGCATTTGCGTCGACCAGGGATGACCGGATCGGAGGTGGGGCGGTACACGTTCAGTTACTTCCTGAAGAATGAGGTGGGGGCGGAAGAGTGAAGCGATCGACCGCAAACTTCATCGGCTACCACTTGAGGCCGAGCAAGCAAGTCGAGAGGCAACTGCTTATTGAGTTCCTTAGGTGTGCGGCTCCCGGTCCCGTCGAATTGGCGCAGTACCATTATATTGGCATGGGCGGGACGGGCTTTTACGACTATCACATGGTTCACAGGTTTCTGGGAATCAGGCAAATGACAAGTTTGGAGAGAGACAAGAAGCTTTTCCCAAGATGTGAGTTCAATCGACCATTTAGTTTTGTTGAAGTGTTGAATCAAACCACTGCTGCGTTCCTTTCCGCGTCGAAGGAGGGTCAAAGGTCGATCTACTGGTTTGATTATGATGATGGTCTGAATGAGGACATGACCGCGGACATTACCTCTCTGGGGGCCAGGCTTCTTCCGGGTGGTTTTGCGTTTGTTACTGTCTGTGGCGCTCCGCCGGGTGCGCTGTTTGACGCGACTGCGGACCGCCGCTTGGAGCACTTTCAGCAAAGTCTCGGTGACTTCGCGATTGGACTGGTGGTGGCTGATATGGAGAACAGCGCGTTTCCTGGAACGGTGTCCCGCATCCTGTTGTCGGCATTCAAGAATGCCTTCTCTTCAAGAGTGGATGGCAGGTTCTTGTCCCTGTTCCGCATTGCGTACACGGATACAGTGCCGATGATTACTGTTGGGGGCGTGCTGGCGGAGCCGGATCGAGTCGGGGATATTCAGGCGAGAGTTGGTAAGCGACTTCCGTTCCTGATGCAGGAAGCGCCTTACACATTGGGGAACTTCAATTTCACTGAGCGTGAACGTGCGCTTCTTGATATCGCGGTTACGTCGTCCAGGAGGAGTTCCAAGCATGTAAACGCATTGAAGACCTTGGGATTTCGTGATGAGCAGTTCGAGGCTTACAGGCAGATGATTCGGTTCA
>CAYQJU010000227.1:0-1681 GCA_964417875.1 uncultured Steroidobacteraceae bacterium
CCCGCGCTGGAGGCAGCGCGACCCACAGCCACGAGGCTATAAGGCACGGCCGATTGCCAGCCGCCGCCGGTGCCGGCGCGGCCACTGCCTCTTCGACATCCTGCCGCTGATTATCCCGGCGTTTTCCCAGCGGCTCCGCGCGCGTGCGGCGCAATTCCCGCCGCGCCTGGTTATCACCGGTGCGCAGTACGCCTTCCCTGCCTATCGTCGGGTGGTAGCTTCGACTGGCCACGCGACACTCTTCCATCACGCGTACCCGGGCGGGCCATGAATAACAGAATAACCAGAAGACAAGCGCTACTGACCATTTCACAGCTGGCGGCGGCCACCGCGCTGGCTGCCTGCAGCAGGTCGCCGCAGGCAGGCACCGCCCACCAGGATCTGGAGCTGGTAGCGAGCGTGGCGTATGACATCCTTCCCTTCCCGGAACTGCCGCCGCCCCTCTATGTGCAGGCAGCGCGCCAGATGCTCGAATCCGGTGGCGATGAATTGCCCGGCGGGCTCGAAGCGCTTCGTTCAGCCACCGCCGGCACGCCGTGGAAGGAGCTCGACGAAGCCCGGCGGGTGCAGGTGCTCCAGTCCATTCAGGACAGTCCGTTCTTCCAGACGCTGCGCGCCACCACGATCCAGGTCGTGCTGCGCGATCCCGGCGCCCGCCAGATCGTCGGATACGGCGGTTCGGCCATCGAGCATGGCGGCTACCTGCATCGCGGGTTCGACGACATCTCCTGGCTGCCAGCTGCGCAGCACAACTGAGGGGATGTCGTATGCCTGCCAATTTCAACCTCGAAGACGGTTCGGTCGTTGTCGTGATCGGCTCCGGTGCCAGTGGCGGCGCCCTGGGCAGAGAGCTGGCCACGCAGGGCGTGAAGGTGGTGTGCCTTGAGGCGGGCGGCCGCCTGCACCTGGGCGACATCGAAAATGATCCGCCGAAGATGCGCCAGAAGATGGGCTGGCTGGATCTGCGCTACGGGGAAGGAGACATCCCCGCGGTCAATCCGGTCAACACCTGCAAGACCGTGGGTGGATCGACGCTGCACTGGACTGCCAACTGTCCACGCTTCCGCGACTTCGAGTTGCGGGCACTGAGCACCTACGGTCAGCTGCCGGACTGCAATCTCGCCGACTGGCCGTTGAGCCTGAGCGATCTGGACCCCTGGTACAGCCGCGCCGAGCGCATGCTCGGTGTCACCGGGACACACGGCATTCCCCGACTGCCGGGCAACAACAACTTCAAGGTGATGGCCGCGGGTGCCCGGAATGTGGGCTACAAGGATTTCGACACCTACAACATGGCGATCAATCCGGAGGTCCGAGACGGACGGCCAGGCTGCGTGCAGGCCGGCTTCTGCTCCAGCGGCTGCTTCATCAACGCCAAATGGACCACCCTCTTCAATCACATTCCCCAGGCCGAGGCCACGGACTATTTCGACCTGCGCCCCGAGTGCATGGCGACGCACGTCCTGACCAATGACGAGGGCGTCGCCACCGCCGTACGGTATGTCGATGGCAATGGCGCCGTGCATGAGCAGAAGGCCCGCGTGGTCTGCATCGCGGGCAACGCAGTGGAAACCACGCGGCTGCTGCTGAACTCACGCAGCGAGCGCTTTCCCGATGGCCTGGCAAACGGCAGCGGCCAGGTCGGCCGCAACTACATGCGGCACACGATGACGATGATCGC
>CAYQJU010000228.1:0-1672 GCA_964417875.1 uncultured Steroidobacteraceae bacterium
AGCAGCTCCTGCGCCATCCACGCCGCGCGCAGCATCCAGCGGCACTGCGTGCAGTAGAGGATTTCGATCCGGTGGGTCGCCGCAGCAGCAGCAGTGGACTGGCCTTCCATGGACACTCCTTCACGCCCGCGGCGTGCAGCCGACCATCGTGCGCATCAGATGCTCCAGGGTCTCGGCGGGGTTTTCCGACAGGCCGCTGTGCACCGAAGAGGTCTGGATGATGGTGCTGCGCGGCGCCACCAGCCAGTAGAAACGCTGCCGCTGCGTGAGCTGCCCGATCGGGCCGGCCGCCGCGTCACCGCGGCAGACGGCAGGAATCGCATCCAGGTACTGCTGCACCAGCTGCGCATCCACGTCGGGGAACAGCGCGGTGAGCCGGTCCTGGTCCAGCTGCACGCGCGCCTCGAGGAAGTCGTGCGCCGGGCACGAAAGGATCACGCCGACATTGATGAACTCCCCGCGTTCCACGCGGGGCACCACGCGGATCACCGCATAGTCATACGCGCAGGGCGTCGTGGGCACGCTGGGCCTCCATCGAAAACTGACGGGGCGCCGCGATGCGCTGTTGCAGGTAGTCCAGATAATCCTGGCGGCGCGCCTCCCCGCCGGAATTCGCGAGCCACTCTGCCGGAATCGCGGCCACGATCGATGCGAGCACATCGGGTGTCAATCGGGCCGCCAGTTCCGCATCCATCTCCATCACGCGACTGGCCAGCGGCAGCAGCACATGGTCGCGGATGCGCTCGAACGGATCCCGCGCACGCGCCATCGCCCGCTCCCAGTCATGGTGCATGAAGAACGCCGCGCCATGGTCGATCAGCCGCAGCCTTCCATGCCACACCAGCATGTTCACGTTCTTCGCGGTGCGATCAACATTGGTGGTAAGCGCATCGAACCACACGATGCGCGAGGCGAGTTCAGCATCCGGCGGCCGCACCAGCGGATCGTAGGTCACCGACCCCGGCAGATAATCACTGGCAATGTTGAGTCCGACACTGGCCTTGATCAGCGCCTGGATCTCAGGATCCCCTTCGGTGCGCGCCAGCTCCGCATCCAGCGTCATGAACACCAGCTCCGGAACCTCGAGCCCCAGCACCCGCCCGATCTCCCCGGCCAGCAGCTCCGCAATGAGCACCTTCGGCCCCTGCCCCGCCCCCCGGAACTTCAGCACATACAGCCCGGCATCATCCCCCTCGACAATCGCCGGCAGCGACCCGCCCTCCTTCAACGGCGTCACATACCGCCGCGCATCCACCGTCCGCAAATTGATGTCATCACCCATGCCCCCATGATGCAGCAATCCCGCGCCACGGAAGCACCAGTCAAAGTCATCGGTGGAATCGCCAGCCTTCAAAATCTGGCCGACCAGCACCAGAAGCTGTCTCCAGACCTACTGGCCGCGTCTTCTTCTGTGCCGGCCCCAGCACGGCGCCGATAGCGCGGATGTGGTGATGAGGCACTCCGCGCGCGAGTTCCGGCCGTCCGCGGCCGGCTGTCTGAGCGCGCGGAGTGCCTCATCGCCGCGTCCGCGCCAGCACCACCTTCCTGGTGGTGCCCGCCGAAGATCACCCGCGTGTCTTGCGAATCTTCTCGAGCAACTTCAACTGCGCAGCCGCCTGTGCCAGCTCCGCCAGCGCCTGCGCCTGGTCGATCTTGTCGACCTTGCTCGCCA
>CAYQJU010000229.1:0-1635 GCA_964417875.1 uncultured Steroidobacteraceae bacterium
CCGAAGAACACATCGAGCGGCCGGTCGTTGACCGTGATCTTGCCGGTGCCGGACTTCATGAACACGCGCGCCGTGGCGGTCTTGCGCCGGCCGGTGCCGTAGTTGCTTGCTGCTGCCATCTGGTGAATCTCTTGTTGAAACTTTCGGCTTACAGTTCCAGCGCCTGGGGCTGCTGGGCCTTGTGCGGATGCTCGCCGCCGGCGAACACATGCAGCTTGCGGAACATCTTCCGGCCCAGCGTGTTCTTCGGCAGCATGCCCTTGACCGCGAACTCCAGCGCGCGCTCCGGGTGCTCCTGCAGCAGTTTGCCCAGCGAGATCGACTTCAGGTTGCCGATGTAGCCGGTGTGCTGGTGGTAGAACTTGTCGGTGAGCTTCGCACCGGTGACGCGGATCTTGTCCGCGTTCAGCACGATGAGGTTGTCACCCATGTCGACATGCGGGCTGTAGTCGGCCTTGTGCTTGCCCTTCAGGCGATGGGCCAGCTGCGTGGCCAGGCGGCCCAGGGTCTTGCCCTCGGCGTTGACGACATACCAGTCCGCGCGGACTTCGGCGGGTTTGACGAATGTGGTGCTCATCTTTGGCTTTACCGGTGCTTGGCCCCGGCCGGCCCGGCGGGCGCGACGAGGGGTGCCGTAAAAAAGGCCGCAGAGTGTAATCGAAGCGCCGGCAGCTTCCAAGCGTCCTGCATGGGCTGATCCCGGGTGTGCCGGACTCCATATATAGTAGTGTCCATGGCCACCCGAAGAAGCCTTCCGGATCAGCTGCTTGCGAGCGCCGACCGCGCACTGCGGGCGATGCTGGCCCCCTCCCGGGGGCTGCGCCCCGTCCCCGGCACCCCCGGCGAGCCGCTGCAGGGGCCCGAACGGCGCCTGGCGGCGGGCCTGATGCGGGTCAACCATGCCGGCGAGGTGGCCGCGCAGGGCCTCTATCACGGGCAGGCACTGGTGGCCCGCGACCCCTCGGTGCGCGCGCTGCTCGAGAAGGCCGCCAGCGAGGAAACCGACCACCTCGCCTGGTGCGAAGAGCGGCTGCGCGAGCTGAACGACCGGCGCAGCCTGCTGCATCCCTTCTGGTATGCGGGCTCGTTTGCCATCGGCGCGATGGCCGGCCTCGCCTCCGACCGTGTCAGCCTGGGCTTCGTGGCCGAAACCGAAAGACAGGTGGAACGGCACCTGGACTCGCACCTTGAGCGCCTGCCGGCCGCCGATGCCCGCGGCCGCGCCATCCTCGAGACGATGCGCGCCGACGAGCAGGCGCATGGCGAGCTGGCGCAGCGCGCCGGCGGCGTGAATCTGCCGGCACCGGTGCGCATCGGCATGCATCTGGCCTCGCGCGTGATGACGGGCACCGCGCGCTGGCTGTAACTGCGACCGGCATCACAGCCACGCGGTTGTCACGATGCCTCGTTATGTAATACAAAGGGCCCCAGAACAGGGAACCATGTCCCATCCAACGGGCATTACGTCGAGAACGACAACAATGGACGACATCAAGCCGCTCAGTGACATCCCCGCGATCAATCGCTTCCTGAGCTATTGCCGCATCCGCACGGTGCCCAGCAAGACCGTGATCATCCATGCCGGCGACCTGCCCGACGTCCTCTACTACATCATCAGCGGCTCGGTCGAAGTGA
>CAYQJU010000230.1:0-1612 GCA_964417875.1 uncultured Steroidobacteraceae bacterium
CTGCCACGTCCGCAGTTCGGCGTCGTGCACGCCGTGACTTCGTGGATGTAGCGGTTCTTGCCATTCTCGACGCGGAACATCTGGCTGGCCGGAGTGCCCGGATGGTCGGCCGGCAGGCCGGCGTCGATCCACGAGAAGTTGTGGAAGATGACGACGGCGCCATGCGCCTCGTCGATGACATAGCGGCGGTCACCCGTCTTGATCGGCTGCGGGAACGCCGGCATGTCGCAGGTGTTGCCCTCGGGGTTGCGGGTGGCCGTGTAGATGCGGCCCTCGAGACGCGCGCAGGGCGTGCCGTGCGGCACGGTGAGCGACGGGTCGCCCCAATGGTTGATGTACGCCTCTGCCGTGGCCTTGATGACCTCGCGCGAGTCGCGCTGTGCGGCGGGGATCACGCCCCAGTTCTCCGCCTTGGTGTGGTTCAGGTAGGGAGTCGCGCCAAACACCCAGTCGTCTTCGTCCGTGACAATGGCTTCCATCTTCGAGATGCGCCCCTGGTCGTTGGCCTCCATGCGCACATGAATCACGTAGGGATGCGAGTGCGTGGCCGCCACGAGTTCCGTGAAGGTGGCGCATTCGGTCGTGTCATGGAGACTGCGCGTGAAGTCGACGGTCAGGGCCTTGGACAGGATGCCCTTGCCGACTTCCATGGTCTTGTCGTTTTCGATGTAGGTCGCGCCGGATGCGAATGTCAGGCCGGATGCATTGCCGGCCTTCTGTGCCGCGACATACGAGTCGGCCACTTTCTGCAGTGTGTCGCGACTGCAGGCGGCGCTGGCGTCGGCCGCGAAGGCGATGCCTGCGACGACCATGGAACAGTACGTGAAGTTGACTCTTGCCCGTCTCATTAGCGGATGCCTCCCCCTGGGATTGTTGGGACCCATTGTATGCCGATTTCCTGAGCGCGTAGCGGGGCCGCGGCAAATGCAGATGAGCGGTTATCCCTGACTCCGCCCCCGCATCTTCCGGCATCGGCCTACAGCGCCCTGCCCGCGGGGTGAGGCAGCTTGCCCGCATGCATCCACCACCCCGCCCCGGATTCGTGCAGGTCCGTGGAGCCCGCGTCCACAACCTGAAGGACGTCGACGTGGACATCCCGCGTGACGCGCTGGTCGTGTTCACGGGCATTTCCGGCTCAGGCAAGTCTTCACTGGCCTTCGGCACGCTCTACGCGGAGGCCCAGCGCCGCTACTTCGAATCGGTCTCGCCGTATGCGCGCCGGCTCATCGACCAGGTGGGTGTGCCGGACGTGGATGCCATTGAGGGCCTGCCGCCCGCGGTGGCCCTGCAGCAGCAGCGCGGCAGCGGCGGTGGCGCGCGCTCCTCGGTGGGCAGCATCACCACGATCTCGAGCCTGCTGCGCATGCTTTACTCGCGTGCCGGCCGATACCCGCGCGGCGCGGCGATGCTCCATGCCGAGGACTTCTCGCCCAACACGCCGCAGGGCGCCTGCCCCCGCTGCCATGGCCTCGGCAGCGTGCACGATGTCACCGAGGCATCGATGGTGCCCGATCCGTCGCTGAGCATCCGCGAGCGCGCGATTGCGGCATGGCCACCGGCATGGCATGGACAGAACCTGCGCGACATCCTGGTCACGCTGGGCCATGACATC
>CAYQJU010000231.1:0-1560 GCA_964417875.1 uncultured Steroidobacteraceae bacterium
GCGCGCAATCGACGGGAATCTCCAGGTCGAGCACCACGGTCTGCTTGACGTGGCGCTCCCATTCGAAGAACCCGATGGTGGTCTCGACGGCGAGTCCACGCAGAAAGACGATATCCCCGGTCTGTTGCGGCATTGAAGGTCTCATGTCAGGCAGCGTCCGGCGCGCGCAGCGACCCCAGTGGCCATTGCGCGCGCGCCTCGATGGCAAGATGGCCGGCGGCACCGCCCTGCTTCAGGCGTGCCAGACCGGCCATTGCAATCATCGCGGCATTATCCGTGCAGAATTCCAGGCGCGGAAAGTAAATCTCCACGCCGCGTGAGGCGGCCGCGGATTCAAGGCTGGCGCGCAGCGCACGGTTCGCGCTGACGCCGCCGGCCACCACCAGGTGGCCAAGGCCGGTGTCATCCAGCGCGCGCGCGGTCTTGCCCACCAGCGTTGCGACGATGGCGTCCTGCACGCCGCGCGCGATGTCGGCGCGGCGCTGCGCATCCGGCGGCGTCTCGCGCACGGCCAGCATCACCGCGGTCTTCAGGCCCGAGAAGCTGAATTCATAACCGGCGCGATCGAGCATCGGGCGCGGGAACTCGAACACGCCCGCCCGCCCCTGCTCCGCCAGGCGCGCCAGTTCCGGTCCACCCGGGTAAGGCAGGCCCAGCAGCTTGGCGGATTTGTCGAAGGCTTCGCCGGCGGCGTCATCGCGCGTCTCGCCGAGCAATTCATAGTCGCCAAGGCCGCGCACCACGATCAGCATGGTGTGTCCGCCGGACACCAGCAGGGCCAGGTGGGGCAGCGGCGGGGGGCGGTCCTCGAGCAGCGGCGCGAGCAGATGTCCCTCCAGGTGGTGCACCGGCACGGCCGGCACACCCAGCGCATAGGCCAGGCTGCGGCCCAGCGCGGCGCCGGTCAGCAGCGCGCCCACCAGGCCTGGTCCTGCGGTGTAGGCCACCCCGTCCAGTTCTTCGGCACGGGTTTCGCTTTTCGCAAGTGCTTGACGCACAAGGGGAAGAAGCCGCTTCACATGGTCGCGCGAGGCCAGTTCGGGCACCACGCCGCCATACAGCCGGTGCAGATCGATCTGGCTGAAGAGCTCGTGCGAGAGCAAACCGCGCTCCGAATCGAGCACCGCGGCGGCGCTTTCGTCACAGGAAGACTCGATGCCGAGGATCCGCATTGGACACCTGCCCTCCCGGGCTTTAGAATCCCGCACCCTTTTGACGGCCAATCCAGACTAGACAAGGTGCCTGATGCCGAGCGTGCGTGTTCGTGAGAATGAGTATTTCGACGTGGCTTTGCGGCGCTTCAAGCGCGCCTGCGAAAAGGCAGGAGTTCTCGCGGAGCTGCGCCGGCGCGAATTCTACGAGAAGCCGACCCAGGAGCGTAAGCGCAAGAAGGCGGCTGCCGTGAAGCGCCACGCCAAGCGCAACACGCGCGGCGACGCGCGCGCCGCGCGCCCGTTCTAAGGCGCCCATGGCCCTCAAGGAGCGCATCACCGAGGACATGAAGTCGGCGATGCGCGCAGGCGAGAAAGATCGCCTGGTGACGATCCGCCTGGTCCTCGC
>CAYQJU010000232.1:0-1557 GCA_964417875.1 uncultured Steroidobacteraceae bacterium
AGGTCCTGCACCAGCGACTGCATCGCCGCGCCGCGGTCGCGTCCCAGCTTGCGATTGATCAGGTCATTCGACTGGATGCCGGTGGTGCCCTCGTAGATCGATGCGATGCGCACATCGCGCAGCGGCTGCGCCGCGCCGGTCTCCTCGACATAGCCCATGCCGCCATGCACCTGCATGCCCAGCGAGGTAATGTCGATCGCCGCCTCGGTGCACCAGCCCTTCACCACGGGAATCAGCAGCTCGGCACGTCGCAGCGCCGCCTCGCGCGCGGCCGCGTCGTCGCCACGCGCGCTGCGATCCAGCTCGAGCGCCGCATAGGCACACAACGCACGCATCGCCTCGGTGCGCGATTTCATCGACAGCAGCATGCGCCGCACGTCCGGGTGTTCGATGATGGGCACGGGCCCGGGGTTGTCGGCGGTGCGCCCCTGCAGCCGCGTGCGCGCCCACTCACGCGCCGCCTGCCAGGCACGCTCGGACTGCGCCAGTCCCTGCACGCCCACCGACAGCCTGGCCGCATTCATCATGATGAACATGAACGACAGGCCGGCATGCGGCGGTCCGAGCAGATAGCCGATGGCGCCGTCGTTCTCGCCGAAGCTCATCACGCAGGTGGGGCTGGCATGGATGCCGAGCTTGTGCTCGATCGAGATGCAGCGCAGGTCGTTGCGCTCGCCGAGTGAGCCATCGGCATTGACCAGGAACTTCGGCACGCAGAACAGCGAGATGCCCTTCACGCCCGGCGGCGCGCCATCGATGCGCGCCAGCACCAGGTGGATGATGTTCTCCGACAGGTCGTGATCGCCGTAGGTGATGAAGATCTTCTGGCCGAACAGGCGGTAGTGGTCGCCGTCGGGCACGGCGCGCGTGCGCAGCAGCGCCAGGTCCGAGCCGGCCTGGGGCTCGGTGAGGTTCATGGTGCCCATCCACTCGCCGCTGGCCAGGCGCGGCAGCACCAGTTCGCGCTGCGCATCGCTGGCCGAGGCGGCAATGGCCTCGACCGCGCCACGCGCCAGCGAGGTGCCGAGGAAGAACGCCATGTTGGCCGAGAACATCATTTCCTCGACCGCGGTGTTGAGCAGCTGCGGCAGGCCCTGGCCGCCCAGCTCGGTGCCGATCGACAGCTGTGCCCAGCCGGCCTCGGCATAGGCCTGGTAGGCCTCGCGGAAGCCCTTCGGCATGACCACGCCGTCCGGCGTCCAGCGGGCGCCTTCCCGATCGCCCGGGGCATTGAGGGGATCCAGCACCTCCTCGGCGAATTTAGCGGCCTCTTCGAGCACGTTGTCGGCCAGTTCGGCGGAATAACCCGCATCCGGATAAATGGCGGCCAGCGTGGATTCGCTGCGCAGCAGCTCGTGCATGACAAAACGCAGATCGCGCAGCGGCGCCTGGTACATCAGCCGGTCCTCTTCGTGATGGCGCCACTGGCGGGCGCAGGGTCGGGTGCGCCGGCCAGCGCCGGCACGATGTTGGCAGCCAGGAAGTCCACGAAACTGCGCACTTCGGGCGCCTGGGCGCGGTCGGCCGGCGCCACCGCAGTGAGCTCCACGGCATCGG
>CAYQJU010000233.1:0-1555 GCA_964417875.1 uncultured Steroidobacteraceae bacterium
TATAAGGGAGTTCCCCTCCACCGGATAACGGCATCGAGTGCCAAGATTGATGTGTTGAGAGCATGCAATCTGAACCGAAGAAGAGGAACTCCCATGAGCCAGATTACTACTGTTGGCGTTGATCTTTCAAAGCAAGTCATCGTGGTGTGCGCAGCCGACGCGCGCGGCCGCACCGTGTTCTTCAAGAAACTGAGCTTTGCCGGCTTTGCGCAGTGGGCCGTGAACCTGCCGCCATGCGTCATCGGGATGGAGGCCTGCAGCTCCGCGCACTACTGGGCAAGGTTTCTCGGGCAGCACGGCCATACCCCGCGGCTGATGGCCGCCGAGCACGTGGCGCCGTTTCGGATGAGCCGCGGTGCCAAGAACGACCGCAATGACGCCCGGGCCATCGCCGTGGCGGTGGTACAGCCGGACATGCGCTTGGTCACTCCAAAGCTGGCTGACCAACAGGCCGTGCTGGCCTGGCATCGCGCCAGAAGCGGCTATGTCGAGGAGCGCACCGCATTGTTAAACCGCACCCGCGGCCTGCTGGCAGAGTTCGGGGTCTGGATCGGTCGCTCCACCAGCGTGCTGATCCGCCGCCTGCCCGAACTTCTGGAAGATGAACACCTGCCGCCACTGTTCAGGCCCATCCTGCTGCACGCCCAAGAGCACCTGCGCCAGATCAACCAGCGCATTGCCGAGTGCGATGAACGCATCACGGCGCACGCCAAGAGCAGCGAGGCGGCACAGCGGGCCCAGCAGGTCTGCGGTATTGGCGCTCAGACCGCCAGCGCCTTGGTGGCCACCGTGACCAACCCGAAGGACTTTCGCAACGGTCGACAGCTGGCCGCTTGGGCAGGGCTTGTGCCGCGCCAATACAGCACCGGCGGCAAGACGATTCTGGGGCCGATCACCAAGCGGGGCGACAGCTACCTCAGGGGGTTGCTCACCCAAGGCGCCCGATCAGCCCTGCAGGTGGCGCTCAAGCGCGAGCCGCACAAGCGCTCCAGGCTGGAGCAGTGGATCGTGGCGCTGCACGGGCGCGCCGGCTACCACAAGACGCTGGTGGCCATTGCCAACAAGCATTTGCGCATCCTCTGGGCGATCCTCACCAAGGGCGAGGACTACGATCCCAAGGCCTGGTTGCGCTACGCCGAAGCGCGCACCACCGCTTGAGCAGGCCGATCAGAACTCAACTTCCACAAGGCGCGAACTGAGAGATCGATAACGAGGTTGGACCGAGTACGGTGAGAACCTGGCTAACTTGCTGGCAGCGACCTACACCGGCGGATCGATCATCCGCTGCGTGCCGCTGTCGAACAACGAATGAGGACACCGTACGCGACTTATATCTTGGCCCGGGCGCAACACCCTCGCGCTCAACAAGGCCGCGTAGAGAGATGCAGTCCTTTCCTTCTTCCTCGTCCGATCGCTCACGCCCACAACATTGTCGAGGACCGCCTGCAGAAGAAAGTCAGAACAAATCAGTCTTCACGTCTTGACGGGGAACTCCGTAGAGCCTAGTTAGGCGGCGGTGAGCACGAGTTAGCATTCGAATATTCGAGCCCTTCGG
>CAYQJU010000234.1:0-1538 GCA_964417875.1 uncultured Steroidobacteraceae bacterium
CGGATGGTCTCGCGCTCGACGGGGATCTCCAGCGGCGCTGCTTCGCCCTCGCGCAGCACGGTCAGCACCGCGCGGGTGCCCGGCGGGCCGCGCAGCGGGCCGTCGCCCTCGGCGTCGGCCGGGGTCAGCGGCTTGCCGTCCACGGCCACGATGGTGTCGCCGGAGCGGATCCCGGCCTTGGCCGCGGGGGTGCCGTCGATCGGGGCGATCACCTTCACCTTGCCGTCGGGCAGCTGCAGCACTTCCACGCCGATGCCGTCGTAGGCGCCGGTGGTGCCCTCGTCGAAGGCCTCGGCGGCGCTCTTTTCCAGGTAGGCGCTGTGCGGGTCGAGGTCGAGCAGCAGGCCGCGGATGGCCGAGCTCATCAGCTTGCGGTCCGGCACCGGGTCCACGTAGCCCTGGCGGATGGCGTTGAACACGCCGACGTAGCGTCGGATCTCCTCCAGCGGGATGCGCGTGGCGGCGGTCTCGACGGCGTCGGGGTCGTCGCTGGCGGGCACTGGCGCGTCTTCGGCGGGCGGGGAGTCGCCCGCGTCGGGGGCTGGCGTGGCGTCGTCGGGGGACTGTTCCGGCACGGCGTCGGGACCCGACTCGGGATTCGCGGGCGGGAGCGTGCCCGGCGCGGCGGGAACCGCCTCGGGAGCAGCATCGGGAGCGCCCGGGGCGGCATCCGGCGGCGCGTCGGGGGCTGTTTCGAAGTCTGGGGTTGCGTCCGGCGGCGGTGGGGATGCGGGCGTCGCCTCCGGTGGCGTCGGCTCCGCCTCCTGCGCGTCGGCCGGTTCCGTCGGCGGCGCAGGCTGCGCCTGCCAGGCCAGCGCGGGCAGGGGCGCCAGCAGCAGGGCGGCAAGCAGCGGCAGGATGCGCAACATCATGGGCAACTCCGGAAGACAGCGGATATCGGACCGCGCGCCGGGCGCGGGGTTCGCCGATTATGCCGGCGCGTCCGCGCCCCGGTCAGGCGGGCACGGCTCAGCGCCGCTGCAGGAAACCGGTCGGGTTGACCGGCTTGCCGTTGCGGCGCAGTTCGAAGTACAGCGCCGGCTGGCCCTGGCCGCCGGAATTGCCCACCGTGGCCACCGTGTCGCCGCGGCGCACGGCGGCGCCGGCCTCCCTGAGCAGGGCGTCGCAGTGGGCGTACAGGCTCATCGCGCCGTCGCCGTGGTCGACGATCAGGATCATGCCGTAGCCGGTCATCCATTCGGCGAACACCACGGTGCCGTCGGCCACCGCGCGCACCGGGCTGCCGGCGGCGGCGCCGATCAGCACGCCCTGGCTGCCGCGGCCGTCGGGCATGCGCCCGCCGAAGCCGGCCAGCAGCGCGCCCGAGGCCGGCCAGCCCAGGCCACCCACCTGCAGCGGCGTGGCGCGCGCGACCTGGGCCTGCGGCCGGCGCGGCGCGCCGTTGGCGCCATCGGCGGGCGCGGCCGGGCGCCGGGCCGCGCGCGCCGCCGCGGCCTTGCGTTCGGCTTCGGCCTTCGCCGCGGCCGCGCGCAGCCGCGACAGCAGCCGTTCCAGCGCCTTGGCGTCGCGCCCCAGCG
>CAYQJU010000235.1:0-1537 GCA_964417875.1 uncultured Steroidobacteraceae bacterium
TCGGGCACGGTTTCTGCCTGGTCCAGTTTGAAGGCAAGGGTTACGACGAAATCGCTACCGATGTAACGGTTCGTTGAAGTGACGTCGCCCTGCGCTCAAATGTCGCGCGATCGGAGGCCAGCCCATTCTATGAGCGCCTTGGCTGTAATACGAACCAAAACGACTAATCCCCCGTCGCAGCGAGCCGGCATCCATGAAGTACAGCCGCGCGCACCGACGTGCTCTATCGGGTCGACGGGCATTTCTCGAAAGGTGACGGGACGGCAAGGCATCTGTGTTTTGGATGCCCCAGAAGCTCCGCGACAGGTTGGTCGGTTAGGTCGGACAGGAGAATCACCACATGCGAGGACGATGCGGCTCCCTTCTTTTGACGCTGCTACTTCCGGGATGCACTTCCATCTACATCTGGGCCGTGCACGCCTCCTCACCACTGGCCTGGAATGAACACACGCAGATCGATCTCACCCTGGTCCTTGATAGCAGGGGCAGGCCCGCGATACCCGTTCAGGTGCACGACCAGAACATTCTGGCACTGCTTGATTCCGGAGCCGCCTTGCCGACGATGCGCGAAGATGCCGCAGTCGCACTCGACCTGAGAACGCAGAAGACCAGCAATGTGACCCGGCTTGATGAAGACCTGCAGGTCACGATCGGGCCGGCGACCATCGACCTGTCAGAGGTGTGGATCGGACACGCATCCGCAGACTCACAGATGGCATTCGGTCAGGAACTGTTGTCGCAGGCCGTGGTGGACATGGACTTTCCGAACCGGCGGCTATCACTCATTCACCCGGACGCATTTACGCCTCCGGCAGCGGACCACATATCCGTCGGTTTGCGATATTCGCGGCCCTCTGTGAAATTCACGATCGGTGATTTCGATGACGTGCTTTGCGGCACCATCGACACCGGCTTCGATGGCGGGTTGGCGTTGTCCCCCCGAATCGTCGAGCAGCTCTCTCTCCCGACACAGCCTGGCAAGTCCGTTGTGTATCAAGGATTTGGAGGAAGGCGCAAAGTTGCCTCTGCACTGATGCCGCTACCGGAAGTGACTATAGCCGGGCATGTCTTCAGGGATGTGACGGTGGTCGGCGCCGTCCCGGACGAGTCCGCCGATTGTGGCAACCTGATTGGTGCAGCTATAGTTTCTCGCCAGCGGGTCATTTTCGATCTTGAGAACCGCCGCCTTTGGTTCTTGCAGCAGGATGCTCGTCAATGAATCCGCCCTTCTCGTGGCAGCAATCGAGATTTGCAGGAGACGCCGCCGCGCAGAAAAAAAAACGGCGCGGATGGTTTGTCCACCATCCGCGCCGTCATCTTACAGGGCGCCTGAAGACACAGGCGCCACTCACATCGCATTACGCGCCGCCAGGTCCGCCCTGCTGACCGGCCGGAGCTCCCGCCCCCGGTCCACCAGGTCCTGCACCCGGTCCCGGACCGCCAGGTCCCGGACCTGCGCCCGGACCAGGTCCGCCGCCGGGGCTGCCACGTCCGCAGTTCGGCGTCGTGCACGCCGTGACTTCGTGGATGTAGCGGT
>CAYQJU010000236.1:0-1530 GCA_964417875.1 uncultured Steroidobacteraceae bacterium
TGCGGCGCTATCGCTGGCCGCTGTACTTCTTCCTCGCCGTGTCGTTCTGGAACCTCGTGGGCGCCGGCCTGTTCGGCTTCCTGATCAATCCGCCGCTGTCGCTGTATTACATGCAAGGCCTGAACCTGACGCCGCTGCATGGCCACACCGCGCTGTTCGGCGTGTACGGCATGCTCGGCATCGCACTGGTGCTGTTCTGCATGCGCGGACTGCGTTCGGAGCAGTACTGGAACGAGAAGCCGCTGCGCGCCAGCTTCTGGTGCCTGAACATCGGCCTGGCGCTGATGGCGCTGCTGACGCTGCTGCCGCTGGGCACCATGCAGCTGCTGGCCGCCATCGAGCATGGCTACTGGTATGCCCGCTCGGCCGAGTTCATGCAGAAGCCCATCGTCGACCTGCTGGTGTGGATGCGTGTGCCCGGTGACACCATCTTCAGCATCGGCGCACTTCTGCTGTCGTGGTTCGTGCTGCGGCTGTGGGTGAAGCCGAAGAAGGCCGAGCCGGAGATCCCGCCCCCGCAATGATCCAGTTCTATCCGCAGATCAAGGCGGTGCATGTGGCGATGGTGGTCTGCACCATCGCCCTGTTCGCGCTGCGCGGCGCCGGGTCCCTGGCGGGCCACAAATGGCCGCTGTGGTGGCCGGTGCGCTGGGCCAGCTATGCCATCGACACCACGTTGCTGACCGCCGCGATGATGCTGCTGGTGATCTTGCCGTGGGGGCTGTTTGCCAACGGCTGGCTGGCGATGAAGGTCCTGCTGCTGGTGGTGTACATCGTGCTGGCCTACATGGCGCTGCGCGCCAGCCGGCCGGTGAAGGTGCGGCTGCTGCTGTATGCGGCGGCATTGCTGGTGTTCGCGTGGATCTATTCCATCGCGCGGGCGCATCATCCGCTCGGGGCGATCAGGGGCCTGTTCGCATAAGGCCGTTTCCGCCGCGGCGGCCGACGCCCCGGCGCACGATGCTGAAGTGCAGCCCGCTTCCGGGCCGCACTCCGGATGACCCGTCAGCCCTCGCCCATGCCCTCGGCCGGGCGGGGCGCGGCACCGGCCTTCACCTTGGCCTCGATGCGCTGCCCGACGTCGGCATCGATGCTCTTCCAGTATTGCAGCGCGCGACCCAACACCGGTTCGCGCACGCCGCCCAGCAGGCTGCCGGCCACCTGATCCACCAGCTTTTGCCGCTGCGCATCGTTGAACACCTTGCGCACCATGATGCCGGGCTGCGAGAAATCGTCGTCGTCGGCCCGCAGTGTGTAGGCCGCGCGCACCATGGTGCCATCGGCCTCCCAGCCATCGTGCATGGGGCCGACGGTATCGGCCCACGGCCGCCCGCTGGTGTTCGGTGCATGCGTGGCCGCGGCGCCGGAGTGCACATAGGCCATCGGTCCGTCGAACTGGTAGGTGTTCACCGGCACCTTCGGCTGGTTCACCGGCAGCTGGTGGAAGTTGGCGCCGATGCGATTGCGCTGCGCGTCGTTGTAGGCAAAGGCGCGGCCCAGCAGCATCTTGTCCGGCGACAGCCCGATGCC
>CAYQJU010000237.1:0-1518 GCA_964417875.1 uncultured Steroidobacteraceae bacterium
CGCTGGGCGATACCCAGCTGGAAATCCCGCACTTCGCCAACCCCCAGGTGCGCTACCAGAACCGCGCCACGGGCACGGCCGGCGCCGACAACGTCCGCAGCATGAACCAGACGATGCCGGTCATAGCGAACTTCCGGGAGACTGTGGTTTCGTTGACTCCGACCGTACGGAACGACTTCAACGGCGATGGCATTTCCGACATCCTGTGGCGCAATACTTCGACCGGTGCGAACCAGTTCTGGCGTTCGGGCAACAGTGCCGCGCAGATTGCGGTGACCACCGTTGCCAACTTGAGCTGGCACGTCGTCGGTGTCGGCGATTTCAACGGGGATGGCGTGGCTGACATCCTGTGGCGCAATACTTCGACCGGCGCGAACCAGATCTGGCGTTCGGGCAGCAGCGCAACGCAGACATCGGTCACAAGGGTTGGCAACATGAACTGGAGCGTGGTCGGCATCGGCGACTTCAACGGCGATGGCGTGGAAGACATCCTGTGGCGCGACGCTTCGACGGGCCGCAACCAGATCTGGAACTCGGGCAGCAGCGCATCGCAGACGTCGATCACGACGGTTGGCAACAGGAACTGGAGCGTGGTCGGAGTGGGCGATTTCAACGGCGACGGCGTGGACGACATCCTTTGGCGTGACGAGTCGACCGGCCGCAACCAGATCTGGCGTTCGGGCGACAGCGCGACACAGACCGCGGTTTCGACCGTTGGCAACAAGGCGTGGGCGGTGGTAGGCGTCGGCGACTTCGACGGCGACGGTTCTGCGGACATTCTGTGGCGCAACACCTCGACTGGCGCGAACCAGTACTGGCGTTCTGGCAACAGTGCGACCCAGCGGGTGCTGGCCAAGGTTGGCAACAAGGCTTGGCGGGTGGTCGGCGTCGGTGATTTTGATGGCGACGAAGCCGACGACATCCTGTGGCGCGATGAGTCGACTGGCCGCAACCAGATCTGGCTCTCGGGCGACCACACCAAGCAGAAGGCGGTTTCAAGGGTGGCCAACAAGGCTTGGCGGGTGGTCGGCTTCTGATCGGCCGCAAGGTATCGGTGGACCACAGCAGTCCCGGCGGATAGCCGGGACTGCGTCTTTCCGAGGTCCGATGCGGGGCTGGTGCTATCGGCTCACCGGTTCACCGCAAGAGAGACGCGTTGCATCTCCCAGGCACTGGTGCCGACGCCGGGGGGTGCGAACGCACGCGGAACGGTCCAGTCGAGAGATGATGCCTGCTTCTCGGTTGCCGCCTCGGCCCATGTGCAAGTCGACAGTACGGGCACCAGAAACCGCACCCTTCCGCAGACCCACTGCTGTCGGTGCGTAACCGGCGAGATTATGGAACCGAGCTGGGGTGGCTACCGCCTCAGCGCGAAGCCACCTCCCGATGATGGCTGTCACCGCTGACGAGTATCCACTGCCCCAGGTCGCCCGCGACCTGGGACAGTCCGCGCGAGAATGCGTCCACCACCAGGGCCACTTCGGTGCCTGTCGCAGGTTCGGCGTGGTGGAAGGTGCG
>CAYQJU010000238.1:0-1517 GCA_964417875.1 uncultured Steroidobacteraceae bacterium
GCCTGCTCGATGGCCGCATCCAGCGCCACGCCCTGCTGGCGCAGCTGGTTGGTGAAATCCACCAGCAGGATCGAATTCTTGATCTCGATGCCGAGCAGCGCGACCAGACCCACACTGGCGGTGAACGACAGCGTGTAGCCGGTGACCAGCAGCATCAGCAGCGCGCCGAGCGCACCAAGCGGCACCACGGTGAGCACGATCAGCGTGGAGCGGAAGTCGCCGAACTCGAGCACCAGGATGGCGAAGATGCCGAACAGGGCCACCAGCACCGCGATGCCGATGCCGCCGAAGGCCTTGGCGCTGGCTTCGGCTTCACCACCCAGCCGATAGCGGTAGCCGCGCGGCCAGTCGAAGGCCTCGAGCTGCGCGACCACCGCGCGGGTCACCTCGGCGGTGTTGTAGCCATTGGCCACCTCGGCATCGATGGTGACGGCACGCTCGCGATCGAAACGCTGGATGCGCGTCGGAGCCGCGGCGAAACGCAGCTCGGCCAGCTGTTCCACGGGCAGCAGCTCGCCGGTGGCGGTCGGGATGCGCGCCTCGCCCAGGGTCTGCCAGTCGGCGCGTCCGCCGGTGGCCGAGCGCAGCACGATGTCGTACTGCTCGCCATCATCGGCGCGGAACGCGCCGACGCTCTGCCCGGCCAGGGCCAGTCGCAGCGCCTGGTCGAAGCCGGCCATGGGCACGCCCAGCAGGGCCGCCTTGGCCGGATCGGGGGCCAGCTGCAGGTTGGTGCGTGCGATGCGCAGCGGATTGCTGACATCACGCGTGCCGGGAACACGCTCCACCAGCGTCTCGATCTGCGCCGCCAGGGTGCGCAGTTGCGCAAGGTCGTCGCCCAGGATGCGCACGGCCACCGGTGCGGACAGCGGCTCGCCCTGCACGAACTCGTGCACGGTGATCTTCGCGCCCGGATAGGTGGCGAATTCCCCACGCAGTTCATCGAGCATGCGCGGCGTGGCACGCGGATCATGCTCATGCAGCAGCACGAACAGCTCGGCGCGGTTCGGCGCATCGTTGCTGACGATGTGGTTGTAGTAGATCTGCGGATTGCCGTGGCCGAGATTCGACAGCACGGCCCGCACCTCGGGCCGGCGCGCCAGCGCTTCCTCGGTGAAGCGCAGCGCGCGCTCGGTCTCGGCGAGGCTGCTGCCGGTGGGCGCGCTCACCCCGACCAGGAACTGCGGCGTATCGGCCTTCGGAAACAGGCTGGTGCCCACCACCGGCACCAGCAGCGCCGCGAGCAGCAGCGCACCGCCCAGCGACACCGCCACCGTGGCGCGCGGCCGCGCCAGGCAGTATTTCAGGGCCGGGCGGTAGTAGCGATGGATCGCGCCCATCACGCGCTCGAGCAGCCGGCTGTGGGTCGGCTTGTCCGGATCGTTGCTGCCCAGCACGCGGCTGGCGATGAACGGGATGAAGAACAGCGCCACGAACAGCGACCCGAGCACCGTGGAGATGATGGTCACCGGCAGCACGCGGATGAACATGCCGGGGATGCCGGGCAGCACCGCAAG
>CAYQJU010000239.1:0-1503 GCA_964417875.1 uncultured Steroidobacteraceae bacterium
ACGCTGCCGGTGGCCTGCACGATTCCCGTGAACATCCTCAGCCCTTCACCAGTGCCAGCCGCAGATCATCGCCGACCTGTCGCACATCGGCATAGCGCAGCTGCAGCCGCGACTGCAGCGCGGCCAGCGGCGGGATGCTGGCCAGCGCGCGGCCGTCCGGGCCCAGCAATGTCGGCGCGATGTAGAGCACCAGTTCATCGAACAGCCTGTCGCGGATGAAGGCGCCGGCGAGCACGGCACCAGCCTCGACCCACACCTCGTTGGCACCGCGCTCCGCCAGCAGCGCCAGCACGCGACGCAGGTCGGCGCGGCCTTCAAGGCCCGGCAGCATCTGCACTTCGGCGCCGGCCTGTTCCAGCGCGCGGCGGCGCGCGGCATCCTCGTGCACGCCGAGCACCAGCACCTCGCCCGCGCGATGGATCAGCCGCGCCTGCGGCGGCGTGCGCAGGTGTGAATCGAGCACCACGCGCAGCGGCTGGCGGTGGCTTTCGGGGATGCGCACGTCCAGCGCGGGGTCATCGGCCAGCACCGTGCCGATGCCGGTGAGGATGGCCGAGCTGCGCGCCCGCCCGTACTGCACATCATCGCGCGCCGCCTGCGAGGTGATCCAGCGGCTCTCGCCACTGGCCAGCGCGGTGCGTCCGTCGAGGCTCGCGGCCAGCTTCACGCGCACGAACGGCAGGCCTTCGCGGCGGCGGCGGAAGTATCCCGGATTCAGCGCGGCAGCCGCTTCGGCCATCAGGCCGGATTCGACGCGGATGCCCTGCTGGCGCAATTGCGCTGCGCCGCGGCCACTGACCTCGGGATTCGGATCCTCCAGCGCATACACCACGCGCGCGATGCCTGCGGCGATCAGCGCCTGCGAACAGGGCGGCGTGCGGCCGAAATGACTGCAGGGCTCCAGCGTCACATAGGCGGTGGCGCCGCTGGCCCGATCCCCCGCCACTGCCAGCGCCACCGCTTCCGCATGCGGTCCGCCGGTGCGCTCATGCCAGCCCTCGCCCACCACCTCTCCATTGCGCAGCAGCACGCAGCCGACGCGCGGGTTCGGATCGGTGGTGTAGAGACCCTTCTGCGCCAGCTGCAGCGCGCGCGACATCGCCGCGCGGTCGGCCTCGCTGAAGGCGGCATTCATATCCATCTACTTGTCGCTCCGGGAATCCGGCGTGACGCCGGGCAGCGAGAGCTGGTCCTGTCCCTGCGCCGGTGTGCGCTTGCGCGGATTGCGCATGCGTTCGATTTCCTGGCGGAAGGCCTCCACGTCCTGGAAGCTGCGATAGACCGAGGCGAAGCGCACATAGGCCACTTCGTCGAGCTGGTGCAGCTCGTCCATGACCATCTCGCCCACCACGCGCGAGGGCACCTCGCGTTCGCCCAGGCTGCGCAGGCGATGATTGATGCGGGAGATGGCCGAATCGAGCGCCTCGCGGCCCACCGGCCGCTTCTCCAGCGCGCGCTCCATGCCGGCGCGCAGCTTGGCCTCGTCGAAGGGCACGCGCCGCT
>CAYQJU010000240.1:0-1500 GCA_964417875.1 uncultured Steroidobacteraceae bacterium
CCGGCATGACCCAGGGGTGGCTTCGCGGTTACCATCGACACGATGGAGTCGGCGAACCCACCCCTGGAGTCAACCGCTACGCTGTTGTCGCGAGTGCGCGATGGCGACAGCGCAGCGCGCGAGCGCCTGTGTGCGCTGTACCTGCCGATCCTGATGCGCTGGGCGCATGGCCGCCTGCCGCCGGTCGCGCGCGACCTGGCGGAAACCGCCGATGTAGTGCAGGTGACGTTGATCAAGGCGCTCAAGGCCATCGACCACTTCCAGCCGCAGCGCGAAGGTGCGTTCCTGGCCTACCTGCGCACGGCATTGCTCAACGTGGTGCGCAGCGAAATCGGCCGCAGTCTTCGTGCTGCTGGCCGGGTGTCGGACGAGGTTCTCGACTACGCCGCCGACGATTCCATGCTGGTGCAGGCGATCGGGCCGGATCTGGTGTGGGACTACGAGCACGCGCTGTCGGAGCTGACGCCAGAATGGCGCGAAGCGGTGATCCTGCGCCTGGAATTCGGCTTCAGCTTCGAAGAGATTGCCGTCGCCATGCAGCGGCCGTCGGCCAATGCCGCGCGCATGCTGGTGCATCGCGCCATCGCGGCCCTGGGCGAGCGACTGGGCCAGGGCTGAGCCGGGGCCGGCGGTGAATGAATCGCAGGTACAGCACTGGCTCGACCGCCTCATTGATGGAGATGCGGTGGACTGGCAGGAGGTCGAACAGGCCCTGGGCGCCGGTTCCCCGGAACTGCTGCGCCTGCGGCGACTGGCCCGGCTGTGTTCGGCGCTGGCCGCCTCCCGCCAGGTGCGACCGGCCGAAGCTGCCGAAGCCGGCGCCGGCTTCGGCTGGGGTCATCTGCGGGTACGCGGGCGCATCGGCGCCGGCAGCTCCGGCGAGGTGTTCGATGCCTTCGACACGGTGCTGGAACGCGATGTCGCCCTGAAGCTGCTGCGCGGCGATGATGCGGTCCAACCCCGTGCCTTCATCGCCGAAGCCCGGCGGCTGGCGCAGGTACGGCATCCCAACGTGCTCGCGGTGTATGGCGCAGCCGTCCACGGTGGCCGTGCCGGCATGTGGAGTGACCGGATCGTCGGCGTCTCCCTGCGCGAGCGGGTGGCGGCCGGCGGGCCGATGGACTGGGACGAAGTGCTGCCCATCGGCGAGCAGCTGGTAGGCGCCTTGCAGGCTGTTCACGGCGCAGGATTGGTGCATGGTGACCTGAAGCCGGCCAATGTCATGCGCGAGCAGGACAGCGGGCGCATCGTGCTGATGGATTTCGGCTCTGCTGCCAGTCGTGCCGAGGCGCAGCGCTTCGGGCTGCTGGGTTCGCCACTGGCCATGGCGCCAGAACAATTGCGCGGCGAGTCGGCGGGTCCGGCGGTCGACCTGTACGGGCTGGGTGCGGTGTTGTTCCATCTGTGTACAGGTCGCCTGCCGGTTGATGCCGCCGATCTGGCGACGCTGCGCAATGCCCATGCCCGGGATCTGGCGCGTGAAAGTGCACTCGCCTTGCC
>CAYQJU010000241.1:0-1499 GCA_964417875.1 uncultured Steroidobacteraceae bacterium
CGGCGAAGCGCGCGGACCTCAGAACGGATAAGGGCGCCGTCCGGTCTGCACGGTGATCCACTGGTCGCGGGTGAATTCCTCCAGCGCCCAGTCGCCGTTGAAGCGGCCCAGGCCGGAGTTCTTCTCGCCGCCGAAGGGCGCGTTCGCGTCGTCGTTGACCGGCATGTCGTTCACGTGCGTCATGCCGGCGCGGATGCGGCGTGCGAATTCCAGTCCGCGCGCCACGTCGCCGGTGAACACCGCGCTCGACAGCCCGTACTCGGTGTCGTTGGCCAGCTCCAGGGCGTGGTCTTCGTCGCGTGCGGCCAGGATGCCCACCAGCGGACCGAAGATCTCCTCGCGTGCGATCTCCATCCCGGCGCCGACGTCGCCGAACACGTGCGGCGGCATCACGTTTCCCTGCGGTTCCCCGCCCACCAGCATCGTCGCGCCCTCCTCCCTGGCGCGCGCCACCTTCGCGCGCAGGCCGTCGAGCTGGCTGGCGTTGATGATCGGCCCGATCACCGTGTCGGGCTCGCCGGGATCGCCCACCGGCAACGCCTTGACGCGCTCGATGAATCGCGTGGTGAACGCCTCCAGCACCGGCGCTTCGACGATGATGCGGTTCACCGCCATGCAGATCTGGCCCTGGTGCAGGAACTTCCCGACCACCGCCGCATCCACCGCGGCCTCGATGTCGGCATCGGCCAGCACCACCAGCGGGCTGTTGCCGCCAAGCTCCAGCGCCACGCGCTTGAGATGCTCGCCGCCGCTGGCGATGCGCCCGATGCCGCGTCCGACGGGAGTGGAGCCGGTGAAGGAAATGAACGCCGGAACCGGATGCGCGACGAAATCGTCGCCGATCTCGGAGCCCGGTCCCACCACCACGCTCAGCAGCCCCGGCGGCAGCCCCGCTTCCTCGAAAATGCGGGCCAGCAGCAGGCCGCCGGTCACCGGGGTGTCGCTGGCGGGCTTGACCACCACCGCGTTGCCCAGCGCCAGCGCCGGGGCCACCGAACGCATGCTCAGGTGCAGCGGAAAATTCCACGGGCTGATCACCCCGACCACGCCCAGCGCCTGCCGATAGACCAGGCTCTGCCGGCCCGGCACGTCGGACGGCAGCACGCGGCCGTGGCTGCGGCTGGGCATGCCGGCGGCCTCCAGCGTGATCGCGCGCGCCGAGCTCCACTCGATCCCGGCCTTCAGCCGCGTGCTGCCCGCCTCGCGCACCAGCCAGTCGATGATCTCGTCCTTGCGCGCATCCAGGATCGCCACCGCCTTGTGCATCACCGCCGCCCGCGCACCCGGGCCGGCGGCTTCCCATGCCGGCTGGGCGTCGCGCGCGGCGCGGTAGGCCTGGTCGAGATCGTCGCGGTTGGCCATCACGATCTCCAGCAGCGCGTCACCGCTGTAGGGATCGCTCACCTGCAGCCGGCGGTCGCCGCCACCGGCGCGCCAGCGACCGGCGATGGGCAGCTGGTCGAGCTGCTGGTAGCGCGCTGTCGGGGTCGTCATGTCGG
>CAYQJU010000242.1:0-1499 GCA_964417875.1 uncultured Steroidobacteraceae bacterium
GCCCTGGCCACCGGCGGACTGCGCCACCGCGCGGATGGCCGCGACCTCCAGCACCTGCTGGTCATCCAGCGGCGGCAGCAGGCCGGGCAGGCGCTGCGCCAGCATGGTCTTGCCTGAACCGGGCGGTCCGCGCAGCAGCAGGCTGTGCCCGCCGGCCGCCGCGATCAGCAGCGCGCGCCGGGCCTGGTGCTGGCCGCGCACGTCTGCCAGATCCGGGCGGCATCCGGCGCCATCGCCCCGCTCGGGCGGCTGCGGAGCGTCGCTTCGCGACGCAGGATCATCCGCCGCCTGCCCGCAGTGCTGCAGCCCCTGTCCTTCTTCGGCCAGATCGGTGAGGCCGGACAGCGCCCGCACCGGCGCGCCGGCCGGCAGCACGTCGCGCACATTCGGCTGCGGCACCACGATGGCATGCCCGGCGCGGCGCGCATGCAGTGCGGCCAGCAGCAGGCCCGCCACCGGCTTCAGCTCGCCGGTCAGCCCCAGCTCGCCATAGAACTCGGTGCGGGCCGCATCGAAGCCGGCATCGATCTGCCCCGAGGCCAGCAGGATGCCGATGGCAATGGGCAGGTCGTAGCGGCCGCCTTCCTTGGGAAGGTCGGCCGGTGCGAGGTTCACGGTGATGCGGCCGGCCGGCAGCTCGAAGCCGCAGGTGGCCAGCGCGGCGCGCACGCGCTCGCGGCTTTCCTTCACGGCCGCGGCCGGCAGGCCGACGATGCTGAAGGTGGGCAGGCCGCTGCCCAGGTGCACCTCGACGCTCACCTGCGGGGCGGCCAGCCCCGCCTGTGCCCGGCTCAGAACCTGCGCGAACCCCATAGCCTGCCCCGCGACGCCCCGCGCCGATCACTGATGCCGGGCAGTGTGCGCGTCGCGCGCAGGATCGATCCAGCCGCTTAACTGGGCGAATCGCCCATCAACTCCCCCTTGTATTCACCCTGCCGCGCCTCCAGCGCCGCGACCCGGCCTTCCAGCTCCGCGATCAGTTCGCGGCTGCGCGCCAGCACCCGCGACTGCGCGTCGAACTCCTCGCGCGAGACCAGCTCCAGCCGCTTCGTGGCATCGCGCAGCACACGGCCGGCATGCGTCTCGATGTCACTGCGCACGGCGCGCAACGACGCCGGCAGGTCTTCGGTGAGACGCCGCACGAGACCCTCGATGTCGAGCCTGTCGTTCATGAAACCTCCTCGCTCCGGTCGCACCAATGTAGTGCGCCATGTTCGTGCAAATGTCCACAACTGTGCACCACGCCCGCCGCGCGTGCCCCATTGCGGCCCGCGCGGCCGAAACCACGCCCGCAACCCGTGGCACGGATTCTGCACTGGTCCTGTGGGCGCCGAACCGTTGGTTCAAGCGTTCGCAAGACAAGGCAATGGAACACAAGGCTGATCGTTGCGACCTGTACATCATGAAAATCATCACTGCGATCGTCCGGCCCTTCAAGCTGGAAGAGATGCGGCACGCCATCGCCCAGCTCGGGGTGCAGGGCGTGACGGTGACTGAAG
>CAYQJU010000243.1:0-1494 GCA_964417875.1 uncultured Steroidobacteraceae bacterium
CGACGGGGTTGACGGAGGTGGCGCGGACGCGGACGAGGACTTCGCCGGGGCCGGGCTCGGGTTTTTCTACGTCGCGGAGCGTGAGGACGTCGGGGCCGCCGAAGGCGTCGAGGACGATGGCTTTCATCGGAAGAGAGGCTGGTGAGCGAGAGGGGCGCTAGTGCAACGAGTTGCCGCCGCGCTCGTTTCGCTACGCCGATGGCCTTTGAGAGTGCATGCCGGCCGGTCTGGGAAGGATCGCGTTTAAGGGCAGCGCGCGGATGGACGAACCCTATCATACCAGCATCCATTCTTGATCATGCGCAACACGCTCGTTGTTCTCGGCTTGCTCGCCGTCCTGATGATCGTCCTGCTGCGCGGGTGCGTCACCGTCCAGGTTCACCTGGACCCATCGGCATGGTTCGGTGGGTCGGTCCACGAACCGGGATCTGCAGAAGCAAGCAGCCGGAGCGCGCTCCGCAGTGCTCAGCGAGAGGCCCAGGAGCGGGAG
Organism: uncultured Steroidobacteraceae bacterium; assembly: GCA_964417875.1. Classification (GTDB taxonomy): domain Bacteria; phylum Pseudomonadota; class Gammaproteobacteria; order Steroidobacterales; family Steroidobacteraceae; genus ZC4RG30. Next base: position 491 of record CAYQJU010000243.1, read on the forward strand.
CGTCGGGAGAAGGCTGCGAACCTCGATGCGATCGTCGCCACGGGCGTTCGGATTGGCACGGACGCTCAGGCCTACTATCTGAAACCAGCGGCGTTCGGCGGCGGAAGTCATTCCTTCGAGGGCATCAATCTGGAAAAGATGGGCTATCTGATCGAGCCCGACAGTAGCCTCGTCACGCTCGACGGTGTGTTCTCCCTGGAGCTAGTTCCGGAGAGGGGCGTGCGGATCGTCGGCCAGAATGAGGAGTACGGCCATCGTGCCGTCGTCTCCGTCACAGGGCCCAGGGCAGATGATCTCTCCACCCAGATCAAGTCGCTTTAACGAGGTCTTACGAGCGCTGGGCGACCAGCCTCCGGTAGAGTGCTTCGACCTGCGCGCGGAGGTGGTCGAGGTCGCCGCCGTTGTCGAGGACGAAGTCGGCGCGGCGGCGGAGCTCGGCGGCGGGCATCTGGTGGGCGATGCGGGCGAGCACGGCCTCTCGGCCGACCCCGTCGCGTTCCATCACGCGGGCGATGCGCGTCTCCAGCGGCGCGTCCACGACGACGACGTGGTCGAGCACGCGGTCGGCCCCGGTCTCGTAGATCAGCGCGGCCTCATAGACGAGTAGGTTCACGCCGGCGCTCCGGGCCTCGTCGATGAGGCGAAGCATCTCATCGCGGACGCGCGGGTGGACGAGCGCGTTGAGCCGCGCCACCTGCTCGGGGTCGCCGAAGGTTCGGGCGGCGAGGTGCGCGCGGTTCAGCCGCCCCTCGGCGTCGTAGCTCTCCGCGCCGAACGCGTCGGAGATCGCAGCGCGAAGGCTGGCGTCTTCCGCCATCAGCCGCTTCGCCTCGTCGTCGGCATAGACGACGCGCGCGCCGAGATCCTCGAAGAAGCGGCACGCAGCCGTCTTGCCGCTGCCGATGCCGCCGGTGACGCCGAGGGTTTTCATGAGGTGTGGACGGTGAGACGGTGAGACGGTGAGACGGTGAGACGGTGAGACGGTGAGACGGTGAGACGGTGAG
>CAYQJU010000244.1:0-1485 GCA_964417875.1 uncultured Steroidobacteraceae bacterium
CACGATCTGCGCGGGCGCAGATACCCCACGGCCATCCCCAGCCCGCTTGCAGAACGACCGCGGCTCCCCTCTCTTGAGCAGGCGCCTCGCCCAGGAGGACGTCCCTGACCCGATCCACCGATTCGCGCCCGCCGGCGCCACTCTGAAGGAGTCTGCATGTTCAGCGAGGTCTTCCCGATCGTGGGTACCGCCGACATCGATCGCGCGCTGCAATTTTACCGACAGGCGCTCGGCGCACGGGTGACGCACGAGGTAAAGGACCCGCACGAGACGCTGCTCTACGTGGGCCTCGACGTCGGCGACGCCCACCTCGGCCTCAGCCAGGACCGTGATGCAGACTCCACCAACCCGCGCCGCGGGAGCATCTGGCTGTATGCAGAGGATTGCGACGCGGCGGTGGAGCGGCTGCGCGCGGGCGGTGCACGCGTCGTGGACGAGCCGCAGGAACGCTCCGGCGGCCAGCGCGTCGGCCGACTCCTCGATCCCGATGGCAACGAGATCTTCGTCGCGGCTCGCAGCTCGAGCAGCCCCGAGCGCGCAGACAGTCTTGGCGCGCGACTGCTCTCCCCCGAGCCGGAACGGTACACCCGGCCCGAGTACGAGCGCCGCTTCCTCGTGGAGCCCGACGGTCGCTGGCGCGACCTCGTGGAGCCGTTCTCGAAGCGCTTCGACGATCTCTACATCCGCCACTCCCACCTGCGGCTTCGGACGCTCACAGATTCGGCGACCGGACGCGAGTTCATCAAGCTCACCAAAAAGCTGGTGACGGGCTCGCCGTACGAGCAGCTCGTCGGCTCCATCCCCCTCTCGCCGATGGAGTACGAGTTCATCGCGGCGCTACCCGGCGATCGCCTGCGGAAGGTGCGGCACTACCACTTTCACGAAGGAAACGTCTTCTCGATCGACGTCTTCGAGGGAGAGCTGGCCGGCCTCGTCCTCTGCGAGGTGGAGACGGCGGACCTCGACGCACTCATGCGTATCGACCTGCCGGACTACTGCGTCCGCGACGTCAGCGAGGAGACACTCTTCACAGGCGGGCAGTTGAGCCGGGCCTCCCGTGAGGAAGTGGCGCGTCGCCTGGTTGAGCTGGGTGCCGCCCTGCACGCCCCGGAGGCCCAGTGACGGCCGTACGCCAGCGCCGGCGGCCACTCTGGCTGGTCGGGCTTGCCGCGTTCGTCCTGTTCATCGTCTACGCCACGTGCGACAGCGCGGTGCGACCGGACCCGGCGGAGCTGGCGCTCCGTGACGCGGCCGAGCAGGTCTGTCGCGAGGCGGTAGGCGCCCGGACGACCGTTGCCGGATACCCGTTTGCCTCGCGGGTTCAGCCCGAGCCGGCCGTGGGTTACAAGGTGGAGGGGACGGTGGATACCGGCTCCGGGGATGGGCCGCTCGCCCGTTATAACTACGAGTGTCTGGTCTCGGGGGCTGGTGGCGCGACGATGACGGTCGATTCGCTGGCGCTCTGGCAATCCCATTGACGTGCCG
>CAYQJU010000245.1:0-1484 GCA_964417875.1 uncultured Steroidobacteraceae bacterium
ATACAAGGGAGTTCCCCTTCGCCGGATATCGGCATCGAAGTGCCATGATTGAGGTGTGTATGCATTCAATCAAACCGAACGAAGGGGAACTCTGATGGATCAGATTACTACCGTGGGCGTGGACCTGGCAAAGGACGTCATCGTGGTGTGTGGAGCCAACGCGGTCGGAGCCGTGGTGCTGCGCAAGCAGCTGTCCTTCAGTGCATTCGAGACCTGGGCGGCGAGCCTGCCGCCGTGCGTGATCGGGATGGAGGCCTGCAGCTCTGCGCACCATTGGGTGCGGGTGCTGGGGGCGATGGGTCATAGCCCTAAGCTGATGGCCCCCGAACTGGTGGCACCGTTCCGGATGAGCCGCGCAGCCAAGAACGATCGCAACGATGCCGAAGCGATCCAGGTGGCGCTGGTGCAGCCGACCATGCGCTTTGTCTCCCCGAAGTCTGTCGAGCAGCAAGCGATCCTGTCTTGGCATCGAGCGCGGGCTGGCTACATGGAAGAGCGCAAATCGCTGCTGAACCGTACGCGCGGTCTGCTGGCGGAGTTCGGGATCTGGGCCGGTCGATCGGCAACAGTGCTGATACGCAGGCTGCCGGAACTGGCGGAGCAGCCGGGATTGCCGGAGCTGTTCAAGCCCTTGCTGGTGCAGACCCTGGAGCACTTACGACAGCTCGAAGAGCACATCGAGCAATGCGACGCGCGCATCCACGGACACGCACAGGGCAGCGATGCCGCCCAGCGCATCCAGCAGCTGTCAGGGGTTGGGGCACTCACTGCCAGCGCCGTGGTCGCAACAGTCGGGGATGTCCGGGACTATCGCAACGGACGTCAGCTGGCGGCCTGGGCCGGGCTGGTGCCGCGCCAGAACAGCTCTGGCGGCAAGAGTCGCTTGGGCAGGATCACCAAGCGAGGGGACAGCTATATCCGTGGCCTGCTCACACAAGGGGCACGCTCAACCCTGCAGTCAGCGTTGAAGCGACCGCCCCATCAGCGCTCGCGGCTACAGCAATGGATCGTGGCACTGCGTGGCCGGGTTGGTTACCACAAGACACTGGTGGCGATTGCCAACAAGCACCTGCGCATGATCTGGGCGATCCTGGCCAAGGGCGAGCACTACGATCCGGACGCCTGGCAGCGCCATCCGCTGGCAACGGCATGAGGCGCTGAGCGCGCGGCGCAAGAATCCTGAGGAAGACGCGACGCAAAGATCGACAAAGAGGTTGGACCGAGTACGGTGAGAACCTGGCTAACTTGCTGGCATCGCGATAGCAGGCTGCGGAACGATCATCCGCGGCGTGGCGATGGCCGAACAACGAATGAGGACACCGTATGCGACTGGTATCTTGGCCCGCAGGCATCAGCATCGCTTGCAACAAGGCCGTGTAAAGAGCTGCAGTCTTGCCCTTCGAATCGATCCCAGCGGTTGCGTCCGATCACATGCAGGGGGCCGCCTGCCACGCACCGATCAGAACAATCAGAGGTCGCTTCGA
>CAYQJU010000246.1:0-1480 GCA_964417875.1 uncultured Steroidobacteraceae bacterium
GCGTCAGCTCGAACAACACCATCGAGAAGGTGAAGTTCGAGAATGCCAAGCCGGCGTATTTCCCGACGATGGAAGGCAATGCGAAGTGGGCCAATGACAATGGCAACAGCCAGGCCTACAAGACCTCGGTGATCCGCGACAAGGATGGTTCGCTGGGCGCCGGTCCCAATGCCTACATCCTGATCCACGACGGCGTGAACGACAGCGTCGCCACCGACACCGAGGCCTGCGAGATCAAGCCGAGCTGGAATGCCGCCGTGTGCAGGGGCGACGTGGGTCGCCTGAGCTTCGCCGGCCCGCCGGGTGGCGGACCGCGTGCCGGTGGCCCCGGTGCCGCTCCGCGCGCCGGTGCGCCCGGCCCGGGCGCCGGCGCTCCCGGTGGTGCCATTGCGGCACGCTCGGGTGGTCCCGGCGCTGCCGCCGGTCCCGGTGCTCCCGGTGCCGCTGGCCCGGGTGCCGCGCCGCCGCGGCGCGGTGGCGGATTCGGTGGTGCGCCGGCCCAGCCGCCGATCACGCTCAGCCGCAATGGCCGGGACCACACCATCGTGGCCGGTGGCTCGAACGTTCGCGCCGGCACCGAGATCCGGCTGACCACCGAGCGTCCGGACGTGATGCTGCGGCTGTCTGAGCTGGACCAGGGCTCGTGGGTGATCTTCGAGCTGCCGGGCTTCAGCACCGCAGCCGCCGGTTCCATGAAGGACAGCCTCGATGCCCTGCGCAAGGCCAGTGAGACCTCCTGGTTCAAGGACCAGAATGCGCTGTGGGTGAAGGTGGTTTCGCCGGACAGCGGTCCGCTTGGCCTGGGTGGTAGCACCACGGTGCAGGTCAGCCGCTAGAACGCGTCATCCTGACCGGATGAACAGAGGCTCCCGATCGGAAGATCGGGGGCCTTTTTTTCGCATGCCGTGCCGATGGCTGCGAAATGACCGCCGGGAAGATCCGGGCCGGAATAACGAGACGCTGCGGATCGGGATGGCGCCGCCGGGTGCCCGCGGTGTGGATGGGCCCGGGAGGTCGCGCTATCCTTGGGCGCCCGAAGGAAATTCCGGGGCCATCCATTTTCAAGCAGGGGTTGATGCCATGCGAGACAAATATCGCTCATTGATTCTTCTGACGGGACTTTCAAGTTTCCTGCTCGCCGGCGCATTCACGTCCGCGCAGGCGCAGGAAAGCTCGCCCGCGATGCGCTGGTCCGACCCGGCCACCTGGCCGAACCGGCAGGTGCCGCGCGAGGGCGACAAGGTCACCATCGCCAAGGACCAGCAGGTGCTGCTCGATGTGAGCCCGCCGGCACTGAACGGCCTGTCGATCGACGGCAGGCTGGTGTTCTCGAACGATGCGGACGTCGAACTCACCACCGAGTGGATCATGCTGCACGGTGAGCTGCAGATCGGCACCGAGTCGCGCCCGCACACCCGCAAGGCCACCATCACCTTCACCGACAACGTGAAGGGCGAAGACATCATGGCCGGCATGGGCG
>CAYQJU010000247.1:0-1463 GCA_964417875.1 uncultured Steroidobacteraceae bacterium
CTTGCGCACCCCCCGCACCGTGGAAAAGAATCGCGCTCCGATTCCGCGCGGCGCCGGCGCCATGCCCCACCCCTGCCTGAGCTGCGGCGCCTGCTGCGCCCGCTACCGCGTCAGCTTCCACTGGTCCGAGGCCGAGCCGGCGCTGGGCGGCCAGGTGCCGCGCGAACTGACCGTGCCGCTGCGCAGCCACGAACTGGCCATGCGCGGCACCGCCGGCGGCAGCGACGTGCGCTGCATCGCACTCGACGCCGAGATCGGCCGCCGCTCCCGCTGCACCATCCACCCCGTGCGGCCGCAGGCCTGCCGCGACGTGGCCGCGTCCTGGGAGTTCGGCCAACCCAGCCGCCAGTGCGACAGCGCGCGCATCGCCTTCGGCCTGCCGCCGCTGACCACGGCCGACTGGATCTGGCGCGAGGCCGCGGCCAACGACCGCCACGGCAATCCCGGCGGCGACGACCAGCCCGACGACGGCGGCGTTCCCCCGCCCGCACTACCCCCGCCGATCGCGGCCTGAGCGCGGCCGGGCACCGGTTGGCTCAGACCAGCGCGGTATCGATCCGGATCTCGCCGGCCAGCAGCTTGTGCACCGGACAGGCGTTGGCGATCTGCAGCAGGCGCTCGCGCTGGGCCGCGTCGAGGTCGCCGACCAGGCTCACACGGCGGCGGATGTCGTTGCCGGCGTCCGGCCTGCCGTCCGGGTTGAGCTCCAGCGCCACCTCCACGTCCAGCAGCGGCCACTGCTTGCGCGCCGCGTACATCTTCAGCGTGATCGCCGTGCAGGCGCCCAGCGCCGACAGCACCAGGTGCATCGGATCCGGCGCGGTGTCGCCGCCGCCCAGCGACACCGGCTCGTCGGCCTGCCAGCGGTGGCCGGCCGGATCGGAGAGCTCGACGATGTAGTCGGTGGCGGTGGAACGGGCGGTGACCTGGGCGGCACTGGCCATGGCATTGACTCCGTCAGAATGGGTGGGCGTCGAGGAAGGCCCGGATCGCCGGCACCAGCACCTCGTGCCTGTCTTCCATCACATAGTGCCCTGCATCGTCGAACGCCATCGCCTGTGCCTGCGGCAGGTCGGCGCGGAAGCGGTCGAAGAAGTGCCGGTCGAACACGAAGTCCTTCAGCCCCCAGCCGATGAAGGCGGGGCGGTCGGCGAACGACGGCAGCGCCTTGCCCGCGGCCTCCAGCAGCGGCCAGGCGCGATCGGCCGGCGAAAGCGGGATGTCCTGCATGAAGCGCACGGTGGCGATGCGGTTCTTCCACGTGTCGTACGGCGCGACGTAGGCGCGCCGCACCTCGCGCGGCATCTTGCGCTCCACCCCGAAACGCGAAGCGCCGCCGGAAAAGGCGTTGAAGCCGCGGATCACGATCTCGCCGATGTTGTAGTCGCGGCCGAGCGCGATCTGCCAGGGCATCTGCTTGGCCGTCGGCATCGGGAAGGCCGCCGTATTGGTGACGACCAGGC
>CAYQJU010000248.1:0-1460 GCA_964417875.1 uncultured Steroidobacteraceae bacterium
CGCCAGGTGGCGCGCACGTACAGGTCGTCGTCGCGGCGCGGGCGTGCCGCGGCGGCGGGCAGGTCGATCTCCTCGCGGTGGCGCAGGCGCGCGTCGAGCTGCCAGGTGTCGCTGGCGTGCCAGACCCAGCGCACCTCGGCCAGGGTGTCGTTGGGCCGGAAGTCGCCGGCGAGCAGCCAGCCGTCGGCGACGCGCCCGTAGACCAGGCCCAGGTCATGGTCCGGCAGCAGGTCCATGAAGTTGAGCGAGGCCTGCCATGACAGCGCGTCGGCGCTGCCGGTGCCCGAGCCCATCGCTTCGCGGCGCGGGGTGTTGGGGGCATAGCCCAGCTCGCCGCCGAGCCGCAGCGTGCTGCCGCCGGCGCCCATCGGCCACTGCGCGGTGGCCTTGGCGGTCACCGCGAAATAGTCCTCGACCCGGGGGTCGGCAACGCCGTAGGGATGCAGCGACGAAGGCAGCCAGTTGAGCGTGACCACGCGCTGCACGAGCGGCCCGATCGGCGTCTTCGATTCGGCGACGGCGAGCAGGCCCACGCGCGATCCACCGTCATCGAACGCGAGCGGCCGACGCAGGCTGCCGGTCGGTCCGCGGCGATCGTTGTGGCGCAGCACCAGGTGGGTGGTCCAGTCCTCGTTCGCACGCCACTGCAGCCAGGCGCCGTCGGTCCAGGTGATGTCGAAGTTGGAGCTGTCGTTCTGGTCGAGCGATTTCTTCATCACGTCGTCCAGTCCCCAGGCGGCCTGGAAGCGGCCCAGGCGCAGGCTCCAGGGCGCGTCGTCCGGCCGGTACTCGAGGTAGGCCTCGTCGATCGTGCCCTGGCCGTCCTCCAGGCCGGAGGGGGCCGGTGCGTAGCTGCGCATCCAGAACTCGGCGTCGTCCTGCTCGCTGTCCAGCCGCGCGGCGACGCGGCCGCTGGCGTGCCAGCCGCCGCCCAGCTCGCCGCGCAGGCGCAGGCGGATGCGCGCGCGCAGGCTGTCGGCATCGGACTCGGCGCCGCTGCGGGCGCGGGTCTCGGAGGCGACATAGCCCATGCGCAGGTCGCCGCTGACCTGGGCCCGCTCCTGCGCCTGCACGCCGACGGCGGCCAGCGCCAGCGCGGCCAGCAGCATGCCGCGTCGCGGGCAGGCGCGCAGGCGCCGACGGTGGCGTGGCATGGAATGCGACGGCGACATGCGGACTCTCCATTGCTCGGGCCGGACCATCCGGCAGCGCCAGCGTGCCCGCCGCGCAGTGTCGCCATTGTGATCGGAGGGGAGAGCCGAGGGAAACGGCGCGGTGATCGCGCCCAGGGACACGGCATCCCGCGCCCAGGCGGGCAGGATCATCGCCCCGCGTCGCCCGCGTCCGGATGCCGTTCGCGCCAGCGCGCCAGGCGCTGGCGGTAATCGTCCATGGCTTCGGCGTGGCTGTCGTGCACGCAGGGATCGCAGCCGCTGTCGCAGCAGTCGCTGGGCAGGGGC
>CAYQJU010000249.1:0-1458 GCA_964417875.1 uncultured Steroidobacteraceae bacterium
GCCGCGCCGCGCCGCTGGACGTGATTCCCTCCGAATCCACCGAGCGCCTCACCGTGGTCAAGGCGCCGACACCGGACATGCCGGGCGATTCGCTGGGCGGCACGATCATGGTCGAGTCGGCGTCGGCCTTCGACCGCGACGGGCGCAGCATGCGGTTCAAGGCGGAGGCCGGCCACCAGACCCTCAGCGGCGAGACCAGCCCCAAGGCGGCGTTCAACTTCAGCGACGTCTACGGCGGGATCTTCGGCGTCGCCTTCGGCGTCAGCTGGCAGGACCGGGACTACGAATCGGACAACGTCGAGATCGAGTACGACGATCAGTTCGAGGACGTCGCTGGCGAGCGCCTGCTGCCGCTGGAGATGCAGCAGCGCAAGTACACGATCAACCGCGAGCGCAAGGGCTTGAACCTCAACCTGGACTGGCGCCCGGGCAACGACAGCCGGTACTACCTGCGCACCCTGTACACCGACTTCACCGACGCCGAGACCCGGCAGCGCAACATCGTTCCGCTGGGCGAGGGTGACATCGTCGGCTACGACGGCAACAGCTGGCGGGTGGAGGGCATTGCGGCCGACGACTTCAGCCGCCGCCTGCGCTACCGGACCAAGGAAGAGGACACCTTCACCGCCAGCGCCGGCGGCATGAACCGCGTCGGCCAAGCGCGGTTCAACTACCAGCTGGGATACACCAAGGTGCGCGAGCGCGTGGACGACGAGGTCGAGATGCGCTTCGAGTACCTGGGCGAGGACGACATGGAGATCCGCCTCGGCCCGGGCGCGATCCCGTCCTTCGACGTGATCGATCCGGCCGGCGGCGACGCCTGGCTGCGCAATGCCGGCTACGGCCTCGACCGCCTGGTCATCGCGCCCAAGCAGGTCGACGACGAGGCGCTGAGCGCGAAGTTCGACTTCACCTGGACCGGCGGGTCGGCGACCTGGCAGGCCGGACTGCTCGGCCGCTGGCGCGACCGGGACGTGAACGTGGACGAGGCCGAGTTCCGCCGCGGGCCGGACATCGATCCGGCGGACTGGACCGCCGCGTCGCCGTCGTTCCGTCACGGCGTCTTCGGCGAGGGCCTGTCCTCGTCCGCCATGCGCGACTGGCTGCGCGGCAACCGCGACGCCTTCAGCGCGCGACCGCAGGACGTGGCCGAGAACACCCTGATCTCGCTGGTCGAGGACTACACTGCGAGCGAGGACGTGCTCGCCGGCTACCTGATGGCGACGGTGGACGTGGGCAAGCTGCGCGTGATCGCAGGTGCGCGGGTCGAGCGGACGCGGTTCGAGGCCACCGGCTGGAGCGTGGACCTGGACGAGGACGGCGTGCTCGCCACGAGCCCCTCGTCCGCGTCGAGCGCCTACACGAGCGTGCTGCCGGGCCTGCACCTGCGTTACGACACCGAAGGCGACTGGGTGCTGCGCGGCGCGGTCACGAAGACCATCGCGCGCCCGGGCTTCG
>CAYQJU010000250.1:0-1434 GCA_964417875.1 uncultured Steroidobacteraceae bacterium
TGCTGGTGGCCGCCGCGGCGTTCGTGCTGGCGGGCGCGATGCTGTGGCCGTCGCAGTGGCCGCCGCCTGCGGCGGCCGTGGTTCCTTCTCCTCCTGCCGCCCCGCGATCCGATGCCGCGATCGACGCGGAGGCCGAGCCAACATTGCCCAGCCTTTCCTCACCCGCTGACCTGCCCCCGCCGCGCTAGCGCATCATCGTGGAGGCAACGGAGGCCGGACTCGCAGGGGCGCCGCACAGGTTGTATGCGGGTGGCGCTAATTCCCCCCGGCCACCACCGGCGGCCCGACCACCTCCGCCGGAACCGCATACTGCTGCGACCATGTTGCCGCGGTATTGCCGCCGGCTTCCAGCTGCGCACGCTGCACCTGCAGGTTCGCTCTCTGCGTGGCCAGCAGACGGTTCTGGGAGCTTTCCATCAGCGCCACCTGCTCGGTGGACATGAAGTTCCGCGCGGCGGCAACGATGCGGCGATAGCGCGCTTCGGTGGCTTTCAGCGATTCCTCGTCGAAATCCAGCCGCGCGCGTGGATCTGAAGGACGCGGGCCGCGCGCGTTGGCCTCCTGGGCGGTGCGCTGCTGCTCGGCGACGATGGTGGGCACCAGCTGCTGGACCTGCTGGTCGCTCAGCGGGTAGGAACTGCGCGCCAGCATCTGTTGCAGTTCGGAGGTGCGGCGACGCGCCTCCACCGTGACCATGTATTCCTGCCACAGCCCGGCCTTCGAACCGAGGTGCGCCTGGACGGCGGCATCGGACGGGATGGTTCCCAGCAGCTGCGCCAGCGCGTCTGCTTCCTCGGCCGTGAGATCCAGCACCTTCTCGACGTCGGGGTACATCATGGCCAGCCATGCCTTGTTCCGCGCCGCGGAGTCTGCCATCCGCACGCCGACTGCAGCCGCCGGGGCCGGCGTGGTCACGGCGCTGCCTGGCGGTGGAGACGCCACGGCGACCTGTGGCTGCAGAGCGGGACGCCGATCGCTTGCAGCAGGCCGCTGCAGCCTTCGCTCCAGCTGCGCCACATGCTCCTGCAGTTCAGTGACCTGCTGCTGCCAGGAAGCGGCCAGCTCGCGCTCGGCGCGCAGCTGCTGCCACAGATAGCCGGCAGTGATGACGGCGACGGCCAGTCCCGCCGCCAGTGGAGCGATGAGCTTCGGCATGATGAACCTCCCCCCTGTTTTTCCTGCCCTTCCATGGCCAGACCGGTGACGCATCGCCGTGCGCCACGTTCATCTAGATCAGCTCGACCGGCGCCTCCGCGACACTCCCCGCACCGCCCTTCACCACCCGCGCCAGGCCCGCAGCCTCCGGCAGCACCTGCTCGGCATAGAACCGGCAGGTCATGAGCTTGCTGCAATAGAAGGTCGCGTCGGAACCGCCGCCCTCCTTCAGCGCCGCCTCGGCAATCACCGCCGCCCGCGCCATCAGCGCGCCGGCAA
>CAYQJU010000251.1:0-1417 GCA_964417875.1 uncultured Steroidobacteraceae bacterium
TCGTGACCGTGCCGCTGATCGTGCTGGTGCTGGTGTTCCAGCGCCGGCTGGTCGCCGGACTCACCGCCGGCGCAGTGAAGGGATAGACGCAAGACATGGCATCCGTGCATCTGCAGAATGTGGCCAAGCGGTTTGGCAGCACCGAAGTGATCCGCGAACTGGACCTGCGCATAGAGAGTGGCGAGTTCGTGGTCTTCGTCGGCGCCTCCGGATCCGGCAAGTCGACGCTGCTGCGGATGATCGCGGGGCTGGAGAACGCCAGCGCCGGGCGCATTCTGATCGGCGATCGGGATGTGACCGACCTGCCGCCCTCCGAGCGCGGCGTGTCGATGGTGTTCCAGTCCTATGCGCTGTATCCGCACATGAACGTGCGCGATAACATTTCGTTCGGTCTGAAGATGGCACGCTCATCGAGCGAGACCATCAAGGCGCGCGTCGCGCGCGTGGCGAAGATGCTGCAGATCGAGGCGCTGCTGGATCGCAAGCCTGCTCAGCTGTCAGGCGGACAGCGTCAGCGCGTGGCCATCGCGCGGGCCATCGTGCGCGAGCCTGCCGTGTTCCTGTTCGATGAGCCGCTGTCGAATCTCGATGCGGCGCTGCGCGCGCACACGCGACTGGAGATCGCCGAACTGCACCGGTCACTGGGCGCAACGATGGTCTATGTCACGCACGACCAGACCGAGGCGATGTCGCTGGCGGACCGGATGGTGCTGTTGAAGGACGGCAGGATCGAGCAGGTCGGTGCACCGCATGAGCTGTATCACCGGCCGGCGACGAGGTATGTGGGGGCGTTCCTGGGGAGTCCGGGAATGAACTTCCTGGAGGTGGCTGGCGTGGAGGATGGCGGCATGGCGGTGCTGGAATCCGGCGGGCGGGTGCGGATGCCTGAGGGTGGCGCGGCCGCGGTCAGGACGCTGGGGATACGGCCGGAAGACATCACCATCGGGGATGCGGGACTGGAGGCGACGGTGGTGCATGTGGAGGACCTCGGCGAGGCGTGTGTGGTGCATGCGCGGATCGGGGAGCGGCAGGAGGTTGCGGTGCGGGTCCGGGGAAGCGGGGAGCGGCCGAGGGTGGGCAAGCCGGTCAGGCTGGAGCTGGCGGCGGAGCGGATGCATTTGTTTGATGGTCAGGGGCGGAGGATTGGGTCGTAGCCTGGCGGGGATGGGTGGGCCTGGGCGGTTGAGATTGCAACGCGTGCGAGGGATTTGCGGGCGTCGTATAGTCGGAGGGTCATCCGGAGAAGACGAAGAAATGGCCGGATCTGGGAGTGGACATGTCGCAGATGCGCGGTGGAGCGGCGTGTCGCATAAGCGTGGAGGTCACCGTGATCAGGTCTGCGGAGCAGATGGGATGCCTGGGTTGCTATGGGGCTGTCGCGATATCGGGTGGGTGCGGTGGATCTAATTGGTAGTTA
>CAYQJU010000252.1:0-1407 GCA_964417875.1 uncultured Steroidobacteraceae bacterium
CCGGAAGCGAACGGGACGACCACTGGCTGGAGCTGGTGGGCCGGCTCCGCCCCGGAGTCACTCCGGAGATGGCCGCGGCGGACCTGGCGAGCATCGCCGCCACCTTCGCCGACCACGATCCGACCCTCGCGGGGTGGGGAGCGCGCGTCGAGCCCTTCGCCGACTGGCTGGTCGGCTCGCGCTTCCGCGGCACCATGCTGGTCCTCTTCGGCGCGGTGGGTTGCCTGCTGCTGATCGGCTGCCTCAACCTCGCAAACCTCCTCCTGGCCCGGGGCAGCGCGCGCCAGGTGGAGGTCGGCATCCGCTCTGCCCTCGGCGCGAGCCCCGGCCGCATCGCGCGGCAACTCCTCACCGAAAGCCTGATCATCTCGGTGGCCGGGTCGCTGCTGGGCCTGCTCGCCGCCTCCTGGGCGCTCCACCTGCTCCGAGTGCGTGCCCCGGCGGGGATCCCGCGGCTCGACGAAGTGGGAATCGATCCGCGGGTGGTCGCCTTCGCCCTGTCGCTCGCGCTGGTGACGGCCGCCGCCTTCGGCCTGGCCCCGGCTCTTGCCGCCGCCCGCCAGGAGATCGGCGTGGTGCTGCGCGGATCGAGATCAACGCCGACAGCGCACCTGCGGGCACGGGCAACCCTTGTCGTCGTCCAGATCGCTTTCGCCACCGTACTGCTGACGGGCGCCGGCCTCCTCATGCGCAGCTTCCTCGCCCTCCAGCGCGCCGACCCCGGTTTCGATCCGGTGAACGTGGTCGCGGTGCCGCTGCAACTCGACGGCGAGGCCTACCGTGAGCCATGGCAGAAGGTCGGCTTCATGGAGGAGCTGACGCAGGGAATCGGCGAGCTGCCCGGTGTGGAATCGGCCGCCGCTGTTGCAATTGATCCCTTCAGCGGCTGGAACCTGGTGAACGACGTGACACCCGTGGAACGCGCCGCGGAGGTCGGGCCGAGCGGGTTGCTTCAGGCCGCCTGGCGTGCGGTCACCCCCGGATTCTTCCGGACGATGGGGATCCCGCTGATCGAGGGGCGCGATTTCGAGAGCGCGGATCGGGACCCAGCGCCGCAGGTCGCCATCGTCTCGGCGACGCTGGCCGAGCGGCTCTGGCCGGGCCAGGCGGCGATCGGGAAGCGGCTGTACTGGGGTGGGACCCGCGGCACCCCGAAAACGGTGGTGGGAGTCGTGGGCGACTACGAGGACGTCGCGCTGGAGAGCGACCCCACGCCCGTCCTCTTCCTGCCCAACAATCAGCTCGGCTGGCCGTCGATGACGCTGATGGTGCGGGCCAGCGGGGAGGTCGGGCCCCTGGCCGCCGCCGTGCGCGAGCACGTTCACTCGATCGATCCCCTGCTCCCCGTCCCCGAAGTGCGGCCGCTCGACCGCAGCCTGCGTCAGGCATACGCGGGTCCGCGCTTCC
>CAYQJU010000253.1:0-1406 GCA_964417875.1 uncultured Steroidobacteraceae bacterium
CCGGCTCTCCTGCGGGCCGTCGGGCTTGCTTTACGCGATCCACGGTCGACAGGGCATGGCGTCCGGCTCGAAGCGGACGCCGCCCCTGTCCCGATGGAACCAGTAACCATCTTTTCGCATCCGGAGCCGCACCGACATGACTCGCTCTAGTTCCACAAGGGCCACGGTCCGCAAAGCCGCCGGCAGCGGCCGGTCCGCCGATGCCCGTGGCAGCGCCCTCGCGCCGATCCTCGACGCGGTGCGCAGGCGCGCCGGCAAGTCGGCGCACGCCGATGCCGGCACCTTCGCCGGCGCGCTGTACCGGCGCCTGAGCCAGGACGAGCTGCCGCTGCACAGCGCAGAGGGCTGGGCCGCACTGGCCACCGGCCTGCTCGAGTTCATGCAGCGGCGCAAGCCCGGTATCGCACAGGTGCGCCTGTTCAATCCGGCGCTGCGCACCCACGGCTGGGAAACGCCGCACACCGTGCTGCAGATCGTCAACGACGACATGCCGTTCCTGGTCGATTCGGTGACCATGGCCCTGGCCGCGATGGGCGTGAACGTGCACGTGCTGGGCCACCCGGTGATCCGGATCGCGCGCGACCGGACCGGCCGCCTGCTCTCAGTGGGCGAGGGCGAAACCGAATCGGTGATGCACCTGGAGATCGACCGCCAGAACGCCGAAGGCATGGCCGCGGTGGAAGCGGCGGTGGTCGAGGTGCTGGAGGACGTGCGCGCCATCGTGCGCGACTGGCCGGCGATGCGCCGCAAGATGCAGGAAGTGGCCGACGGGCTGGCCGGGCGCGAGATGCCGCTGGACGAGGCCGGGCGCCGCGAAGCGCAGGAGTTCCTGCACTGGGTGGCCGACGAGCATTTCACCTTCTTCGGCTATCGCGAGTACCAGCTGCGCCGCCGCGGCGGCCAGGAGCTGCTGGTGCCGGTGAAGGGCAGCGGGCTGGGCCTGCTGCGCGGCGACGGCGACGCCGGCGGCCGGCCGCTGCAGTCGCTGGCCGCGCACCGGATGAGCAACGAGGGCCGCGCCGAGGCGCTGGTGCTGACCAAGACCAACGCGCGCTCGAGCGTGCACCGCCCCGGCTACATGGATTACATCGGCGTGCTCGGCTTCGACGCGGACGGGCGCGCGGTGTCCGAGCAGCGCTTCCTGGGCCTGTACACCTCCAGCGCCTACAACCGGCGTCCCTGGGACATCCCGCTGGTGCGGGGCCGCTATGCGCACGTGATGGAAGCCTCCGGACTCGAGCCCACCGGCCACAGCGGCCGGGCGCTCAAGCACATCCTGGAAACCCTTCCGCGCGACGAGCTGTTCCAGTCCAGCCCGGAGGAGCTGCAGCGCCTGGCCACCGGCGTGCTCGGCCTGCAGGAGCGGGTGCGCAGCCGGCTGTTCCTGCGCCGCGACCGCTACGGCC
>CAYQJU010000254.1:0-1403 GCA_964417875.1 uncultured Steroidobacteraceae bacterium
CGGTGTCCACGCCGGAGTCGATCACGGCGACGACGACGGCGCGCTGCGGCTGCCGGCCGGCGAGCGCTTCGAAGGCACGGTTCAGGCTGATCCCGCGCACGCGGTCGGCCGTCTCGTCGAGGTGGAGCCACTGCTCGGGCGCTACGCCCGAGAACCCGACGACGGACTCCGCCTCGTCCGCACGCTCAGGGTCGGCGTCGGAGTCCGAGGCCGTGACGACCGGCGGGGCGGGGGCCGCGGGCGCGGCCACGTCGCGCGAGGCCGAGCAGCCCGTGATCGAGACGACGAGGACGAAAAGGAAAAGCAGGCGGGACAGATGCATCGAAGCGGGGACGGATGGAGGATGGAGGGCTCGAAGGTAACGCCGGGGAACGCGCGTTCGTGTGCGCCTGCCCGCGTTCGTAGTGCCTACGCGCGGACAGACGGGCTCTGCGATGAAAACCGAGGAGGACTGGAACCTCGGAGCGCCGGTTTTCATCGTATGAGCGCACCTCTTCTGCACTTCTGACTATCACCTCTTGAGGAATCCCATGGCTGACCGACCCATCGTAACCGGCATGTTCCGCGACGACGAAAGCGCTGACCGCGCGTACCGCTCGCTCCGTGACCGGGGATATACCGACGACGACATCAACGTCCTCATGTCCGACGACACCCGCAAGCGGTACTACGACCGTGACGACGTGGAGATCGAGGAAGGCAGTAAGGCGCTGGAAGGGGCCGGAGCCGGAGCCGCGACCGGCGGCACCATCGGCGGCATCCTCGGCGCGATCGCGGCCGTGGGCACGTCCGTCGTGATTCCGGGCCTCGGGCTCGCCGTCGCCGGGCCGCTGGCCGGAGCCCTCGCCGGGGCCGGAGCCGGAGGCGCGGCGGGCAGCGTCGTCGGCGCGCTCATCGGAGCCGGCATCCCCGAGGAACGCGCGAAGTCCTACGAGGAAGGGATCGACGAAGGCGGCATCGTCGTCGGCGCGCACCCGCGCACGGACGAGGACCGCGAGTACTTCGCCCGCGAGTGGGAGACGTACGGCGGGCGCGACATCCACTACTAGCGCCCGGCGCTACACGACAACCCTGGCGGCAGGGCGGGAGGCTCCGGCTTCCCGCCCTGTTTTTCGTTACGTCGCCGCGCGGATCGCGTCGAGCGTCTCCGGGTGTTCGAGGCTGGACGTGTCACCGGGGTCGAGGCCGAGGTGGGCGGCGCGGATGAGGCGGCGCATCACCTTCGCGTTGCGCGTCTTCGGAAGCGCCGCCGTGAACTTCACCTCGCGCGGCCGAAGCGGCTTGCCGAGCGCGTCCACGATCCGCCCGACCAGCTCGGCCCGAAGCGCCTCGCTCGGCGCGTGCCCGGCGGCGAGGACGCAGAAGGCGACGACCTCCTGCCCCTTGATCTCGTGCGGCACGCC
>CAYQJU010000255.1:0-1401 GCA_964417875.1 uncultured Steroidobacteraceae bacterium
TCGTGCGGATCGCGTTCGTGATCGCGCTCATCGCCGGCAGCGGCATGGCGATCCCGGTCTACTTCCTCCTCGCCTGGCTCATGCCGACGGCCGACCGGCCCGAGTCCGAGCTCGGCCCGGACCCCGGCCCCCGGCTCGACGACGAGCGCGTCATCATCATCCGCTGACGGCTCGCAGGGCATAAAACGAGGGCGGCACTCCATCGCGGAGCGCCGCCCTCTTCCGTTCCAGCGGGCGAGGACTCAGGCTCCGACGTGCTCGCCGGCCCACGCCTCCTGCGTGTTGCGCACGGCCTGCGGCCCGACCGTCCCGTCGAACACCTTGTCTTCTTCGGCCAGCTCTCTGGCGACGACGTGGCAGACGACCTTCGAGAGGTCCACGAGGACCGGCGTGAGATCCTTCAGGTGGCGCAGCGCGAGGCTCGCGACCTCGTCGTTCTTGAGCCCGAGCGCCGTCGTGTGGAGCATGTGGTACGAGATCGCCGCGAGGTTCGTCGCCGTGTAGTCGTCGCGGATCATGCGCGACACCTTGTCCTCGCGCACCTTGTCGTAGAGGCCGGCGATGAAGCCGAGCGCGCCGGTGACGGCGTCTTTGACGGTCATCTTCAGGTCGCCGCCCTCGCGCCGCTGCACCAGGGCGGCGATGGCGTCGCCGTGGCGCTTCAGAATGTCGTGGAGCTGTGTCACGACGCGGTTCGCCTCGGGGAACTTCGCGAGGTCGCCGCCTTCGAGCTGGCGTTCGAGGGCTTCCATGATGTGCTTTTCCACACCATGCATGTCGGTGAGGTAATCGTTGAGCACTGTCGTCGGGTTTTCCATGACGGGCGTAGGCTGAGATAGGATGGAGAGAGAGGAGCCGCCGGGCACGGTGCCGAGCGCCGGGTCCGGCGGCTCCTCGTTCCACGAAGACCGGCGGGCGGCGTTCCTCCCGCCCGCTACAGCCCCGGCGCGCCGTCCTCGGGCAGGGTGCCCGCCACCGTCACGTGGAGCGCCTCGGGGTCGAGGTGCCGCCGGATCGCGTCGTTGACCTCCCCGAGGCTGAGCTGCTCGACGAGCGCCGGGAAGTCGTCGAGATAGGCCACGTCGAAGCCGCGCTCGGCGTTGGCGAGGAGCGCCGTGGCGAGGCCGCCCGTCGTCGCGAGGCCGACCTTGTAGGTCCCGGCGATGGTCGTCTTTTTCTCCTCCAGCTCGGCCTCGGTGATGCCGCCTTCGACGAAGCGGCGGGCCTGTTCCAGCGTCGCCGCGATGCCGCGTTCGAGCGCGTCGCCGCTGAGCGTCACGGAGATCCGCCAGTGCCCGCCGTGCTCGACCCGGATCCCCGCGAGCGACGCGCCGATGCCGTAGGTCAGCCCCTGCTCGTCGCGGACGGTGCTCATCAGCCGCGCCGAGAAGTTGCCGCCGA
>CAYQJU010000256.1:0-1397 GCA_964417875.1 uncultured Steroidobacteraceae bacterium
GCGGTCAAGCAGGGCGACGCCATCAAATCGGTGAAGATCGAGGGCGACGCCGATGCGGCGCTGGCCGCACAGGCAGACCGCGTCGCGGAGTGGAACAAGGTGCTGGCGGCCTGAGCGCAGCGACGGCGCGCCGCGCCTCTCTCCGCAACAGAGGAGGGGGGAGGGCACTGCCGTGCGGGCCATCCGGGCGCCAGTCGCGCTGCGCCTGGTCGGACGGTCGGGAGGGCGGGCCTCGGGTCGCATCCACCTGGATCGCCGTCCTCCAGCGACTCCCGATCCACGGTCGTCGCGCCCCGGATCGTCGCGGCCCGCATGCTAGAATTCCGCACTGCACCACGGCCCCGGCGTCCGTCGCCCGGCCCCGTACGAGAGCCTCCGCGATGCCGCAATCCGCCCGCTTCATGGGCCGCGCCAAGCCGGGCGCACGCCGCGACCTGCCGTCGCCTCCGCAACACGTCCGCGGCGTCGTCGCGGAACCGGCCTGAGCCCCGACGATGCGGGTCCTGGTGCTGCTGGTGCTGGCGGGACTGGTGGGCGCGTTCTTCCATTTTCGCGAACCTGCCGCGCCGCCGCTGCACGTCGACGATCCGCGCCATTCCACCGGCGACGGACGCGTGGTCATGCTGGCCGCCGAGTGGTGCGGTTACTGCATCAGGCAGCGGGCCGAATTCGAGCGCGCCGGCGTGCGCTACCGCTTGCTCGACGTCGACACGCCGGAAGGCGACCGCGCGATGCAGGCGCTGGGCGCACGCGGTGTCCCGGTCACCATCGTCGGCCAGCGGGTGATCCGCGGCTTCGATCCCGACGCCCTCGACCAATCGCTCTCTCCACTGGGCTATCGCGTGTTCGCGCGCTGACCCGCCTTCCACTTTTTCGCAAGAGGACCCCACGATGAAAGCTCCCGTCCGTGTCGCAGTCACCGGCGCCGCCGGCCAGATCGGCTACGCCCTGCTGTTCCGCATCGCCTCGGGCGAGATGCTGGGCAAGGACCAGCCGGTGATCCTGCAGCTGCTGGAGCTGCCGATCGACAAGGCCCAGGCCGCGCTCAAGGGCGTGATGATGGAGCTGGAGGACTGCGCGTTCCCGCTGCTGGCCGGCATGGTCGGCACCGACGATCCGGAAGTCGCGTTCAAGGACGCCGACTACGCGCTGCTGGTGGGCGCGCGCCCGCGTGGCCCGGGCATGGAGCGCAAGGATCTGCTGCTCGAAAACGCCAAGATCTTCACCGCCCAGGGCGCCGCGCTGAACAAGGTCGCCTCGCGCAACGTGAAGGTGCTGGTGGTCGGCAACCCGGCCAATACCAATGCCTACATCGCGATGAAGTCCGCGCCGGACCTGCCGTCGAAGAACTTCACCGCGATGCTGCGCCTGGACCACAACCGCGCGCTGAGCCAGCT
>CAYQJU010000257.1:0-1395 GCA_964417875.1 uncultured Steroidobacteraceae bacterium
TGATGGGATGGACTCCTCCCGATCTGTATTCGGCATCATTGTGCCAGCTGGCCTCTCATGTGGTGTGGGTTGTCAGCACTACATAACCGGAAGGAGTCCGTACCATGGATGCTACGACCGTTGCTGTGGATCTGGCAAAGAACGTCTTTCAGCTAGCTATCGCCGACCGCCACTGGCGCATCGTGCACACCGCCCGGCTCTCCAGGGCGCAGTTCGCTCGTTGGTTCGACAACAGGCTTGTCGGGACTGTAGTCATGGAGGCCTGCGGATCGGCTCACCACTGGGCCCGGGCTCTGCAGGAGCGTGGCATTGCGGTGAAACTGCTCCCCGCCCGCTACGTGCGTGCCTATGTCAAACGCAACAAGACCGATGCGGCCGACGCCGCAGCGCTGCTTGAAGCGACTCGGTGCGGCGAGATCGTCCCGGTCAAGGTCAAGAGCGTCGAACAGCAGTGCCTGCAGGGGCTGCATCGGGTGCGCTCCGGCTGGATGACCACGCGCACTGCACGCATCAATGCCATGCGCGGTCTGTGTCGGGAGTTTGGCCTGCCGGTGGCGGAGGGCGCAAAGTCCGGCCTGCAGCAGATCGCAGCGCTCGTGCACGATGAGCAGGTACCCAAGGCGCTCAGCCAGGTGCTGCAAGATCTGCTCGAAGAAGTCCGCCAGCTGGATGCGCGCATTGGCCAGATCGAGCGCGAGCTCACCCAGATCGCCCGCTCCAGCAGCCCGTGTCAGCAGCTGCTGTCTGTGCCGGGTATCGGGCTTCTGACTGCCACCGCCATGGTGGCGGCGACCGGCGGGTCCGTGAGCCACTTCAAGGACGCGCGGCACTTTGCCGCCTGGTTCGGGCTGACACCAAAGGAGCACTCCTCGGGAGGCTCGCGACGGCTGGGTCGCATCACCAAGCGTGGCGACCGATACCTGCGCATGCTGCTGACCCATGGGGCACGGGCCGTGCTCAATGCGGCCCGCATGGCGCAGCGACTGAAGCGGCCGCTGGATCCATTGCGATGCTGGGCGCTGGCAGTGGCGCAGCGCGCCCACCACAACAAGGCGACCTGCGCACTGGCCAACAAGCTGGCACGTATCTGCTTCGCCGTGCTCAGAAGCTGCGAGCCCTACATGCCGGCACGTCTGGCGCGGGCCTGAACGACCCGCACTCGCCAAATGCCTGATCAATCCTTTGCTTGCCAGGAAGACTGATCGCCCATCATGGTCAAACGGGCACAAGCCACACTGCGTGATGCCGTTAACTCTGCCGGCCAGCCCAAGGCCGCTGTCAGCGATTGGCACCGTGGTGACGCAGATACCCATGTCGGCACGGGACAACGTGATCCCACTTCAGATGCCGGATATACGTCTGCAAGCACCGCCCGCAAGACCAGAACTTCGATCC
>CAYQJU010000258.1:0-1395 GCA_964417875.1 uncultured Steroidobacteraceae bacterium
CCACCCGCATGAAGATGTTGAAGGCCACCGGGATCCGGTCGCGGCCGATGCCCCACGGCGCCAGCGCCGCGGCCAGGTTGCCCTCGCAACCCGGGCGCCCCGGGTTCTCGCCGTAGAGCCTTTCGAACATTTCCTTCGAGCACGGGGTCAACGTGAAATCGTGCCGCCCGCAGGTGTCCTCGACGATCGAGAACATCGGACGGCTGCGGTTGGAATACAGCACGTCGCCGGTGGTCAGCCACAGCTTCGCGGCGTAATCGATCGAGCGGCCCGAGGACAGGTATTCGGCGGTGTCGGCGCGGGCGAAGGCGGTCAGGTCGCTCACCTGCTCGCCCATCGGGTCGATCACCACCAGCTCGTCGCCCGTCTCCAGCTCCAATGCATGGCCCGAACACGGGGCGATCCGGACGGTATCGAAGCGGTCGGCGACGATGTGCGCGTTCATGCCTGGCTCCTCGCGCGGAACGGACAGGTCCAGTCCGGTGCGACTGCGCGCCCGCTGTACTGCCGGGTTTCCGGCGCGGTGGCGAAGTCCGCCAGGTTGGGATTGAGCGAACCCTGCAGCGCCAGGTCGCGCGCACGGGTGGCGGCCTGCATCTTCGCGTACCGGCTGTCCGCCCGCAGCCGCTCGAACTGCCGGTGGGAGTTGAATACCAGCGCCGGCCGCGCGAAGCGGCGCGCCAGCCGCGACGCACCGGGATGCAGGCCGATCACGAAGTACGGATGGCCGGCGAGGCTGAGGCTGAAGCGCGGATCGTCGGGATCGCGGCTCACCCCGTCGGCCCAGCCCTGGCCGCGCCGCACGTCCAGGTCGTGCAATCGCTGCAGCTGTGACCAGAGCATGGCCTCGAAGCGCTGCTCGTCGGCGTCGCACGGGCCCGCGAACACGGCCACGCATGAGCGCACGGTGCTGTCGGCCTCGCCGGCCGCGTCGATCCGCCCGCCGAAGCCGGCGAGCGCGTCGAGCAGCGGCGCGTCGTTGGCCCGGTCGCCCATGCGACCGAGCCCGTGCACCTCGATGGCGTCGCGGGCCAGCGCGGCCTTCGAGCCCACGCAGGGAAAGTCGGGTTGCGCGACGAAGGCCAGGAACTGTTCGGCAGGCCCCTTCTCAGCGGGAAGCGGCGGGGCGATGGTGCAATTGGATGTCCTCATGCCCCTAGGTTAGGCAGCCGCGCGCCACGGCCGCGTGCACGGACGCCGGTGCGACCCTGGCGCACGGTGTCGCGAAGACGCTGTGTTCAGCCGCGATCGGGTGGCGATCGAGCTGGGGCATCCAGGCTGAGGCAATGGCGCAACCGGCCGCGGCCCGACGTGCCGTCGCCTATGCAACGGCGCCACGCGCCGCGCCTTCGCACCGGCCCCGAGTTGGGGAAACCCGGCGCGCATGCGAAAATC
>CAYQJU010000259.1:0-1385 GCA_964417875.1 uncultured Steroidobacteraceae bacterium
GGGGTGAACACGAACGCCTTGCCGCTCCGGTGCTGGTCGAGCAGTCCAAGCCCGGCCAGTCCCAGCAGGTCCGAACGGGCGGTGGGATAGGTGACCCGGTGGGCCGCCTGATGACCGGCAATCCCGTAGACGCTGCCGGGGTTGCGGATGGCGTGCAGCAGCAGCGCGCGCTGCCGGTGGTTGAGCTTCGCACCCAGGGGCGAGCCGGGACGCAGCAGGGACTCGGCCTGGCTTCTTTCCTCGCCCTTGCGGGCCAGGTAGCCACGCAGACCCTCCACGGCGTCGATGATGACGTCCAGCTGATGGGCGACGAAATAGGTCATGTCGGTCCCGTCGCTCTCGGAGTGGAGATAGGACCTGATGTACGGCGCCGGGGCCCTCCTGAGCACGCTCGAGATGGAGATGTATTCGCTCAGCCAGTAGCCGGATCGCAACATCGACCAGTAGAACAGGGCACGGGCCGCCCGTCCGTTGCCATCGCAGAAAGGGTGGTCGTAGCCGATCTGGAAATGAATGGCGATCGCGCGGACGATCGGATGCAGGAACTCGCCTTCGTCCTTCGCGTTGGCGAAGTCGCACAGGGCCTGCAGGCGTTCCGGAAGCTCCACGGCGCGGGGCGGGACGTGCAGGACAATGGTCGGGTCGAGCCGATCCTGGACCACGATGTTGTCTTCGGCGGTCCGCAGCCGCCCCGCCTGCGATGGGTCGTCCATCGCCTCGTGCATCAGCTCGCGATGGATTTCCAGGATCAGGTCAATGCTGAGTGCACGCTCCTGCCGCCGCCGCAGCGACTGCATCATCGCGTAGTTGTTGTGGATCATCTGCTCGCTGCGGTCGCGCGGTGTGCGGCCGGTGCTGAGCATCTCCTTGGCGATCTGCCGCGTCGTGGACGCGCCTTCCAGCTGCGAGGAGGTCATCGCCTCCTCGATCAACGAGCGCATCAGGTATCGCTTCCTGGTGGTGTCCTCGTCCACCAGGCCGCTGGCCTGGATCGCACCGGCTGCCTCGCGGTCCAGGAAGTGCAGCTGCCGCTGCATGTTGCCTGTCAGGGACACGGTGAAGGCTTGCCCCTGCTTGTCGGACAGAGGAATGGGGCGCTCCAGGCCCGCCCGGGCCAGCTTGATGCCAGCCCACCAGCTTTCCGCATCCAGCCCCGCAGGAGGGGTCAAATGCCTGACGTGATCCCAGTGCTCATAGACGCCGTTGACTTCGGGACCAATTCCACGCCGCAGTAGAGCGGCCATCCTGGCGCTGTCTTGCCCAAGGAAATCAGATAGTTGTGGCGCCTTGACAGGAAGCTTCATGACCAACTATCAATTTGCTATAAATGTTATGTGTATTTATAGCAAATTTGGGCCGACTGCAATCCGGCACCCTCACACCTG
>CAYQJU010000260.1:0-1385 GCA_964417875.1 uncultured Steroidobacteraceae bacterium
CGTCACCGGGCCGAGGGCGTTGATGTACTCGGTGTTGATGCCCTCGGCGGTGAAGAGCAGCAGCGCGTTCTGCGCGACGACGGTGTTCGGCCGCCCGTCGGCGATGGAGTTGACCGGGCCGCGCCGGGTGATGTAGACGCGGTTGTCGGGCAGCACGCCGATGCCGGTGAAGACGACCTGGTCGTCGCGCAGCTCGTCCGTCGGGTTCTGGTAGCGCGCCTGGAAGCGGCGCGAGGCGTCGTCGAACGGGTGCCAGATGATGTCCTCGACGCGCGGCGTCCCGGTGGTCAACCCACGGATGCGGTAGACGACGGGGAGGTCCCACGTCCGCCCGTCGATGGTCGTGTCGCGGCGGGCGGCGACGTAGAGGTCGAGGCGGCGGTCCTGCGTGATGGAGGTGACGTCGCGGAGCGGCTGGATGACGTTCGGAATCTCCACCCCCGCCGAGTCCGTGGCCGGCGCACCGCCCTCGTCCGTCCAACCGATCTCCCCGACGAACGCCTGCGGACGGCCGGCGAGGTCGAGCACGTGGAGGCCCTGCCGGTCGGCGACGTAGAGGAAGCGGTCGTAGCCGACGGCCACGTCCGTCGGCGCGTCGAGCGCGCCGGGCATCGTCTGGGTGAAGAACGGCGAGAGCGCGACGTAGCCCACGTCCTCGACGAGCGTCGGATCGGTCTCGCCCTCGTCGAAGATCTCGTCCGTGATGGCGTCGTCCTTGGAGCCGAACACGTCGCAGCCGGCGAGGCCGAGCGCGAGCAGGAGGAGGAAAAAGGGAGCGCGGAGCGTCATGGGAGAGCGAGTCATCGCGGGGAGGACCGGCGCGGAGCCGATCAGAGCTGAACGTCGAGGCCGATGCGGTGGACGCTGCCGAGCACGTCGCGGTGGTTGAAGCCGTAGTCGAGCCGGAGGCGCGGGCCGATGCCGGGGACGATCACGCCGAAGCCGAGGCTCGGCACCGTGGCCTCCTCGATCCCGAACTGGTAGCCGGCGCGCACCACGAGCAGGTCGCTCCACGTGTACTCGGCGCCGAGGTCGAAGCGCTCAGCGTTGTCGTTGGGGTTGGTGAGCTGGCCGGCGAGCGTGAGCGCGTGCTGGTCGCTGGTGCGGAAGAAGTCGTAGGCGATGCCGAGGAGGAACGTCGTCGGCGGGGTGATCTGCTCGAAGCTCGAGAGCACCTCGGACGAGCCGTCGGGGTGGGCGACCTCGACCTCGCCGCCGGGCCGGCCGTTCAGCCCGAAGTTGCGGATCGCCACGCCGAGCTTGGCCCCCGTCGTCCCGACGGCGTAGTAGACGCCGAGGTCCACGAGCCCGGTCTGGGTGACGAGGTCGAAGGTGCTCTCGCGGACGTACTTGAGCGTGACGCCGTAGGAGAAGAGGTCCGTGAG
>CAYQJU010000261.1:0-1383 GCA_964417875.1 uncultured Steroidobacteraceae bacterium
GCCGTCGGGGTCAGACTCTAGACCGAACTGCTACTCAGGAGCGGGGGAACGTCGCGACAACCCAACTCCCCCAACTTTGGTAGTCCCAGGTTTTCTCACCCGGTTGAGGTGTATTGTCTTCGGCCGATAGATGGAGTCAGGCCTTGACGGCTCTCCTTCAGCGGGGGGTTGGAGGTGGCGCGGATGCTGAAGGCCACCGCGTGGCAACTGCTCGACGCTCCTGGTCTTCACCGGAGGCGACAGGAGATGCGTCGTGCTTGAGTCCAAGATATCGCTCCGAGCTTTGTGCGCGGTTGCTCTTTGGAGCATCAGCGTTAATGCCACGGCGGCCGCAGCGACTATTGGAGTTGACGTCGCTGGTTATCAGGTCGACACAAGGCTGGCGCCGAAGTCTCAGGAAGCCGAGACATTAGACAATCTACGCCATCAGATCGCCATTCTTGCCTCCTCGAAACTGCCCGGGGAAATTGAGTCATTCTTCCGCTCCGTAAGAATTGTTATTGATCCGTCACTCACTGGGATGAATGGCCAATACACCCAGATTGGCGGCGAATGGGTGATTCGCGCCCGCCCTGGCAAGTGGCCGCTGGATCGTGCAATCCTGCTGCACGAACTCCTTCATGCGTACCACCGCCAGGTTCTTGGCCAGCCAACTCCGCCCGTCGGCCGCGCACTGCGAGAGGCGCTCCGTGACGGGACGTATCCGCCTGAGTACAAGGCGGCGTACTTTCTGTCGAATGGGCGCGAGTACTTCGCTGTGGTCAGTGAGATATACCTGGCTGGACCATCTTTCCGACCGCCATACAATTGTGGAATTGTGCGGAACGCTCAACCTGACTTTGTCAGGTACTTGGCGACGCTCTTCGGAGAGCGTGAGTGCAAATGATGCGGCGCATGTCTTTGCCACTGGGAAGCCAAGGCCGGGACCCTTGCGGTCCGGGACATAGATGACACTTCAGACGAGAGACATGACCCCCGGTGACGGAAGAGCCTGCCGTAGGCGTCTTCGACACCGCATGCTTCGCTCGTCGAGCCTACCCAGGCGGAGGGCGCCGAAGTGGACATTCCGGACGCTGCCGTCGATCTCGTCCAACCGGCATACTCGCCAATGCGGAATGTCACCAACCATGCTTAGTAGCGGACCTGCTGCGCATACGGCACGTTCCATTGATGCAATCTGTTTGCCGGCGCACGAGACGAGCAGAGCACAAAGCGGATTGCTGAAATGAATTGCACCTTCACCCACGCCGTGCCTTTTGCCACTGCAATTTCGCCATCCATAACTCCGTTCGATGGATCGAGGGCATAGGGTGCTGAGACCGAACCGTGAACTCAGGCGCCGCGTAGCGTTCCTGGCCGCCGCCCTCCTGGCTGTTGTCCTAG
>CAYQJU010000262.1:0-1381 GCA_964417875.1 uncultured Steroidobacteraceae bacterium
CCGCGGGTCACCTGCTCGCCCTCGAAGACGTTCAGCTGGCGCCACTTCGGGATCAGCTCCTCATACTTCTCGCCATCACCGCTGGTGATGACCAGGCGACGCTTGCCCTTGGTCTCCTTGCCGAAGCTGACGGTGCCCGACTTCTCCGCGAGGATGGCCTGATCCTTCGGCTTGCGCGCCTCGAACAGGTCCGCGACCCGCGGCAGGCCGCCGGTGATGTCGCGGGTCTTCGAGGACTCCTGCGGAATGCGCGCGATCACGTCGCCGACGGAGATCTTGGCCTCGTCGCTGAGGTTGATCAGTGCGCCGGTCGGCAGGTTGTAGACCGCCGGAATCTCGGTGTTCGCGAAGGTGACTTCCTTGCCCTTGGCATTCACCAGCTTGATGGTGGGCTTCAGCTCCTTGCCACCGCGCTGCTTCGAATCGAGCACCACGATCGAGGAAAGACCGGTCACCTCATCGACCTGGCTCGTCACGGTCAGCCCGTCGACGAAATCCTGGAAGCGCAGGAAGCCGGCCACCTCGGAGATCACCGGATGGGTGTGCGGATCCCAGGTCGCGACCACCTGGCCGCCGGTCACCTTGTCACCCTCCTTCGAGTTGATCATGGCGCCGTACGGGATCTTGTAGCGCTCGCGCTCGCGGCCGAAGGCATCGACCACGGCGATCTCGCCCGAGCGCGACACGGCCACCAGGTGACCCTTCTCGTGCTGCACGGACTTGATGTTGCGGAAGCGCAGCGTGCCCTCGTTGCGGATCTCGACGCTGGAGGCGGCTGCCGCCCGCGACGCCGCGCCACCGATGTGGAAGGTACGCATGGTCAGCTGCGTGCCGGGCTCGCCGATCGACTGCGCGGCCATCACGCCGACGGCCTCGCCGATGTTGATCAGGCGGCCACGCGCCAGGTCGCGGCCATAGCAGTTGGCGCACACGCCATAGCGGGTGGCGCAGGTGATGGGCGATCGCACCAGCACCTCATCGACGCTTTCCTGCTCGAGCACGCGCACCCTGTCCTCGTCGATCAGCGTGCCGCGCGGATAGAGCAGGTCCTCGGTACCGGGCTTGAGCACGTCGGCGGCGAGGGTGCGGCCGAGCACGCGCTCGCCCAGGCCCTCGACCACGTCACCGCCTTCGACCAGCGGCGACATCGTCAGGCCTTCCTCGGTGCCGCAATCCGGCTCGGTGACCACCAGGTCCTGCGCCACGTCGACCAGGCGGCGGGTCAGGTAGCCGGAGTTGGCGGTCTTCAGCGCGGTGTCGGCCAGTCCCTTTCGGGCGCCGTGGGTCGAGATGAAGTACTGCTGGACGTTCAGGCCTTCGCGGAAATTGGTCGTGATCGGCGTCTCGATGATCGAGCCGTCGGGCTTGGCCATCAGGCCGC
>CAYQJU010000263.1:0-1381 GCA_964417875.1 uncultured Steroidobacteraceae bacterium
GAGGGGTAGAATTCACCGGACCTCTACGCCCGGCGGCCTTTCGGGTTGCGCGGGGTGAATCCCGGTGCGCCGGTCTGCGTTTCCTCGTAGCTTTCGGCCCGCCGCACGGCCTCTTTCTCTACTTAACGCAACGCCGCTTCTGCTGTGAGCAACTTCGGATTCAACTCCGGCTACGTCGAGGACCTCTACGCCCAGTACCTCGAGAACCCCGAGTCGGTCAGCGAGCGCTGGCGCGAGTTCTTCGCCGACTACCAGCCCGGCCCCACGTTCTTCCCGCCCGCCTCGTCCTCGGGCGACGAGCCGCACCTCGCCGTGCCCATCGCCGAGCCGGAGCGCGACGGAGCCCCGAGGGCCGGCGGCGACGGGGCCGTTTCGACGCCGACGCCGCCGCCGCAGGCGAAGCCGCGCGCGCCGGAACGGCCCGCCGGCCCGCCGCCGAGCGGGGCGGAGGTGAAGCCGCTGCGCGGAGCCGCCGCCCGCATCGTCGAGAACATGGAGGCCAGCCTCGAAATCCCGACGGCGACCTCCGCGCGGCAGATGCCGGTCAAGCTGATGGCCGAGAACCGCCGCCTCATCAACGACTACCAGCGGTCGGTCGGCGGGGAGAAGGTGTCCTTCACGCACCTCATCGCGTACGCGCTCGTGCAGGCGCTCAAGGCGTACCCGGCGATGAACGCCGCCTTCCGCCGGGAGCCGTCCGCCGACGGCGACGGCACGATGCAGCGCGTCGAGCCGGCCGGGGTCAACTTCGGCCTCGCCATCGACGTGGAGCGCAGGAACGGGCAGCGCTCGCTGATGGTGCCGAACATCAAAGACGCCCAGGCGCTCACCTTTCCGAAGCTCGTCGGGGCCTACAACGACATCGTCCGCCGCGCCCGCGACGGCAAGCTCGAGGTGGCGGACTTCGAGGGGACGACCGTCACGCTCACCAACCCCGGCATGATCGGGACGGTGATGAGCGTGCCGCGCCTGATGCAGGGGCAGGGCCTGATCCTCGCCGTCGGAAGCATCGGCTACCCGCCGGAGTTCCTGGCGCTGCCGCCCGAGGAGGTCAGCCGGCTCGGCATCAGCCAGATCATGACCATCACCTCGACCTACGACCACCGCGTCATCCAGGGGGCCGAGAGCGGCGAGTTCCTGGGGCGCGTCAGCGCACTGCTCGTCGGCGAGCACGGCTTCTACGAGCAGGTCTTCGAAGAGCTCGGCCTCTCGATCCCGCCGCTCAAGATGACCGCCGACACGACCCCCGGCCTCGGTGCGACCGACGAGACGGCGTGGGTCCACAAGCAGGCGCGGGTGCTCCAGCTCGTCCGCGCCTACCGCGTGCGCGGCCACCTCATGGCCGACCTCAACCCCCTCGGCGGCGAGCTCCGCCGCCACG
>CAYQJU010000264.1:0-1381 GCA_964417875.1 uncultured Steroidobacteraceae bacterium
ATGGCTCGGCGTCTCCGCCTCCGTGGGAAACTCGCGCAGGGTGTGGCCATACAGACGGGACATTCGCATCCCGCGATCCTACGAGGGCGCCCCCCGGGCCGCCAGCGAACACCGACCTGCCCCTCCCGGACACAGAGAGAAGTTCCCCTTTGCATCGGCTCCACCCCTCCCCGGTCCGGCCCCCTCTCCCCCTCGGGGAGAGCAACTGTGTTTAGCCGACGGCGATTTCAGCGGACCAGGGCTGCCCGGAGCGCAGGACGGCACGGAGGACCAGCAGCAGTTTCCGCATGCACGCGACCAGAGCGACCTTCGTCGGCTTGCCGGCGGCGAGGAGCCGCAGGTACAGACTCCTGATCGGCGGGTTGCATCGCGTCGCCGTGAGCGCCGCCATGTACAGCGTCCGCCGCACCGTCCCACGGCCGCCCGCCGTCCGTCGCCGGCCACGGTGCGTCCCGCTGTCCTCGTTCAGCGGAGCGACCCCCACCAGCGCGGCGAGCGGGCGCCGGCCGATGAGCGTGAGCTCCGGCAACTCCGCGAGGATCGTCGTCGCCAGCACCGACCCGACCCCCGGCACGCTCCTCAGCAGGTGGTCGTCGCGCGTCCAGAGCGGGCTCTGACGCACCGCCGTACGGAGTTCCTGGTCCACGCCCCGCACCTGGTCGCGCAGCCAGCGGACATGTACGGCGATCTGGTCGCGCACCGCAGCGGGGAGCCCGGGCTGGCCCGCGCGGTGTTCCTCGGCGACCAGCATCTCCAGGAGCTGCCGCCGCCGCACGAGCAGGGCGCGGAGCGACTCTGCCTCCGCCTCCGGCAGCGGCCGCAGCTCAGGCCGCAGCTGCGCGCCAAAGCGGGCGAGGACGAGCGCGTCGAGGCGGTCCGTCTTCGCGAGGTGGCCGGTCGCGCGCGCAAAGTCCCGCACCTGCCGAGGATTGACGCGCACCGCGGGGAGGCCGGCCCCACCCAGCGCCGCCAGCACGCTGACCTCGAGCCGGCCGGTCGCTTCCACCACGACGCGATGGGGCTGGAGGCCGACGATGCGCCGCACCAACGCCTCCACTCCCTCGGGGTCGTAGGCCACCCGCCACGTCTCGCCCGACGGCCAGACCGCGACGTCGAGCGCCGCCTTCGAGACATCGATCCCTACCGTCGGCTGCTCCACGGGCGCACCCCTTCGGCGCCCCGACGGCACCCGTCCTTGTGATGCGGGCTCGGTCAGACCGGCCCTCGCAACTGTCCGGGCTCTCGCGGGGCGGACTGGGACGGGACGACCTTGCTCTCCCACGGCCTCCGACAGCCCAGGGCTGGTCGGCCTGCCCCGTCCCCTTCTGGTTGGTGTGCCCATCATGCATCCCCTTGCCACATACAAGGGCTGGGGTGAGGG
>CAYQJU010000265.1:0-1375 GCA_964417875.1 uncultured Steroidobacteraceae bacterium
AGAAGCAGGTCGCGGTAGACTTCCGGCTCGGCCGCGAGAAAGATCGCCAGGAAGAGGATGGCGAACCCGCCGACGAAGACGGAGATCAGGTTGAAAGCCAGCGGTACGAAGCGACCGACGAACTCCGCGAGTTGCGCGTTGACGCTGGCCGCGAGCTCCGGGCTCAGCGCGGCTCCGGTTCGCTCCTGCAACCATTCGCCGACGTAGGTCATCGCGGACGGCAGCTGACCCGCCAGCTGCGACATCTGCGTCACCATCTGCGGGATTACCCGCGTGAGCAGCGCCGCGAGTGCGGCTATGAAGCCGAGTACGCTGATCGAGAAGGAGACGCGGAAGGGCATCCAGCGGCTGAGCAGGCGCGCTGGAGCATGCAGGATGATGGCGATCAGGATGGCGATCAGCCCAAGGAACAGGGCGGAGTAGACCATCCAGAAGAATTTCCAGAGGAACAGCACGAGCACGCCCATCATCAGGATGCGGGCGACGTCGGCGGTCCGCCATGTAATCCTACGAACGGGATTCTCGATCATCGTTCCTGCTCGCCCTCCGGTGCACACGGCTGTGCGGCGCCGCAGAAGCCCGGCGGCATGGTGCCGCCCCGCTCCTCGACCGCAGCTTGCGCGTCACTGACGCGGACGCCGAGGTGAGGGCGGAAGGCCGCAATGCAAGCGCAGGTCCATACCGAAGGCCAGCGCGCCTCGCTTCAGGGGGGTGGTCGGTTGAATCCCGTTCTGAACGAATCAACGACCCGGCGGGCCGCGTCTCCGGCGGTGTGAAGCGTCTGCCGGGCACCCTCGGCGTACGCGCGGCCTGCGGCGGTCAGGTCGTCAGTCAGCGGCCCGGCGCCTTCTCCGCGCCGCATGTACTCGCCGCGCAGGATCCGGTCGTATTCCCCGCTCTGGAACCAGTCGCGCATCTCCGCCACGCGCAGCACCGGGAACGGGTGATCCGCACCGAGCAGGTTGAGCACCTTGAAGACCTGATCGGCGAGGTCGCCGCCCATCCGGTACTCGTCGGCCTGGCGGATGAACTCCGGAAGGTTGGTGAGCCCCGTCTCGCCGCCCGCAAACTTCAGCATCGTGCGCATCCCGACCTCCGGCTGCTGCACCGCGAGCGATCCGGCACGGTCGCAGGACAGCTCAGCCTTCCGATACCACTCCATGAGGGCGATGAGGATGGCGCGCGCCGCCAGCCCCACGATAGGGAAGCCGCGCTGCGCCAGCTGGACCAGCAGCGCCATCATCGTCGTGTAGAGGACGTGACCGCTCATGATGTGGCCGATTTCGTGGCCCATCACGAACTGCAGCTCGTCGTCGTCGAGTATGTGCAGCGCCGCCGAGTGCACCAGGATGAACGGCTTCTCCATTCCGTAGGC
>CAYQJU010000266.1:0-1369 GCA_964417875.1 uncultured Steroidobacteraceae bacterium
CCCAGGACAACGGAACCGGCAGCAGCGACGACAACAACCGCGCCAATGTCACTCAGGATGGCGACAGCTATTCGAGCGTGACTCAAGTCAACGACAACGCCGAGGCCGACGTCCGGCAGACCGGCGATGACCACAGTTCGACCGTCTTGCAAACCGGCGATGATGACGATGCGAACATCGTCCAGAGCAACGCCAGCAACACTTCGATGGTCATCCAGTCCGGCAACAGCAACGGAGCCGACGTGCTTCAGAGTGGCGTGGGCAATGGCTCGACCATCACCCAGTCGAGCGGTTCCAATCTCGCTTTGCTGGACCAGACCGGCGACGGCAACGGCTCCACGATCACTCAGCGCGGGCTTGGCCTGAACAGCGTCAACGTGCTTCAGTCCGGAGACGGGAACGCCTCGTCGGTGACGCAGAGCGGGCTGCTCAACGAAGCCGGCGATGCGAGCACAGCTGATGTTCGCGGCGTCATTCAGTCTGGCGATGGCAACACCTCGACCATCGTCCAGAATGGGGGACTGCAGTCTGCTTTCGTCAATCAAACTGGCGACGACAACCGGTCGGATATCAACCAGGGCGGCACGATCAGCGCGGCCCACGATGCGAGCGTGACGCAATCGGGTAACAACAACCAGTCCGACATTGCGCAGCGCGGCGCGTTGGCTGAAGCTGTCGTAATCCAGTCTGGTGACGATAACCGCTCGGACATCGATCAAGGCGGCGACATTAGCTCCGATCACCGTGCCCTTGTCACGCAAGGTACAGGTGACGGAAACCAGGCTGATGTCTTGCAGCGCGGGTACGAGCAAAACGCTGAGATCACGCAGTCGGGCAATCTGAACATCGCCGACGTGGACCAGGGCCGTGACCAGCTGCTCTTTGGTCTCGGCGCTGGCAGCGATCACGACGCGCGGATCATTCAGTCCGGCGACCAGAACGAAGCCGAAGTCGACCAGCGCGGTGAGAAGCAGGACGCCTATATCGAACAGATTGGCAACCTCAACGTGGCCCTCATCGACCAGGGCACGAACTCAGGCGAAGATCACTTTGCTTCGGCCATCCAGATCGGCTCGTCGAACTTGGCCGAGTTCATTCAGCGCGGCGCCGACCAGCTCGCGTCCGTCTCGCAGGGCGGAAGCAACAACGACTCGTGGATCGACCAGTCGGGCTCGAACCACTCCGCAACTGTCACCCAAGACGGTGACTGGAACGACTCGACGATCAACCAGTCGGGCAACGGCAACTCGGCCACTGTCAGCCAGTATACCAGCAATAACGTCTCGTTCGTCAACCAGAGCGGCACCGGCAACTCGGCCACCGTCACTCAGGGCGGCCTCTAAGCCTACTCGAGGCGGTCGCCATCCGG
>CAYQJU010000267.1:0-1365 GCA_964417875.1 uncultured Steroidobacteraceae bacterium
CCTCGCCCATCGGCGGCCACAGCAGCAGCGGGGTGGGAGCGGTCCTACAGGTGGTTCTAGGTAGGCAGATGCCTACAGGGAGTACAGCCCCTCCCCCTCGGGAGTAAAGACAAGGCGGATGGTGCTATCGTGCGCGCAGAAAGGATAGGGCGGGCATGCTGAAACGGAATCAGTCGATGCCTCATCAATCTCCAGCCGATTGGCATCGTGAATAACGAACAAGAAATTGCCGATGCGGCGATTGCATTCGCCAGAAGGGAGAAGAAGGCAATCGCCGGGCGCGCGACGGATCCGAAGATCTTCGTTCCTGAGGCGGCACCAGTTTCAGTCTTCATGGCTGGTTCACCTGGGGCAGGAAAGACAGAAGCCTCCATAGAGCTGTTGGCAAACTTCATTGAACCGATCATCCGGATCGATCCTGATGAACTAAGAGCGAAATTCCCGGGCTTTAATGGCAGCAATTCCCACCTGTTCCAGTCGGCTATATCAGTGTTGGTTGAAAAGATTCACGACATGGCCTTGAGCAGAGTCAGAGTTTCATTCTGGACGGCACTTTGTCGAACCTGAACAAGGCCAGGGATAACGTCAAACGTTCATTGCGCAGGGGCCGGCTGGTTCAGATTCTGTATGTGTACCAGGCTCCCTTGCTGGCCTGGAAATTCGTTCAGGCACGGGAAGCTGCTGAGGGTCGACGGATTCCTCCGGCCGCCTTTATCGACCAGTACTTCGCGGCGCGACAGGTTGTGAATACCCTGAAGCAAGAATTCGGTTCGAGTCTCCATGTGGATTTGTTGATGAAAAACAATGACAACAGCGACCGCTTTTACCGGGCGG
Source organism: uncultured Steroidobacteraceae bacterium (assembly GCA_964417875.1). GTDB lineage: Bacteria > Pseudomonadota > Gammaproteobacteria > Steroidobacterales > Steroidobacteraceae > ZC4RG30. The sequence continues at coordinate 835 of CAYQJU010000267.1, forward strand.
GGGTCGACCTTGTCGACCATCACATTCCGGAAACCATGTCTCGCCCGGACCTTGAGCGGCTCTTGGGCGTCAATTAGGCTATGCATATGTTCAGCCGCAAGCCGATCAATACCAAACCAACCGGCTTTTCGGAGTTCATCCGCAATGCCTCTTCCGCGCAGAAGAAGCGGATTTACACGGAGGTATTGCGGAGGGCCACTGCCCGACAGACCGATGTGGGCTCGGGCGCTGCAGTGCGCGCAACCGGTCGATCGTAGGTCGGCGCCGCAGTCGGGATCTGTGTGCGACCCCGGGCAAGAGTCGCCGGACTTTCGATGACAAAAGCCCCCGGTTTTATTAGCGATCGTCCGGCCGTCGGTGACTTGGACCGGAAAACCCTGGCTTGAGTCACTGCTGCGCTCCCGCGCCCGGCCCGGCCACCGCTGCGCGATGCGAACGCGAGGCCCCCGCGACCCCCGCCATCACGCTCCGCCAGCATCACTCCACGTTCTGCACCTGCTCCCGCATCTGCTCGATCAGCACCTTCATCTC
>CAYQJU010000268.1:0-1364 GCA_964417875.1 uncultured Steroidobacteraceae bacterium
AGGCGCTGCCCATCGAGGCGGTGGTGCGCGGCTACCTGATCGGCTCGGGATGGAAGGACTACCAGGCCACCGGCCGTGTCTGCGGCATCGCGCTGCCGGCGGGACTGCGCCAGGCGGAAAGGCTGCCGGAGGTGATCTTCACGCCGGCCACCAAGGCCGCGGTGGGCGATCATGACGAGAACATCAGCTTCGATGAAGCAGCCGCGCGCATCGGCGGCGGACTTGCGGCGCGTGTGCGCGAGGTGTCGATCGCGCTGTACCGCTTCGCATCGGAGCATGCCGCGCGGCGCGGCATCCTGATCGCCGACACCAAGTTCGAGTTCGGCCTGGCGCCCGATGGCGAGCTGGTGCTGATCGACGAGGCGCTGACACCGGATTCCTCGCGCTTCTGGCCCGCCGACACCTATGCAGTGGGCTCAAGCCCACCCTCCTTCGACAAGCAGATCGTGCGCGACTACCTGGAAACGCTGGACTGGAACAAGCAGCCGCCGGGGCCACGCCTGCCCCCCGAAGTGATCGCCCACACCGCCGCGCGCTATGAAGAGGCGCTGCGGCGGCTGACCGGACCGGAAGCCGCGCCGGGCTGAGCCGCGCCGCCAGAGCATGTGGCAGAAATTCTGGCAACTGCTCGATCGCGCGCTGTTCGGTCCGCACACTGCCGGCGCGAACGCGCTGGCGCGGCTGCTGCGCGGCCTGCGCTATCCCTATGCCATCCTGCGCGACCTGCTCGGCGGCGAGCTGACGCTGCGCGCCACCGGCCTGGTCTATGCCACGCTGCTGGCGCTGATCCCGGCGATGGCGCTGTCGTTCGCGGTGCTGAAGGCCTTCGACGCACACCGCGACATGCAGCCCTTCCTGATGGAGTTCTTCCGTCCGGTGGGCAACAGCGCGCCGGTCATCGTGGAGCGCCTGATGGAATTTGCCGAGCGCGTCAGCGGCGGACTGGTGGGCGCGGTGGGCCTGCTGCTGCTGATGTGGACCCTGGTCAGCACGGTCAAGAAGGTCGAGGACAGCCTGAACTTCGTCTGGCGCGTGGAGCGCGCGCGCAGCATCCCGCGGCGCGTGATCGAGTTCATGATGCTGGTGACCCTGGGCCCGCTGGTGATCGCAATGGTCATCGGCCTGACCAAGCTCGCCATCGATGGCGTGGCCTCCGCCACACCCGAGGACTTCACGCTGGCGCAGCAGGCGCGGCAGCAGCTGATCCGCCTTGCGCCCTTCGCCATCGTCACCTCGCTGTTCACCGCCATGTACCTGGTGATCCCGAACACGCGCGTGCGCATCGGACCGGCGCTGGCCGGGGGCCTTGCCGCCGGCATCACCTGGACGGCGCTGGGCAAGGCCTTCACCGCGATGGTGCTCTA
>CAYQJU010000269.1:0-1364 GCA_964417875.1 uncultured Steroidobacteraceae bacterium
AGATCCTTACCTGTCGAATACCGTCACGCCGCTGTCGTGCCGGCAGAACTTCACGATTCTGACCACGGATGGCTACTGGAACCAGTCCTTCTCCCGGCCTGCAGGAATGCAGGCGAATTCCGATGGTACGGATGGGCCGAACGGCTACGTGGCGGAAGCGCCATATGCTGACAGCCATTCCAATACCCTGGCCGACATCGCCATGCACTACTGGAAGACGGACCTGCGCGACGGTCTGACCGACAACGTACCGACCACCGCGGCCAATCCTGCGAACTGGCAGCATATGGTCACGTTCGGTATCTCGATCGGCCTGAGGGGCGAGATTGATCCGGCCGGCCCGTATCCGGGGCAGCCTGGCGGTGCAGCCAGTTGGCCAGATCCCCAGACTGGCGTCAGTGGCGTCCTGGATATCGCCCCCCGCATCGACGATCTGCTGCATGCGTCGATCAACTCACGCGGCCGCTTCATCGCGGCATCGAATCCGCGTGAGTTTGCCGACGGTCTGGAAGCGGCCCTCGCCGCAATCGAAGAGCGCACCGGCTCGTTCTCGAACGTCGCGGCAAACTCGACCTCGCTCGACGCGGGGACCCGCGTCTTTCAGGCCAATTTCGTGTCCGGGGTGTGGACCGGCGAACTGCGTTCGCAGCCGGTGACACTCGCGGGCGGCGTCAGCGCGGTGGACTGTTCAGGGGTCGCGCAGCCGGCGGTCGGCTGGTGCGCATCCAAGGGAATCCCGACGTCCGGCCGCAAGGTCTACACCTCCGATGGCCATTTCCACGACGATGGCGAGGACCCCGCGTCCTTCGAGGAGACCACCGCTGCCCAGCCCGCGCGGGTGTTCCCCGACGATGCCACCGACGAGCAGCTCGCAAGCCTCGCCCGGGACGGGCTGTCGGGAGAGCACAACGCCGCCTACATTGCCGGTGACCGTTCGCGTGAACAGTCGAGGCCGGACGGCGTCCTGCGCAACCGCAACCATCTGCTGGGCGACATCGTCGGGTCGTCCCCTGCGTATGTGCCAGGGGTGGGCGGCGCGGCAGGCACGGTCTATATCGGTGCCAACGACGGCATGCTGCACGCGTTCAACGTCACGAACGGCAACGAGCTGTTCGCCTATATCCCCGGCATCATCAACTGGCACCACCTCGGCACGCTGAGCCAGCCCAACTACGGCCATCGTTTCTTCGTGGACGGTCCGATCGTCGTAAGCTCCCGCCAGCAGACGCCCTCGAAGAACATCCTGGTCGGGGCGCTGGGCAAGGGCGGAAAGGGGCTGTTCGCCCTGGACGTGACCAATCCGGCCGCGTTCGGCGAAGGCAACAACGTCAAGTGGGAGCGTGCCGACACGCCGCTCGGGAACA
>CAYQJU010000270.1:0-1355 GCA_964417875.1 uncultured Steroidobacteraceae bacterium
GCCTCATGAGCAGCGAACCGACAACCAAAGTTCTGTTCCGCGTCCCAGGCGATGATGGCGTTGCATCTATCGAGACGCTTTGGGCAATTCCGCTCGGCCACGACCTCTACAAACTGGACAACTCGCCGTTCTACGCCTACGGCGTTTCGTGGCAAGACACAGTGCTCGCGCCGATAGACCCCCAAGAGCAAGTGCCAACCTTTCAGTCCGTAGTCGAGAGGTCAGGCAACCGGACAATCCGAGTTATCTTTGACCCGCCTGTCTCTCCGGGCAACACTTCGGATCAGCTTCTTCAAGGCTTGGTCTCCCTTGGGTGCAGTTATGAGGGAGCCAATCCAAAATATATCTCCGTCAACATCCCGCCAGAGGTGGGGCTACAAGATGTTCGGTCGTACCTCATCGCACGTGACGCTCAGTGGGAGCATGCAGACCCAACGTATGAGTCACTGTTTCCGGATGAGGCATAACAGTTCATTCAAGCCGACGCCGCTTCGCGGCGCGGCTTAATTCAAGCGTTAGGCGGCACAATCGAGCAGTCCTAGAATCCGAAACATGAGTCGAACTTTTCTTGTTGGCGTCCGGGGCGAGAGCCACAACAACGATGATGGCGCATCGCGCCAAGACATCATTCGGCGCATGCGTGTCAATGAGCCGGTGCAACTCAAAGCCGACCCGACGAATCCGCACGACAGATGGGCAGTCAAGGTTCTTACGCAATCTGGGGAGCAGATCGGCTGGCTACCTTCGGACGCTCGGGATGCAGACGCACTACTCAAAGGCGAGCCGATCGAGGCCGCAGTTCATGCGGTGCGTGGTGGCACAACCTGGATCAAGCGACTTCTTGGCAAGAAGTCCGTTGGTGTTGTCCTACGCATCACCAAAGGCGATCCTGATTGGGACAGACGTGCACAACTTGAAGCTCGCGCTGAGAAAATCGATGAGCGGGTAGCGGCGGCGCTCAAGATTGAGAAGAGCGGAGATAGCGAAGCGGCAGTTCTCGCTTTCACTCAGGCCATTTCGGAGGTTCGTTCTTTTACAACGGCAGATCCATATGCGTCTGCGCACCGCCGGCTTCACGCCCCGATAGATCGCTTGAGTCTATTGCTTGAGCGCCGCAAAGCTTACGCAGATGCGCTTGCGGTGATCCAAGAATGGCGAACAACATTCGATCCAATCCAACCAAGCAAGTCCATCGTGGATTCATTGGACAAGCGGGCCAAGCGTTTGCAGGCAAAGCTCAAGTAATGTGCGAGTGCCGCCTAACAATGCGTTCAAGCCGAAATTGCATCGCTACGCCAGTCACATGGCAGAAAAAGCTTGCCATGTGCCCGGCTACGCGCTGCAATTCGGCTTAA
>CAYQJU010000271.1:0-1354 GCA_964417875.1 uncultured Steroidobacteraceae bacterium
GAGCGCTGGGGGCCGGCCGCCGAGGGCGCGACGCGGTCGCTGATGATCGCGCCGGACGGGGCCGAGCCCGAGCGCGGCGCGTCGATGAAGACGACGCTCGTGCTCGCGCCGAGGGCCGAGGTGCCGAACGCGCTCTTCCGCAGCCTGACGGCGTTCGTCGGGCGGCGGCTGCGCGTCTACCGGCTGGAGCCGCGCCCGCGCTCCGGCCGGCCGGGCACGTACCGCTACCTCGTAGACGTCGAGGGCGACGCCGAGGCCGACCCGCTCGCCGCCGCGCTCACGGACCTCGGCGCGCTCAACGACGCCGTGCGCGTCGTCGGGAGCTACGCCGCCGCGCCGGTCCCCGAGGCGGGCTGAAACCGGACGCACGGAACGCCACGCGGAGCGCCGCACGGAACGCGCTATCTTGGGGCGTCCGCTCCATCGCCTCTCGTCTCCGCCCGTGGCCCTGTCGTACACCATCCGCGAAGGCCTCGCCGGGTTCCGGCGGGCCAAGTTCGCCGCCTTCACCGCCACGAGCGCGCTCACCGTCGCGCTCGTGCTGATCGCCCTCTTCGCGCTCCTCGCGTGGCAGGGCGCGCAGGTCACCAACTGGCTCAAGCAGCGCATCGGCGAGGTGCAGGTCTTCGTCTCCGAAGCCGCCGACGAGCGGGCCACCGACGCGCTCCGGCTCCGGCTCGAAGCCACGCCCGGCGTCGCCGGCGTCGAGTACATCTCGCGTGCGGAGGCCATCGAGGAGTTCAAGCGCGAGTTCGGCGACGAGGCCGGGGCGCTCCCGGACGAGAACTTCCTCCCGGCCTCGTTCCGCGTGCGGCTCGACGCGGACTACGCCAACGCCGACAGCCTCGGGCGGGTCGCCGAGACGCTGGCGACCTGGAACCGGGTGGACGAGGTGATCTACAACCAGCCGCTGCTGGCGAGGGTGCAGGCCAACCTCCGCGTGTTCATGCCCATCGCCATCGGGCTCGGCCTCGCCGTCGTGTTCGCGGCGCTCTTCCTCGTCGGCAACACCATCCGGCTGACGATCTACGCCCGGCGGATGCTGATCCGCACGATGAAGCTCGTCGGCGCGACGAACAGCTTCATCCGGCGGCCGTTCCTGGTCGAGGGGATCGCGCAGGGCGTCGTCGCCGGGGTGGTGGCGTGCCTGCTGGTGCTGCCGCTCTACGGCTCTTTTCTGCGGGCGGTGCCGCAGGCGCACGGCTGGCCCGGCGGCTCGCCCGTGATCACGCTCGCCGTCGTCTTCCTCGCCGGGCTCGCGCTCGGGTGGCTCGGGTCGTGGCTGGCGGTGCGGCGCTTCATCAAGCACGTCCAGCTCTCGTAGGCGATCGGAGGGCGGAGGGCGGAGGGCGGA
>CAYQJU010000272.1:0-1352 GCA_964417875.1 uncultured Steroidobacteraceae bacterium
ACTCGGCGGCAGCGTGGCGGGCACGCTCGACGTCGAACGCCACCACCAGGTTGTAAGTCGGATTGAAGCGCTCGATCCGCTGAAGATAGAGCTCCAGCAGTTCCGCCGCGCTGGTCTCGCCGCTGGCCAGCAGCGCGAGCTGCTCGGTGGCGGAGGCGAAGGCGAGGTCGCTGGTGCTCATGGTCCGACTTTCTCCGCTAGAGTCTTTCTGCGTTTGAGTGAATCGCGAGGGATTCCCAGAGCGCGAGCTTTGTGATTCAAGCTGGCTACTGGTGAGGAGGCCAGCATGGATGAGGCCATTATCGCAGGATTTGCGGATAAGATTTTGCCGGGCGCTTGACCGGGGCCTGTCGGCGCGAGCGGCGGCGCGATCATTGGAAGTGAGCGCGGCGACTGGGGTTCGCTGGGCAAAGGCGTGGCGAACGCGGGGGTCGATTGAGCCTGGCAAGGTAGGCGGCCACATGCGCCCGCTGCTGGAAAGCGAGCGCGATTGGCTTCTGGCGCGGATCGAGCAGAAGAAAGACCTGACGCTGCACGAACTTCTGGCCCAGCTGCGCGAGGAGCGGGGCGTGGTCGTTTGCTGCGACACGCTGTGGCGCTATCTCAAGCGCTGCGGCAAGACGTTTAAAAAAAGACGCTCTTCGCCAAGGAGCAGGACCGACCCGACGTTGCCCGCCGCCGCGCCCGCTGGTTCTGGCTCCAGCGCCGGATAGACCCAAGGCGGATGGTCTTCATCGACGAGACCTGGGCCAAGACCAACATGACCCGCACCCACGGCTGGGAGACCAAGGGCGAGCCGCTGATCGACAAGGTGCCGCATGGCCACTGGAAAACGCTGACCTTCATCGCCGGGCTCAAGCATGACGGCATCATCGCGCCATGTGTGCTCGATGGCCCGATCAACGGCGAAAGCTTCGCCGCCTGGGTCGAGCAGTTCCTGATCCCCGAGTTGGAGCCGGGCAGCATCGTCGTTCTCGACAATCTCGGCAGCCACAAAGGCGCGAAAGTCCGCAAGCTCCTCAAGGCAGCGGGCATCAGGCTCTTCTTCCTGCCGCCCTACTCGCCCGATCTGAACCCAATCGAAGAGATGTTCTCCAAGCTCAAGCGGCTGCTGCGAAAGGCCAATGAACGAACCGTCGAGGCAACCTGGCGCCGCATCGGAACGCTGCTCGACCGCTTTCCTCCCGCCGAATGCGCCAACTACATCCGAGGCGCCGGATACGCCTCAATCTAGGTCAGAAAGACTCTAGAAGCGCGCGGTTGCGCCCGCATAGAACCGCCGGCCGAGGACGTCGTAGTAGCCGGGGTTGGTCAAGCCCACGCCCGAGTTTGTCGGGCTTCGCGAAATGATC
>CAYQJU010000273.1:0-1341 GCA_964417875.1 uncultured Steroidobacteraceae bacterium
GCAAGACCAGAACTTCGATCCATCTTCCTACTTGCGGGAGGAGTCCATATACGCCTGGTTAGGCGTCACTGCGAGAGGCTCGCAGCAGCTGTAGAACCATATGATATTGCGATTGAAAGCGCCTTTTGCACTATGCCTTTCACGAGTTCCGAGGACGCCGTCTTGCCGCCGCTCGCGAGAGCACCCTTGATCTCGTCTATCAAGGGCTTGCTCCCTGAAAGGGCATCGGGAGTGGAACCGAGTATGGCGAGACCCTTGAGCGTCAGCCTGGCCGTAGTGAACGTTCCCCCCTCAAGATACTCACTGCCGTAGGTCAGAAACCCCTCTTCGGCGAGAAAGCGCACTGTGTCTTCACCGCTTTGAAGCATGTTCCATGTGTCTTCATGGGTGGCGTCGTCCGGGATGACTGACGCGGCAAGGCTCGTGATGTTCAGGTCCTTAGGTGTAGGAAACGCTGAGTGCAAGTCTTCGAGGACCGCCAACGCGAATCGATTGAAGAAGTCTATGTTGTTCATGAGTTCCTTCTCTTGAGGCGGGCACAGCGCTTCTGTGACGCCTAACTACAAAGTTCAGCGGCGGGCCACCGCCCTACTAGCACGCGGGCGCGGCGGCGACCGTGTGCGCGTTGGTGCTGATCGCCCGCGGCATGCACTTTATGTTTCTCCCGACCGCTGCAACGCCTGGTTAGGCGGCGCCTTGCACCTGTCTGACGCATGGCTTTATCTCAACCCATACAAACGCCGTGAAGTGCGGAACCCCGGATCTGAAATTGACCACCTGCTTTTCGAAACTCACGTCCGCTACTTCGTGGCAGTGCTTCTTTAGAGTTGGCTTCATCTCCGAAACGATAGCCGACTTGAGTATCGCAGCTTGAAGTTTTGCACGGAGAGGCTCACCTCTCCAAGCCGCTGGAGCTGAGCGGGTTCTAAGTAAGGCTGCATATTCGTCCGGATAACTCCTGGCCATGATCGTTCTAATGTCATCTTGCATGCCCAATAGATCCCCATTCAGCACGTATCCAAGATTGATGGTAGAGACTCGGCGTCCCGCGCCCACTGCCTCAAGCGCTTGGTTCAACGACGGATAAGGCTCTCCGCCACCGGTACTGTTCGGTGGGGCGTAAGTTATGCCAACGGAGCTGTCGTGCTGCACAAGGACGTACCAAGCATCCGCGTGCACGGGTGTTGAGAGGAGAGCGACGGCAAGTACCGAGCCGATGGCGTCGAGCATTCTGTTCATGTGATCGCCTCCAGTGGTCTTCGGCTTCGAAGATAACCTTAAAGCGCCGCCTAACTACCCAGCTCAGCGACGGCGCGCTGACCTCTCAGCACGCGGGCGCGC
>CAYQJU010000274.1:0-1339 GCA_964417875.1 uncultured Steroidobacteraceae bacterium
CCGGCGTGGCGAACGAGTCCGACAATGCCCGCAGCATGAACCAGACGATGCCCATTGTCGCGACCTTCCGTGCGGCAGTCGTGCCGCTGGGTGGCGTGCGGACCGACATCGATGGTGACGGCAAGTCCGACGTCATCTTCCGCAACGTTCAGAGCGGTCAAAACGCGATCTGGAAGTCGGCCCGCTATGCCACGCAGCAGTCAATGACGGGCGTCACCAACCAGTCTTGGAAAATCGTGGGCACCGGCGACTTCGATGGGGACGGCAAAGCGGACGTACTGTGGCGGAACACGTCCACCGGCGGCAACGCGATCTGGCGGGCCGGCTCCAGTGCAAACCAGCTACACGTGACGACGGTCAGCAACCAAGCCTGGCAGGTGGCCGGCGTCGGCGATTTCAATGGCGACGGCATGTCGGACATCCTGTGGCGGCGCGCCGATACCGGCCAGAACGTGATCTGGCGTTCTGGCAGCAGCGCCTCGCAGACTGCGGTGGCAACGGTCGCGGGAGGTGGATGGACCGTGGCTGCCGTGGACGACTTCAACGGTGATGGCAAAAGTGACATTTTCTGGCGGAGTCCGTCGGCGGGCAGGAACCTGATCTGGCTCAGCGGCAACACCGCCACCCGTCAGGAGGTTCAGACCGTGGCTGATCGCAACTGGCGGGTGGCTGGAACGGGCGATTTCAATGGCGACGGAATCGCCGATGTGTTCTGGCGCCACGCCACTTCGGGTGCGAACGTGATCTGGCTGGGCGCCGACGTCAACAACCAGGTTGCGGTTACGACGGCTGGAATTGCATGGAATGTGGTCGCGATCGGTGATTACGATGGCGACGGCAGGTCGGACGTGATGTTCAGGCATGCGACCAATGGCAGCAATGTGATCTGGAAGTCCGGAAACTACGCCACCCAGCAGAGCATGACGGCAGTGACCAACGTTGCCTGGCAGGTGTTCTACTGATCTGTCACTGTCGTGCAGTGGATTGATCGAAAGCGAGCCGGAAATTCCGGCTCGCTTTCGTTGCAGGGAGGCAATTGGCGGCTTTACCGGTTCACCGCAAGCCAGCCTGCGCGGTCCTTAGGGCCCGATCAGCCCTGTCGCGACCTGGGGGGGGGGGTCAATGCATGCAAGGTCGGTGGCGCTGGCTGTGGTGGAAGCGCGCCATGGGCGTATTCACAAGCCCGACAGCGCCTCTTCCTCGAAATGCAGCCCACACTCCCGCTTCAATCCGAAGAAGCGGGTCTCTTCGACGCCGATATCGGCGGTCAGGGGACGGGTGGTCTGCACGTCGCCGATCGAGACGTAGCCCTTGTCCCACAGGGGGTGGTAGGGCAGGC
>CAYQJU010000275.1:0-1299 GCA_964417875.1 uncultured Steroidobacteraceae bacterium
TGAGCGCCACGCGCAGGCGGTTGCCCGGCGGCTCGTTCATCTGGCCGTACACCATCGCCACCTTCGAGTTCTCGAGCTGCTCGGCGTCGATGACGCCCGACTCGATCATCTCGTGGTAGAAGTCGTTGCCCTCGCGGGTGCGCTCACCCACGCCGGCGAACACGGAAAGACCCGAGTACTGCTTGGCGATGTTGTTGATCAGCTCGAGCATGTTCACGGTCTTGCCCACGCCGGCGCCGCCGAACAGGCCCACCTTGCCGCCCTTGGCGAACGGCACCAGCAGGTCGATCACCTTGATGCCGGTGACGAGAAGATCCTGGCCGCCGGCCTGCTCGTCGAACGAGGGCGCCGGGCGGTGGATCGGCAGCGTGCTTTCGGCCGCCACCGGGCCGCGGTTGTCCTGCGGGGTGCCGAGCACGTCCATGATGCGGCCGAGCGTGGCCTTGCCCACGGGCACGTTGATGGGCTTGCCGGTGGCCGTCACAGTGAGTCCGCGCTTGAGGCCTTCCGAGGCGCCCATCGCGATCGCGCGCACGACGCCGTCGCCGAGCTGCTGCTGCACCTCGAGCGTCAGGTCGGCATCGACGAGCTTCAGCGCCTCGTAGATTTCCGGAATCGAATCGCGCGGGAATTCCACGTCGATGACGGGGCCGATGATCTGGGTGATTTTGCCGGTTGCCATGATTTGAACTTCCTCTGGAATTCTTGAGCGGCCTTACACCGCTGCCGCGCCGCCCACGATTTCCGCGAGCTCGGTGGTGATTGCTGCCTGGCGGGCCTTGTTGTAGACGAGCTGCAGCTCGTGGATCAGCTTGCCCGCGTTGTCGGTCGCGGCCTTCATCGCGACCATGCGCGCCGCCATTTCCGAGGCGACGTTCTCGACCGCGCCGCGATACACCTGCGACTCGATGTAGCGCATCAGCAGCCCATCGAGGATGTCGGCAGCCGACGGCTCATAGATGTAGTCCCAGTGCTGCTGCAACGTGCCCTTGTCGGAGGGCTGCACGGGCAGCAGTTGCACCACACGGGGCCGCTGCGTCATCGTGTTGACGAACTCCGCATGCACCAGGAACAGCCGGTCGATGCGACCCTCGCGGTAGGCATCGAGCATCACCTTGACGGTGCCGATCAGGTCGTTCACATGCGGCTTGTCACCGAGGCCCGAGACATTGGCCAGCAGCGGCAGGTTCAGGCGGCGGAAGAACGCCGTGCCTTTCGCGCCCATCACGGTCAGGCTGATGTCGGCGCCGCGCTCCTGCCATTCCTTGATCAGCGTCAGCGTCTGCTTGAACACATTGG
>CAYQJU010000276.1:0-1299 GCA_964417875.1 uncultured Steroidobacteraceae bacterium
GAACGAGGTGGTGCCGGCGGGGGAGCTGGATTACATCCTCGGGAATCCGCCGTTTGGAGGAAAGCATTACCAGTCAAAAGAGCAGCGCGCCGACCAGGCCTCGGTCACAGCACGGATCAGGAGTGGCTCCGATCTCGACTTCGTGGCCAACTGGTTCATCAAAGCGGCGGACTTCATCGCCAACACAACGATTCGGGTCGCATTCGTGGCTACGAACTCGATCACCCAAGGCGAGCAGGTTCCGCTCTTGTGGCAGTACATGATCGAAGTGCAGCAGACGCACATCTTCTTTGCGCATCGGACATTCAGGTGGAACAACGAGGCGCGCGGCATCGCGGCCGTGCATTGCGTAATCATCGGATTTTCGCGCCAGCCGTTTGAAGCCCCTCGGCTGTTCGACTATGACCACCCTGGTGGGGAGCCGCGGGAGCTGCTGGTCAAGAAGATCAATCCCTATCTCGTTGAAGGTCCGAACCTGGTCATCACGAAGCGATCTACTCCATTGATGCCGGTTCCGGTCATGCGTTACGGCAACAAGCCGACAGATGACGGTCAGCTCATTCTGTCAACGGAAGAGCGAGCCGAGTTGATCGCGAAGGAGCCGGCGGCAGCGCCGTGGATCAAGCGTTATGTGGGTTCCCAAGACTTCATCAATGGCCTTGAGCGCTGGTGTCTCTGGCTTGTCGGCATCCAGCCCGGGCAGCTGAGGAAGATGCCGCTGGTGATGAAACGCGTCGACGCGGTCCGGCGCTTTCGGCAGGCCAGTACGGCGGCTCCTACGCGAAAGGCAGCGGAAAGGGCGACCGAGTTCTTTTACATATCCCAGCCTGAAACGCCTTACGTCGTAGTGCCAGAAGTCTCATCCGAGCGGCGCCGCTACATTCCGATGGGGTTCCTCTCCGCAGACGTCATCTGCAGCAACACCAACTACCTCGTTCCCGATGCAGGCATCTTCGCATTCGGTGTACTGACGTCTGCCATGCACATGGGTTGGACTAGTGCGATTTGCGGGCGCCTCAAGAGCGACTATCGCTACTCCGGAAGCATCGTCTACAACAATTTTCCCTGGCCGGAGATTATTGACGACAGGCACCGCGTCGCGATCGAAGCCGCGGCCCAGGAAATCCTTGATGCGCGCGCCAACTTCGCCGACAGCACGCTGGCCGACCTATATGACCCGCTGACCATGCCGACGACTCTGCTCAAGGCGCACCAGAGGCTCGACAAGGCGGTCGAGGCGGCCTACCTCGCGGCCGAGAAAGCTGCAGGGCGAAAGGCACCAAAGCTTGGAACGGACGC
>CAYQJU010000277.1:0-1275 GCA_964417875.1 uncultured Steroidobacteraceae bacterium
GGCGACTTCCAGTACGTGAAGGCAGAGAGCGACCAGGTCGACTTCTCCGTCCACACCTCGACCCTGCTCGAAGGCATCAACCTGGACCTGCGTGGCAAGTATCCGTCGGTGACGCTGGACAACCCGGAGCGTGCCCTGCAGCAGGACACGTACTTCTGGCGTTCGGCCATGGACCACCTGGCCGACAACGAAGGCCACGAACGCGCCGCTCGCGTGGACTTCGAGTACAACTTCGCGGACAGCAACTGGCTGCGCATCGCCCGCTTCGGCGCGCGCGTGGCCGACCGCGAGTACACCAGCTTCTACACGACCTACAACTGGCAGCCGATCAGCGACGACTGGAACCGGATCGAGAATCCCGATCCGACCCGGCCGCCGGTGGCGTGGCTGGACCAGTTCTACCCGTCCGAGTCGGCGCTCTACACCCTCGACGACTTCTTCGGCGGCGACGCGACCGTGCCGAGCCAGTTCTGGGCGGCCCGCGACGGATTCGTGGACATCGCCCAGGTCCGCGACACCCTCTCCACGATCCCGGGTGCGCAGTGGAACCCGATCAGCTATTCGCCCGACGCGATCAACCAGCAGCGCGAACGCACCCAGGCGGCCTACGGCATCCTGTACTTCGGCAACGACGCACTGGCCAATCCGGTGGACGGCAACCTTGGCGTGCGCGTGGTCAAGACCAGCGTCAAGAGCTCGGGCGGCGGCCTCATGCCGAACATGACCGGCTCCTACCTGGAGGACGTGCTGCCGGAGGTGCGCGAAGCCTATTACGGCCAGGCGTTCACCAGCCAGGTCAACACGTCCTACACCGACGTGCTGCCGAGCCTGAACGTGCGCGTGCGCTTCGACCACGGGCTGCAGTGGCGCTTCGCGGCGTCCAAGGCCATCGCGCGGCCGGAGTTCCGCCTGATGCAGAACTGGATCACCCTGTCGGCCAATGCGGCCGGGTGCGCCACCGCGCGACGCGACGGTTTGCGGACCGAAATGTGCGGGTTCGACGACCTGGCCTACAGCGGCAGCGGCGGCAACCCCGAGCTCAAGCCGATGCGCGCCAACCAGTTCGACACCGCGCTGGAGTGGTATTTCGGGCCGGCCAACAGCGTCTACCTCACCGTATTCAAGAAGGATGTGAAGGACTACTTCGCCACCTCGCTGGGTAACGAGATCATCGACGGGCGCCCGTACCAGATGAACCGGACGCGCAACCTGGACGAGGGCAAGATCAAGGGCTTCGAGCTGGGCTATTCGCAGTTCTTCGACTTCCTGCCCGGC
>CAYQJU010000278.1:0-1263 GCA_964417875.1 uncultured Steroidobacteraceae bacterium
TCTTGATCTTGATCAGCGCGTCCAGGACCATCGGGCCGCAGGCGGCCATGTCCACTTCATAAGTGTCGATGCGCGGGTTCGCGCCGCTGTCCGGGTCATAGCGGTAGATGCGGAAGGTCATCGGCTGCTTCGCATCCGGTGACTTGTGCACCTTGCCGTTCTTCTCGATGCGCGAATTGGCAGGCAGGGTCAGCTGGACCATCAGTAGGTTCTCGCCTTCAGGGGAACGGACTCGACGTCGCGGGTCAGGGTGTTCAGATGCACGCGGCGGTAGCCGATGCGGGTGGCGCCATCGGCTTCCACCCAGCACAGGCTGTGCTTGAGCCAGTTGGTGTCATCACGCCCGGGAAAATCCTCGCGCGCATGCGCACCGCGGCTTTCCTTGCGGTTCTCGGCCGACACGATGGTGGCGGTGGCCTGCATCAGCAGGTTCTCCAGCTCCATCGTCTCGATCAGGTCGGAGTTCCAGATCAGGCTGCGGTCGGTGACATTCACCTGCCCGAAGCTGGCATAGATGCCGGCGAGCTTCTGCACGCCTTCCTGAAGCGAGGACGCAGTGCGGAACACCGCCGCATCACGCTGCATCGTGCGCTGCATGTCGAGGCGGATCTGCGCCGTGGGCAGATCGCCGCGCGCATTGCGCAGCCGGTCGAGGCGCGACACCGCGAGGTCCGCCGCATCGGCAGCCAGTGGCGCATGGCGCGTGCCGGGCTTCACCACCGTGGCGGCATGGCGCGCGGCCTCGCGGCCGAACACCACCAGGTCGAGCAGCGAGTTGGAACCCAGGCGGTTGGCCCCATGCACCGACACGCAGGCCGCCTCGCCCACCGCCATCAGGCCCGGCACGATGGTGTCGGGATTGGCGGCGCTGCCATTGACCACCTCGCCGTGATAATTGCAGGGGATGCCGCCCATGTTGTAGTGCACGGTGGGCAGCACCGGAATCGGTTCGCGCGTCACATCGACGCCGGCAAAGATCTTCGCCGTCTCGGCAATGCCCGGCAGGCGCTCGCGGATCACCTCCGGCCCCAGGTGCTCCAGGTGCAGGTGGATGTGGTCGGCATCGGCGCCCACGCCGCGCCCCTCGCGGATCTCCACCGTCATCGCGCGGCTGACCACATCGCGCGAGGCCAGGTCCTTCGCGTTCGGCGCATAGCGTTCCATGAAACGCTCGCCGCGCGAGTTGGTGACATAGCCGCCCTCGCCGCGCGCGCCTTCGGTGATCAGGCAGCCGGCGCCATAGATGCCGGTGGGGTGGAACTG
>CAYQJU010000279.1:0-1262 GCA_964417875.1 uncultured Steroidobacteraceae bacterium
CGCCTAACTACTTAGCTCAGCGACGGCGCGCCGACACTGAAGCACGCGGGCGCGCCGGCGCTTGTGTGCGCTTTGCTGTCGAGCGCCCGCGGCCGAGCACTTTATGCCGAACGCCGCTCGCTGCAGCGCCAAGTTAGGCGGCGCGTGGTGCACGAGAAGCTCCATCAATCAAGTCACATTCTGCCGTTGTCAACGCCTCCTTCCCCGGCTCGAGGCGCCCAAAGGACCTCGGATCTGGTGCCGATTTCAGGAAGATGATTTCCATGCGCATTGGAGATCTGGAGATCGGTCGAAACGTGAAGTACCGCTCGCCCCGAGCCTTTGCAACCCCGCAAACCCCACGCAGCAGAAATTCAAACCCAGATATGGAGCTACCAGCATCTGTGACCACTTCGGCGATCGATGATGTGGGACGCCTCTCGATCTCATGAAACGTTCTGGTAACGATGTCACCGTTGTCAGCAACCGCGTTTCTGACCTCCAAGGTGTACAGGTCTGGCGTGGCCGCCAAACTAACCGTCAACGCCACTGACACAGCCGACGCGACGATTTTCTTCATCTTGCCTTCCTTCAAGCGGGGCGTTCGGAGCGCCGCCTAACTACTAAGCTCAGCGACGGCGCGCCGACGCTTCTGCACGCGGGCGCGCCAGCGCTCGTGTGCGCTCTTGGCTCGGCCGCCCGCGGCCGAGCACTTTATGCCAATCGCCGCTCGCTGCAGCGCTTGTTAGGCGACACGGCACTGATGCACCTCCTTGCTCTTGCAACAACGGAGCGTTGCACTTGACCCATACGCACTATGCCGCTCGAATTCTTTGCGCTATCAGCGCAGCAAGCCAGACAGCCGCGACTCCCGCGCAGATGTAGAAGGGTATGAAGAGAGCCGCGATTGAGGCGGTAGAGCTTCCTCCAAAGAACAAGGCACCGATCGTAAACCAAAGTTGAACGGCCAGCGCAAGTACGCTGACGGTCGCAAAGAACTGCGGCGGACCTGGTCGAAGCGCCGCCCTGACCAAGAGCACATAGGGAGCGGCACTCAACAACGCGATGGCGGCGCCGAAGCCAATTCTCTGGGCTGCGTCAGCGAGGAATGGTCCAAGGCCTCTGCCCCACAGCGAAGTGGCTTCCTTGACCACCCCGACAATGACAAACCCAAGCATCAAGATGGCGACGGCGGCGCCGCACGCGTAGATTACTTGCCGCGAAAGTTTGTGCGATTCATGAGGGTCAACGCTCTTCATGGTGTCCGCCTCCCTGCTTGTTAG
>CAYQJU010000280.1:0-1254 GCA_964417875.1 uncultured Steroidobacteraceae bacterium
AGCTTCCGGCTGAACAACGGCGCCACCACCAGCGCGCACGCGGGCATGTTCGTGCTCGATTACGCCCACCTCGGCCTCGACGACTGGACGCGCTTCGCGACGTTCTGCCTCGAGCCGGATGTCTACCTCGAGCCGTTCTCGAATCCCTATACCGCGCAGCAGCTCGATCCGCTGTATCCCGGTGACCAGATCTCGGAGCTGTGGGGCCGTTACCGCGCGTCGGTGGTGAGCGATACGACCGCGGCGGCGTTTCAGGTGGCGCTCTGGGAACTCGCCTATGGCACGACTGACCTGAACATCACCTCCGGCGCGTTCCGGGTGACTGGTGGGACGCTCGGCAGCCAGGTCGCCAGCACGGCGCAGAACTGGCTCTCCAGCCTGGACGGCAGTGGTCCGAAGGCCACGGGCCTGGCGGCCCTGGTGAGCAATCCGAACCGGCCCGATCGCCAGGACCTCTTGATGCAGATCCCGGTGGGTGTGCCCGAACCGGGCACGCTGGGGCTGCTGGGTCTGGGCCTGCTCGGCATCGGATACGCGCGCCGCCGGCGTGCCGCCGCCTAGGCTCCCTGCCACCGGGCAACAGCCGTGCAACGGGCCCCTGGACGCAAGTTCAGGGGCCAACCCGCTTCGGGCCACTTCGACCTCGATGATCCCGGCGCGCTGGTGCCAATGCGGCCTAGTCGCTGCCGTCAGGGGGTAGAGTCTGTCAAACTATCGCCGCCACTGGATCGGCCGATGTTTGTCAAAGACCAATGCGAATCCGCCTGCTCGGACACCACGTTCACGTTCCCCTGCTCGTTCTCGTTGTCGTTGAATTTCTGGCGTTTGCGGGCGCCATGCTGGCGGCTGCGCTGTTGCGTCTCGGTACCGACGTTCCCGGCATCGAGGCGGAACTGGGCGCCCTCTGGCCTCGCTCGATAGTCTTCGCGGTAGCTGCCTCCGTCTCCTTTCTCGCCCTCGGTCTTTACAGCATCCGCGAGCGCATCGGTGCATTGGGCGTCGCGCTGCGTGTGGTCATCGCCTGCCTGGCCGCAGTGGCCGTTTCGGCCATCGTCTTCTACCTCGTCCCCTCCATCGAGATCGGCCGTGGAGTGCTGTTCCTCGCCACGCTGATCTCGATCCTGTTCTCCCTGTTCATCCGCACGGTTTCCGATCGACTGATGAACCTCGAGGGGCTCAAGAAGCGCGTGCTGGTCTATGGCCACAGCGAGCGCATGGTGGCCTTCAAGCGCATGCGCCGGCGCAGCGACCGCG
>CAYQJU010000281.1:0-1244 GCA_964417875.1 uncultured Steroidobacteraceae bacterium
TGACCGTGCGACATTCCGCAGGTGTGGCAGGACGCCGATCGGGGGGCTTCAGCCTCGTGGAGCTGATGGTGGTGGTGGCGGTGATCGGGATTCTTGCCTCGATCGCGCTGCCCAGCTACAACGAGCACGTGCGCAAGTCGCGGCGCGCGGGTGGAGCGGCGTGCGCCGCGGCGATGGCGCAGGGGATGGAGAGGCATTACACCACCGCCCTCACGTATGTCGGCGCGGACGCCGGCACGCTGGATGATCGCTGCGATCCCGACGCACTGCGGTTCTACACCATGGGCCTGGACAACGTGGGCGCCAAGACCTACCGGGTCACGGCGGCGCCGCGCGGAGGCACGCCCCAGGCGGGGGATTCCTGCGGCACGCTGAGCATCGACCAGGCCGGAACCAAGGCGCCGAGCACCACAGGGTGCTGGTAGGCCGCGGCAGCGCGGAAACGCACGAGGCCCGCATCGCTGCGGGCCTCGTCGTCAATGGAATCTGGCGCCCGAAGTTGGACTCGAACCAACGACCCCCTGATTAACAGTCAAGTGCTCTAACCGGCTGAGCTATTCGGGCAGGCGTGCGATTGTAGACGCCGCCCGGAGGACGGGCAAGTCGCGACAGCGGCGGCAACGGCCCCGGATTCAGCCGGGGCAGGGCTGCGGCGCGACCGGTCTGGACCGGCGCGGCCGGCCCATGTTGTTGAGGATCACGGCGCCCAGGAGCAGGTCGTCGCGGCCGCAGACGGAGATGGTGACGTTGCTGCCGGCGCTGCGGCCGTCGGGCATGTAGCGCACCTGCGGGCGCCCCCTGGTCGCCAGTATCCGCAGGTGCCGGCTGGTGGGCGTGGCCTCCACGCGGATGATCTCCTCGCCCGGATCGTGCCGGCGGTTGCCATCGGCATCCAGGAACAGCATCCAGCCGCCGCTCCAGTCCGGAACGCCGCTGCACGTGGCGCCGTCGGTCGAGGGACACAGTACCGCCGGCTGGCGGTAGGTGATCGCGGCCATGCGCGCCAGCTGCATCTGCGTGGCCAGCGATTCCATGGCGGACGTCGCCCGCTGCCGCTCCAGCATCGGCCCCATGGCGGGGAGCGCCACGGTCGCGCAGATCGCGATGATCGCGACCGTCAGCACCATTTCCACCAGCGTGAATCCCGCCGTCGCGTTGCGCATTCCGAGCCCTCCGTGGCCAGTGCCGGCAGCGTGCCGCCGCCGCCTGAACGCAACCATCGGGGCATGGGCACGGACGGGGTA
>CAYQJU010000282.1:0-1241 GCA_964417875.1 uncultured Steroidobacteraceae bacterium
ATGCCGGGCTGGCGCGCCTGCTGGCCACTCTGCGCGCTGGCTGAGGCCGGGACCGGTTAAGACATAAGAAAACGAACGTATTAAAACGTATTGCATTCGTGGTCGGGTCGGCGTAGATTCCTTCCATCGATGCAGGCACGAGGCGGCGATGGCGAAACAGACCGTGACACTGCGGCTGGATGAGGACGACCTGACCTTCCTGGCGCAGATCGAGGTGGGCGGGGCGGCCAACCTCAGCGAGAAGATCCGTGCGCTGCTGGCCGAGGCGCGCTCGCAGCGCGAAGGGCTCGATGACTTCGGCGCCGCCTATGACTTCGTGCGCGGCCTGCTGGCCGTGCCGGAACGGCGCATCCGCCAGGCGGAAGTGGCCCTCCAGCAGCGCTCCGAGCTGGTCTCGCGCGTGCTCGCGTGGATGCCCGAGACGGTGGCCTTCGTGCTGTCTGGTTCCTCGCAGCACGCCAATGACGACACCGCCCGTTCGCTGCGCGATTTCGAGCGCGGTGTCGCCGAACGTGCGATGGTCCTGACCGAATCGATGCTGCAGCTCGCACAGGCCGGCTTTCCCGGCTGCCATGCGCCCGAGGCGCTGGCCAGACGGGCACGCTTCGTGGCGCCACAGAACAATGAAGACAAGGATTCCCTTCCTGCTGACAAGGAGTGAGCGATGAGCGAGACCCTGACCCAACGCGTCGGCCGGCTGATCGCCGGTGGCTTCCACAGCATGGTCGATGCGGTGGAGAACGCTGCCCCGGAGAGCGTCATGGCGCAGGCCGTGCGCGAGATCGATGCGGCGATTTCCGATGTCCGCGCCGACCTCGGCACCGTCGAGGCGCAGCGCCACCTGACGGCCAAGCGGCTCGCCGAAGAAAGCGCGCGCCATGAAACGCTGGGCGAGCAGGCGACGCTGGCCGTCGAGCAGGGCAGGGAAGATCTGGCCCAGGCCGCCCTCGGCAGGCAGATCGACATCGAAGCGCAGCTGCCGGTGCTCGAGTCACGCCTGGCCGCGCTGGCTGAAGACCGCGTGCGCCTGGAAGGCTACGTCACCGCACTGCAGGCCAAGCGGCGCGAGATGCTCGATGCGCTCGACGACTATCGCCGGGCGATGGAACAGAAGGCCTCGGCCACTGGCAGCAGCACCGGCACCAGCCGCCCGGGCGAATCAGTGAACGAGCGCGCCGAGCGTGCTGGCGCCGCCTTCGACCGCATCTTCCAGCGCCAGACCGGCATCACGGGCACCCGCG
>CAYQJU010000283.1:0-1237 GCA_964417875.1 uncultured Steroidobacteraceae bacterium
ACCCCTGTTTTCGCCGTGAGAGGGCGATGTCCTAGGCCACTAGACGAACGGGGCGTCAAGAGCGCTGAATGTATCAGCGATCGCCGGGTCCGTCAACCCTGCCCGGGAGCCGTGCCCCGCCCCCGCCGGAAGGGTGCGTGCACACCGGAATCAGCTGCGTGAAGGCGGTATACACTCCCGTGAAAAGGAGTGTTCCAGCATGCTGATTCCGTCGCGGCGATTCCACAGCTGTCGCCGATTGTCGCCCTCTTACGGGAGGCAATCTCCAGCAATTGCGCGCCCTATCACCGGGCATACGGGTTGCCTTGAGCCCCAGCGGGGGTCGAGGTCCGATCCCATCCTTTCCGCTGCGGTTGGCGCCGCCGATCGCCCCTCGCTGGAGTCAAGCTATGTCATCCCATCCACTCTCATCCGCGGGCTGTGGCTACTGTGGCCACCCGATTGCCCGCGGTCGGCTGTCCTTCTCGAACCCGCGCCGGTCACAGGAGGTGAGCTGCGCGCTACATCTGTGCAGCGTGTGCGCGGAACGGGTCGAGTATCATCTCCAGATCGCCCTCTCCTCCCGCCTGCTGGACCGGTCCGCTGTCGCCTGACGGGAGAAGGGTCAGCCCTGCTGGCCCGCCAGGTCCGGCTCAGATGCCCAGCCGGAGGCCCAGATCGAAGCTGAGGTAGGAGACCGTCAGGTCCTGCCCTCCCGCCCCATCGTGAAACTCCGCCCCGTGTGTGCGGTAGCGCACCTGCGGCGTGATGGTGAGCGTCGGCGCGAAGGGGAACGCCAGCCCGGCGCCCAATTCATAGCCGATCCCGCGATCGGACTCCGATGTCCTCGTGCCGTCCCCGATGGTCATGGTGGTCGTATTGAAGAGGGCGCCGGCGTAGGCGAATGGACTGACCCCGGTGATCAGTGAGAGCGGCAGCGATACCTGGGCGCCTAACTGGAAGCCGGTGTCCTCGGCGTCAGCGTCGACTGGTCCGTCGATGTTGAAGGTGTAGCGATCCCAGCCGCCGTAGGCGCTGATCAGCGGCATCAGCTGCATGCGGATGCTGAAGCCGTAGCCGAAGCCGGTGCTCAGCGCGTCGTTGTCGTTCCAGTCGCCCTGCGGGAGTGCGAGTCCGCCGCGCACCTCGGCGGCGAGGGGGATGATGCCCTGGGCGTGCGCGGAGGTGGCTCCGCCGGCGACGAGGGCGGCTGCGACACAGGCCGTACGAAGGAATCTCTGCACAGGTCGATCGGGTT
>CAYQJU010000284.1:0-1236 GCA_964417875.1 uncultured Steroidobacteraceae bacterium
ATGCAGCAGACCATCAGTGTGTACCTGGCGGCGTACGCGCTGATGAGCCTGGTGCACGGGCCGCTGTCGGACATCCTGGGGCGCCGGCACGTGATCCTGGCTGGGCTGGCGGTGTTCACCCTGGCCTCGGTGGGCTGCGCGCTGGCCCCGGACCTGGGTACCCTGCTGGCGTTCCGCGCGCTGCAGGGCCTGTCGGCGGGGGTGGGCCTGATCGTCGGCCGGGCGGTGATCCGCGACGTGCTGCACGGCGACGATGCGCAGCGGCTGATGAGCCATGTCTCGATGATCTTCGGCGCCGCGCCGGCGATCGCGCCGATCGTCGGCGGCTGGCTGCTGGGCTGGGGCCGCTGGCCGCTGATCTTCTGGTTCCTGGTCGGCTTCACCGTGCTGCTGTGGCTGGCCACCTGGCGCTGGCTGCCCGAGACCCTGCCGCCGGCCGCGCGCCTGGCGCCGGCGCCGCGCCAGCTGCTGCGCGATTACGCCTGGATCGCGCTCAACCCGCGCTTCCAGCGGCTGGCCGCGGCCGGCGCGTTCAACTTCGGCGCGCTGTTCCTGTACATCGCCTCGGCGCCGGCGTTCGTGCTCGACCTGCTGCGCCTGGACGAGCGCAGCTTCGGCTGGTTCTTCATCCCGATGATCGGCGGGATGATGCTCGGGGCGTTCACCTCCGGGCGCGCGGCCGGGCGCATCAGCGGCGCGCGCCTGGTCGACATCGGCTTCGCCTGCAGCGCGGTGGCGGTGGTGGGCAACATCGCCTACAGCGCGCTGGTGGCCCAGCCCTCGATTCCCTGGGCGGTGCTGCCGATGGTGCTCAACGCCTTCGGCATCGCCCTGGTGTTCCCGATCGTCACCCTGGCCATCCTCGACATGTATCCGCGCCAGCGCGGATCGGCCTCGTCGCTGCAGGCCTTCACCGGGCTGGTGATCAACGCGCTGCTGGCCGGCGTGCTCTCGCCGCTCGTGAGCCACGATCCGCTGCTGCTGGCCGTGTCGGCGGCGGTCTTCGTGCTGCTGGGCTGGGGGTTCTGGTGCTGGGAGCGGCGTCGCCGCGGCACGCCGCCGGCGCGTCCCGCGGCGCCGGCGGCGCTGGAGCCCACGGGGCAGCTGTAGCCGCCGCGTCGTCCGCTACCGGGGCGCGAGCGGCTGGGAGCCGTTCCTGCGCCGCGGCGCCGCCGCTTCGGGCGCCAGGAACTGCTGGACCTGCGGGAAGATCACGTCCAGGCGCGAATACCAGTC
>CAYQJU010000285.1:0-1218 GCA_964417875.1 uncultured Steroidobacteraceae bacterium
CGCCGGAGCCGAGCTGGTCCCAGCCGAACTGGTCGGTCGGGAAGCCGTAGGTGTAGGCGTTGAACCCCTCGTCGATGAAGTCCTGGTAGCTGTAGCCGCCGAGGAGGGTGAAGTCGTGCGCGTCGATCGACTCGGCGAACGTGCTGGTGAGTTCGAGGATCCGGTTCTGGTTCGCGCTGGTGCTGCGGGCGGCGGTGCCGTTGAGCCCCGACTGCGTGGTGTTCACGTGCCGGAAGGTGGTGGCGTTACCGCTGATGGAGTTGCCACGCTCGGTGCCCAGGAGCAGCGAGAGGCGCAGCGACTCGATCGGACGCAGGGTGACGGTGCCGTGGAGGCGCAGGTTGCGCGATTCGTAGCCGCCGTTCTGCTCGTTCACCAGCCCCAGGGGGTTGGTGTAGAAGTAGGTCCCCTGCTCCTGCCAGTTCCCCTCCTCGTCCTGGATCCGATCGGTCGGGTTCCGGATGAGGGCCTGCCGCCAGATGTAGTTGAAATCCGGCCCGGTGAAGTAGTCGCGGTTACGGCCGACGACGTTCAGGTCCGCGGTGAGCCGGTCGTCCCACATGGAGTGGTTGACGTTGACGCGGCCAGTCATCTCGCGGTTGTCGGAGCGCAGGAAGATGCCCTCCGAGTCCTCGTAGTTGAACGAGGCGGTGTAGCTCGTGCTCTGCGCCCCGCCCGCCACGGTGATGTTGTGGTTGTGGCTCAGCGGGTTGCGGAGGATCTCGTCCTGCCAGTCGGTCTCGTAGCCGAGGTCCTCGAAGGCGTAACCCTCCTGGATGAGTCGGCGGTAGTCGCCCGCGTCGAGGAAGTCAGGCGTACGGTAGAGAGTCGAATAGCTTGCGTACGTGTCGTAGTTGATCGTCGGTGCGCCGCCCTGGTGCTTCTTGGTGGTGATGAGGATGACGCCGTTCGAGGCGCGCGAACCGTACACGGCGGCCGCCGACCCGTCCTTCAGGACGCTGATGCTCTCGATGTCCTGCGGCGCGACCGACTCCAGCGATCCCGGCACACCATCGACGAGGACGAGCGGGTTGCGCGGTCCGTTGATGGTGGTGGCGCCGCGCAGCGAGATCTCGGTGCCGGCGCGGGGGTCACCGCTCGGGGTGGTCACCGCGAGGCCGGCGATCTTGCCGGCGATCAGCGAGGCGGCATCACGGGCAGGTGCCTGGACGAAGTCGTCCTGCGACACGCTGGCGACGGCGCCGGTGACCTCTTCGC
>CAYQJU010000286.1:0-1212 GCA_964417875.1 uncultured Steroidobacteraceae bacterium
GTGTGTTAGCTACGACTTAATCTGACATTATCATGTCGCATGTAGATGCGAAAGGAAAGTCAGATGACGAGAGAGCAGAAGATCATTCGGAACAAGGTTGGGTTGTTGAAGCTGGCGCAGACGCTGGGCAGCGTGTCCGAGGCCTGCAAGGTCATGGGCTTCAGCCGTGACAGCTTCTATCGGTTCAAGGAGCTGCATGACAACGGCGGCGAGGAGGCTCTGCAAGAGCTGTCGCGCAAGAAGCCGAACCTGCGCAATCGCATTGATCCGAAGGTTGAGGCTGCGGTGGTGGCATTTGCCATCGAACAGCCGGCCTTCGGCCAAGTGCGCGTCTCCAACGAGCTTCGTAAGCGGGGCAGCTTTGTATCCCCTGCCGGAGTGCGCACGATCTGGCTGCGCAACGATCTCGAGAGGTTCGACAAGCGCCTGAAGGCGCTGTCTGCACGCGTTGCCCAGGATGGCCTGATCCTCACGGAAGACCAGGTTCGAGCGCTGGAGAGGGCCAAGGAGGAGAAGGCCGCGCACGGGGAGATCGAGACGGAACATCCGGGCTATCTGGGCTCCCAGGACACCTACTACGTAGGGAACCTCAAGGGTGTGGGCCGGATCTACCAGCAGACATTTATCGACACCTACAGCAAGGTGGCGGTGGTGAAGCTGTATGACCGCAAGCATGCGATCACGGCGGCCGACACACTCAATGATCGTGTGCTGCCGTTCTTCGAGGAGCACGGCGTGCCGTTGCTGCGCATCCTGACGGATCGGGGAAGCGAATACTGCGGCAACCGCGAGTCACATGAGTATGCGCTGTATCTGGATCTGGAGAACATCGAGCACACGCGCACAAAGGTGAAGAGCCCGCAGACCAATGGCATCTGTGAGCGCTTCCATCTGACAATCAAGAACGAGTTTTATGCCAGCGCGTTCCGGCGCAAGCTATACCGCTCGATCGAGGAGCTGCAGGTGGATGTCGATGCCTGGGTTGCCAGCTACAATGCGGAGCGGACACACACCGGGAAGTACTGCTTCGGCAAGACACCGCTGCAGACGTTCCTGGATAGCGTGCATCTTGCGCACGAGAAGCAGCTGGATCGGACAGATCAGAATCAGGTGGCCGCGTAATCGGCCTGTCCGTCAGATGAAGTCGTAGTTAGGACACGTACACCGACCCGAGACCAACCAACAGGACCCCCGCAACGAGCACCGTGATCG
>CAYQJU010000287.1:0-1207 GCA_964417875.1 uncultured Steroidobacteraceae bacterium
GACAGCACGAAGCCGGCGATGGTGATCTGGTTCAGCGAATAGCCCAGCGCATGCAGCGAGGCCATGCCGATGGCCATCGACAGCGGCACCGCCACCATCACGATGCCGGCGGCGCGTAGTCCCAGCGGCAGCAGCGTCAGCAGCACCAGGCCGATGGCGATGCCGAAGTCGATGTACAGGCGTTGCAGGCGGGCGGCGACATTGGTGCTCTGCGAAAATGCGCGCTCCAGGCGGATGCGCGCCGGCAGCGCGGCCTCGAAATCATCCAGCGCCGCATCGATGCGCTGCTGCACGTCGATGATGTTGTGGCCGGGCTGCTGGTTGGCGGTGACGAACACCGCGCGCTCGCCGTTGAAGCGGCCCAGGTGCGTGTGCTGCGCCTCGGCCCAGCTCACCTCGGCGACATCGGCCACGCGCACCGGCAGACCGTTGGCCGCGCGCACCACGGTGGCCTCGACCTGCTCGATGCTGCGATAGCCGCGGCCGGCCTGCACACTGAAGCTGCGCGCGCCCAGGTCGAGCACGCCGGCGGGAATGCTCGAGTTCGCCGCCTGGATGGCCTGCGCCACCATCTGCGGCGTCACGCCCAGGCGCTGCATGCGCGCCGGGTCCAGCTGCACGCGCAGTTCACGCTCCGGATACGCCCAGGACTCCGAGGTGCGCACGCCCTCGACGGCCTTCAGCACATCCTCCAGGTCGCGCGCGGTGTCCTCCATCAGATGCCAGGGCGCATCCGCGGACACCAGCGCCAGCTGCACGATGTTGACCTGCGTCGGTCCCCAGCGCTCGATGTCGATGGCGCGGATCGATGCCGGCAGCGAGGGACGCAGTGCATTGATCTCGCGCGTCAGCTCGTCGAGCTTGCGGTCCGGATCGGTGTCGGCCTCGAACTCCACCGCCACCACCGCCACGCCGTCGGCGATGTTGGTCTCGATGCGATTGACCTGGTCGAGCTCGGCGATGGTGTCCTCGACGGGCCTGGCGAACTCGCGCTCCAGGTCCACCGGGTCCGCACCCGGATAGATGCCGGACACCAGGAACCCGGGCGCCTTGATGTGCGGGTCTTCCTCGCGCGGCAGCTCGAAGAACGCCGTCAGCCCCAGGGCCACGACGCAGAGGAAGGCCACCAGCGTGAACTGGTGGCGGCGGATCGGAAACTCGATCAGCCTCACGGCACCACGGCGATGGCATCGCCGTCGTCGAGATA
>CAYQJU010000288.1:0-1198 GCA_964417875.1 uncultured Steroidobacteraceae bacterium
GGTCAGCCGACCGTGCGCATCGATGCGATGACGGTGGGGGGGACGAACTAGGGTTTGCGCTGTCGCGCACGGGCAAGCGAAGCTCGTCGAGCGTCCTGAAGAAGCGCGACGAAATGCAACAACTCGAATCACTCGTCACCGGCAAGCGCGCCGCCCTCGGCCAATTCAGGCGGTCGCTGCTGTAGAGGCTTTTTCAGGCAATCATCATCGTGACCGACCGCTATGCCACGCACGGGCCGGAAGGAGAAACCCAGCCAGGGTCGCGCGGGCGCGTGCTTGCCAACCGCGTTGGCATCGTTCGCGTGCGCGAGATGCAGGTCGCGGAAACCAGCGCGTTGCTGCAACTGACGCATGACTTGCTGGGGGAGGTGATCGAGAACCAGCGCTTCACGGCTGACGACTTATGCGATGGCACGCACGGTGGTTCGGGTTGATCTACGAGTGGGCCGGATCTTACCGGCAGGTCAACATCAGCAAGGATGGGTTCCCGTTTGCTGCCGCGCGGCTTGTGCCGCAATTGATGGCGGACTATTCCGGCACTGTCCTCGCGGTGCATACCCCCTGTGCGGGTATGGACGAGACCCAGCTGGTGCAGGCGCTTGCGGTGACCCATGCCGAATTCATCCTCATCCACCCGTTCCGCGAGGGCAACGGACGACTGGCGCGTCTGCTCAACACAATGATGGCCTTGCAGGCCGGCTGGCCGCCGCTTGACTTCGGTGGCATCCGTGGCGCTGCCAAGCGGCGTTACATCGCAGGGATCCACGCGGCGCAGGGCAACGACTATGCATCGCTGGAGGAGGTCTTCGCCGCGGTGCTGCGGCGGACGTGGAAGACCTCTACTTCTTCTTCTCCGGGCGCGGCTCGTTGACGACCGCCGCGTGCGGCGCGCCTTTGGTCCTGGTCGTGAATCGACCGCTCACGGCGCTGCGAAACACGCTGGCCGACACACCTTCGATGGCGGACGAGCTTCGCACGTTCCGTTCCACGGCGATGTCGCGGGCCTTGGCAGTCTGCAGGTAGCGGTTGCTGGCAGCGAGCGGTTTCATGAAGCCAGCGTAGCACTGTCGTCCAGGGCCTGCCCGTCAGCCGTTGACCGCCACCTTGTCCCCGGGGCCCTGCGTCTCGCGCCACTTCCCGGCGCGATATTCCCGCGGCGACATGCCGAAATGCCCGCGGAAGCTGCGGCTGAAATGCG
>CAYQJU010000289.1:0-1193 GCA_964417875.1 uncultured Steroidobacteraceae bacterium
TCGACGGCGCGCTCCGGGGCGGCCCCATCGCCGCGCTCGACACCGTGGACGCGGGCGTCGGCGACACGGTGATCTTCGTGACCAGCGCCGAGGCCGCGATCCCGTTCAAGCCCGAGAACGAACTGACCGCGACCGACGCCACCATCGTCGGCGTCGTGGACGAGGTGAACCGGCCGCTCGCCGAGTAGCCGCAGCGGATCAGGCCAGGTCGGTGTCCATCTGCCCCTTCCGGTCCGCGATCCACGTCAGCCCGAGGACGAGCCCGAAGCCGAGGAGCGCGAGCGCGAGCACGACGAGGCTGGCCGCCTCCATGTCGGGGAAGAGGATCTCGCGGTCCTCGCTGAGCCACGGCCAGAGCGCGCGCAGCGAGCCCGCCATCAGCCCGAGGAGCGCCGCCATCGTGAGGTCGTGGTAGCGGTCGAGCAGGAAGTGGAGCAGCCGCGAGAAGAGCCCGAGCCCGACCGCCGCGCCGAGGATGAACACGCCGACGTAGACGAGGTCGAGCGCGTTGAGCGCTTCGAGCGTCACCTCGTACACCCCGAGGACGAGCAGCAGGAACGCGCCGCTGACGCCCGGCAGGATCATCGCGCAGATGGCGACGGCCGCCGAGAGAAACACGCGTAGCAGGCTTGGATCGTGCACCTCGAGGCCCGGCAGGCCGGTCAGGTAGAACGCGAGGAGCGCTCCCCCCGCGATCAGCGCATATTCGCGCCCGCCCGCCGTCTCGATGCGCCGCCACGGGATCAGCAGCGACGCCGCGATCAGCCCGAAGAAGAGGCCGCGGCACTCGGCGGGATACGTGTCGAGGAGATACGGGATGAACTTCGACGCGATCACGATGGCCGTCAGGATGCCGGCCGCGAGCGGCAGCACGAGCCGCCACTCGACCTCCAGGAACTGCCGCTTCGCGGCGTCCCAGCCCCGGAAGATCGTGACCGGGAGCGTGAGCCCGGCCCCTATCGAGGCGACGAGCCGCTCGTAGATGCCGACGATGAGCGCCATCGTGCCGCCGCTGACGCCGGGGATGATGTCCGCCCCGCCCATGAGCAGGCCCTGGCTGAAGTGGACGAGGAGGTCGCGCGGTCGGCGCGGCGGAGTCGGAGAGGCCATGCGGAGCGGGGCGGTAGGGGATTAGCGTTCGCCGTCTTCGGCGACGAGCGGGACGAAGCGGAAGTCCAGGAACTCCTCGCGGT
>CAYQJU010000290.1:0-1190 GCA_964417875.1 uncultured Steroidobacteraceae bacterium
TCTAGTAATTTGCGCATCGCTGCAAGCTGAGCGGCATCGACGTAAGGGGCCGCCGCCTCCAGAGTTCGACGGTTGTTCTCTTCCGCGCGCTTCAACGACTCCTCCGCCCTTTGCGCTTGATAACCGGGATCGGCTGGATTGCCGGGAGGGGATTCCTCCACCGGGTGGCGCTGCCACTCGGCAATCACCGCTGTCGTGAGTGCCTTGCTCTGTGTCGCAGTCAACGGCATTTCCGCAAAGGCTAGTTGCGTACTCATGGAGGAGATCTGGCGTCGCGCCGGGAGGGTCTGCTGATAGGCCTGCCACTGCGGATATCTATTGCCCAACTGGGCCCGGATGGACTCTTCCCGTTTACGGTCAAAGTCCTGCTGTTTTCGACGCATCTCTTCCAAATCGACGTTTGGGCCGCCAAGAACAGAGCCCTCGATCGTCCTGGCAAGTTGGTCGTCGGCCAGCAGATTGAACAGCCTTTCGGCCTCATCTCTTGATAGACCGAGTTCCTCGGCGAGGTCCGGGTAGTCTCGACCGATGCCCACACGAATCTGCGCGAGCAAACCCTCTTGCATATTCGGGTCTTTCAACTGTTCTTTCACACCTTCTGCGCTGAACAACGTGCCCAGCGGACTCTTCATGGCCGGCGAAGGAGCCGAGGAGGCTGTCGTGCTGATTGGTGCATCCGGGGGAGTTGCAGTCGCCACTGCGGCTGGCGGTGGTGTAACCGGGAGGCTGGCGGAGCCTGGAACTTCGACTTGCCGCTCTCGCGAGGTCGCGTTCACCTCACGCGTCTTCCGCAGCTCCACCCATGAGCTCACCGCAATGATGCTGGCTACCAAGGCGATACCTGCACAGATCGACGTCACTATTTTCATGGACTGCGTTCCATCGGTGGGTTGATGGCATGATGCAACCAGAGCAGGCGAAAAAAACGACAGCGCCCGCAAGGCCATTTTTTGGGATATTGCGTCAACCTGAAATTAGGTTATTGCGTATAGCGTTCGTTAGGTTATTGCGTGGCGCGAGAAGTGGCGATGCTTACCAACGACTGATGAAAAGGCCCCGGCAGAAGCTGCCGGGGCCTCGTCCATGCGAAAAGGACTATCTCGCTGCCGCGGTTGCCGATGCCCCGGCGCTCTGCGCGCCGGAGCCCTGACGGCTGACCGTGATGCTGGCCTGCAGATCCGTCGGGCGAA
>CAYQJU010000291.1:0-1185 GCA_964417875.1 uncultured Steroidobacteraceae bacterium
GGTGTAGTTAATCCGATGCTTCTTCTGCCCTGCGGCGTGGACGATGGGCAGGGCGCGCAGAGGCGAAGCGTCGGGTCTTGGCTTCGACCATCGCCTTGAAGGCATCGCGGCCCAGTGCCCGTTGCTGTTGCAGGTAGAGGCGGATCTCCGCGAGCTGTTCCGCAGGCATGGCCTCATCGAGGATGCGGCGCCAGACCTGCTGGCGCTCCGGTTGGCTGCTGGCGAGACCTTGCCAGACCGGATGCGGGCAGATGCCCGAAGCAGGGCGCTCGCCCAGATATGCCGGACAGCTGGACCAGCGGTACGTCGCTGGATCGTCGGTCAGCCTCGCGCGGACCGGATTGAGTTCGATGTACCGGTGGCAGCGCAGTACGTAGTCTTCGCTGTCGACCAGGCAGGCCTTGTACCGGCCCTCCCACAGACTCCCGGTGCGCCCATGGCGGGCATTGAAGAGGCAGACGTAGTTGGTGCCGAGGCGCTGCATCAGCCGACCAACGTCGCCGGCGTTCTGCGGCGTCACCAGGAGATGCACATGGTTGTCCATCAGGACGTAGGCATGCAGGCTGCACCGCGTCCTGGCCAGCGACTCGCGCAGGAGGTGAAGGTAACGCAGCCGGTCGCCATCGTCGAGGAAGCAGGGCAGGCGGTTGTTGCCACGTTGCACGACATGCTGGGGGATGCCGGGCAGGTCGATACGCGGGAGGCGGGCCATGCCATCGACGATACGGGTGCGGGTGCCTGCTTCCGATCCATGCATCCCGGAATCCTGCCTCGGGGTTCGCCGCAGCGCGGTGTCAGGCAAAGCTGATCCGGCGCCGTTCGCTGGTCCCCGCCAGCGGCATCCGGGCGCTTGGCTCGAACCGCTTCGAGGGCCTGGGCGCGAGGGTTGCCCCCTTTCCGCGCCAGCGTCGCCCCGGGCCAGGGCATGAACATGACCGCGTTACACGCGGTATCGCGTTGTTCCCTGGGACCTCAGCGACTGGAGCCCGGCCCCATGAACCGCCTTCGCCGCTTCTGCTGCCTGCTGCTGGCCTGTATGTGGCTGGCGACTCCGTTCGCCTGGGCGGAGACGCAACTGGCGCGCGTCAATGGGGTCGAGATCGCCTGGTCGGAGGCGGGCAGCGGCGAGCCGCTGGTGCTCATCCACGGCTTCGGCGATTGCGCCAGTGTGTGGTCGACGTTCCT
>CAYQJU010000292.1:0-1184 GCA_964417875.1 uncultured Steroidobacteraceae bacterium
GAGCCCAGCTTCAACGAGCCGAAATGAACGGTATCCGCTAACGGGGCCACTCCAATCTGGTCTCGTTATTCGCGCCGTATCCCCCGGCGGGCACTCATAGATCCGGGGGCGCACGAGAGGCGGATACGGGCCGGAGCAGGGTCCATGGCGTGTTCGTCGCCCGCCGTGGCCGAAGCGGCATCGCACGACCGGCCCCGCCAAACACGTAAACATTCGCATTCACGTCCTTGGCGAAGACCGTGCACGGGGATCCCGTGGCCTAACGGGGGTCAGCCTAAAGGGGTCATTTCAACCTGACCCCATTATTGCGGAAATCGAACTGGGATACCCTGTCCGGGCTCGGCAAAAAGGCTCCACCGCAGCGCAGCCTCGATGTGTATCAGTAGCGGAAACCTTCACTGCAAGAAGCGGTGTCGCCTCGACGGAAGTGTTAGAGCGGGCTCCAATGCTACTTACACTTGCCGGCGGCCCTCAGAAGGTCATTGCAGTTCCCTGCGGCTGCCGCCTGACCTTGCGAGGCCCCTGACTGCATTTCAGTACACACCGCATCCGACACAGTCTTGCCCATCACTGTGACCGTTCCGGTCACATAACATGAGTAATTCTTCCCCGAGGCGGTTTGGACGCTGTAGTCCGTGCGCACACCGCTATCGGAGCGGTTCGAAATGGTGAACTGATCCGAAGCAAGGCCGAGTGCCACTGACGTGCGTTGCGTCAGCGCGTCTTCACCCACAGCCATGGATGCACATCCAGTAACCAAAAGTAGAGAAAGCGCACCTGATAGAAAAAGTCCCTTGAAGTCCATATACATCTCCTTGAATGTTCGAATGTTGACTACCTGTGGTGCCCGCTCTAACTCCTGCCAGCCGCCGCGATCGGGTCGGCCTGAATGAATGTCAGGTTGCATGCTACATCAGATGGCCCGGTGGACCCCCCGACGAAGGCGCGATAACCGGGCGCGCGCCTCCGGATGAGATGTAGCGAATGAAACGATTTGGGTTCGCGCTGAGCTCGCCGCTATGAGCGCGACCCCGTTGCCCGCTATGCCACGATTGAAGGCGACCCAACAGGGTCAGTTCACTTCTCTTCAAGACCCCGAGGGGTCAGCCGATCGGCGGGCTGGCGACCGCACGCCATCGATCGCATGGCGTCCGTCTCCCCCCAGCCCAAACCGACGCGGGCGA
>CAYQJU010000293.1:0-1179 GCA_964417875.1 uncultured Steroidobacteraceae bacterium
GGATCAGGATGGAGTTGAGCGGCGTGCGCAGCTCGTGCGACATGTTGGCCAGGAATTCGGACTTGTAGCGCGAGGTCAGCGCCAGCTCGCCGGCCTTCTCCTCCAGCGCGCGCCGCGCCAGCTCGATCTCCTGGTTCTTCAGTTCCACCTCGGCCTTCTGCTCGGCCAGCAGGCGCGCCTTGGTGGCCAGCTCCTCGTTGGTCTGCTGCAGCTCACTCTGCTGCGTCTGCAGCTCGCCGGCCAGCTCCTGCGACTGCATCAGCAGGCGCTCGGTGCGCATCGTGGCCTCGATGGTGTTCAGCACCACGCCAATGGAATCGGTGAGCTGCTCGAGGAAGGCCAGGTGCGGCGCGGTGAACTCATGCAGCGAGGCCAGCTCGATGACCGCCTTCACCTGTCCCTCGAACAGCACCGGCAGCACGATCACGCTGCGCGCCCGCGCCGAGATCAGGCCGCTGGTGACATGCACGGCATCCTCGGGGATCTGCTCGAGGAAGATGCGCCGGCCATCCACGGCGCACTGGCCGATGATGCCCTCGTTCAGCCGGTAGCGGCGCGGCGCGCTGTTCTCGCGGGTGTCGGCGTAGCTGGCCAGCTGCTTCAGCAGCGGGCCGTGCCCGTCCTTTTCCATCACATAGACGAGCGCATGCTGCGCGTTGACCAGCGGTGCCAGCTCCGCCAGCAGCATGTTGCCGAGCGTCATCAGTTCGCGCTGGCCCTGCATCATGCGGCTGAACTTGGCGAGGTTGGTCTTCAGCCAGTCCTGCTCGGTATTGCGCTCGGTGGTGACCTTGAGCGTGCCGATCATCGCGTTGATGTTGTCCTTCAGCTCGGACACCTCGCCGCGCGCCTCCACCTGGATGGTGCGCGTCAGCTGGCCCTTGGTCACCGCGGTCGCCACCTCGGCAATGGCGCGCACCTGCGTGGTGAGGTTGGCCGCCAGCAGGTTCACGTTGGCGGTCAGGTCACGCCAGGTGCCCGAGGCGCCCGGCACATTGGCCTGGCCGCCGAGGCGCCCTTCCACGCCCACCTCGCGCGCCACGCTGGTCACCTGTTCGGCGAAGGTGGCCAGCGTGTCGGTCATGCTGTTGATGGTCTCGGCCAGCGCCGCGACCTCGCCCTTGGACTCCACCAGCAGCCGCTGGCGCAGGTCGCCGTTGGCCACCGCGGTCACCACCT
>CAYQJU010000294.1:0-1178 GCA_964417875.1 uncultured Steroidobacteraceae bacterium
TCATTCAAGCCGACGCCGCTTCGCGGCGCGGCTTAATTCAGGCGTTAGGCCCCTATGGTGAGAATGCTAGCTACCTTGATGCTGCTATCTGTGCTGGGCGGCTGCATGCAGAAGGAGGCTGCCCCGCCTACTGCGTCTGCTGCGCAAACACCTACGCCTCCACCACCACCATTATCTCCTCCGGATGTCGGAGAGATTGATCGCTTTCTTGCGTGCTCAGCAACTCCCAGACGCGAGCTCTCGCCCCGTGAGCAGTGCGAGATCGAGGCCTTTAAGGCTCGCTGCACCGCACTAGACGATTGCTATGTTTCGTGTATCAGTAGCCCAAATGGTTCTTTTACAGGTGGACGTTGCGCCCATGTCTGTACCTTCGGCCCTCATCGCGGCGCTCCGCATCCCGCTGGAGTGGATAAGTGTAAAGATCAGCCAGGCCGTTCGGGGATTGACGTAGAGACGGGGCCTAACAATTCATTCAAGCCGACGCCGCTTCGCGGCGCGGCTTAACTCAGGCGTTAGGGGGCAGTGGAAAGATCATGGCATGGCAGAATCCTCAACCCATCGGTACCCGGCAGTTTCTCTGCGGCTACTGCGGCTACAACGTAGCAAATGACAAGGGCTACTACTCAGCCAGCCAAAGTCGCAAGAACAAATATGTCTACATTTGCCCGAACTGCAAAAACGCTACGTTCTTTGACGAGAATGACCGGCAGTATCCAGGCGTCGCGCCTGGCAATGAAGTTGAACACCTGCCGGACGCGCTAAAGGCACTGTATCGGGAAGCTCGCAATTGCTGTTCAGTATCTGCGTTCACAGCTTCAGTTCTTGCTTCTCGCAAGATGCTGATGAACATTGCAGTAGAGCAAGGAGCTAAAGAGGGCCTCAAGTTCATCGAGTACGTTGAGTACTTGGCGAAGAATGGCTTCATCCCCCCCAATGGAAAGACTTGGGTTGATCATATTAGGCGTAAAGGGAATGAAGCGACCCACGAGATTGCCCTCATGAATCAGGCGGATGCGGAGGAACTTGTAGCATTTGTGGAGATGCTTCTAAAGTTCATATATGAGTTTCCGGCTCGTGTGCCTGCCCCCTAACATTTCATTCAAGCCGACGCCGCTTCGCGGCGCGGCTTAATTCAGGCGTTAGCCCTCGCTACCAACATCATGAGCATCCTGATACGC
>CAYQJU010000295.1:0-1177 GCA_964417875.1 uncultured Steroidobacteraceae bacterium
CTAGGGAACCTCTGCACAGGAGGGTACGCAGCGGTCCGTTGAGTGGAAATTCGTGTCGATGAGCATGATCAGGCGCGTAAATGCACTGCGGCAGGGCCTGCAAAGCCCGGATTGCGGGCAATCTGCGCGATTTTCGCGCTCACCAGGCGCACCTTCCCTGTGGGCCGAGCAATCGTCGCCGCAGCATGTACAGGTTCGCAAGCGCAAAGGCGGTGAACAGCCGCGCGGTGTTCTTGGAAAGTCCGCGGTAGCGCACCTTGGTAAAGCCCCACAGGCGCTTGACCACATGGAAGGCATGCTCGCCGCGGGCCCGAGAGCTGGAGCGGATACGGTTGATGAGCTTCTGATGCTCGCTCAGCGGCTTGGTCTTGTTGCCACGTCGGTTGACTCGATAGCGGATACCCGAAGCCTTGGCGCAGTCACGATGAAACTCGCTCCAGTAGGCCTGATCCCCGAACAGTTCCTTCTCCTGGCCATGCAGCAGCTTCGGCAGTTGTCCGATGTCAGAGGCGTTGGCCGGGGTGGTGGTCAAGCTATGAACGATGCCGCGACGATCGGTCCCCACATGCGCCTTCATCCCGAAGTGCCAGCCCTTGCCTTTCTTCGTCTGGTGCATCTCAGGATCGCGGGCCTTCTCCGCATTCTTGGTGGAGGGCGGCGCCTCGATGATCGTGGCATCCACGATTGTGCCGGACTTCAGCAGCAGGCGTTTGTTGTCCAGCAGCGCTCCGACCTTGGCAAAGATCTGCTGGCTCAGTCCGTTCTTCTCCAGCAGGTGCCGGAAGCGCAGGATCGTCGTCTCGTCCGGCACCGAATCATCAGCCAACTCGATGCGGGCGAAGCGCCGCATCGACTCCGAGTCGTAAAGCGAATCTTCCATCGCCGGGTCCGACAGGTTGAACCAGTGCTGCATGAAATGGATGCGCAACATCTGCTCCAGAGGCTTCGGCTGGGTGCCGTTGCCCGCCTTGGGGTAATACGGCTCGATCAGCTCCCCCAGCGGTTGCCAAGGGATCACCGCGTCCATCTCGCCAAGAAAGCGTTCCCTGCGGGTCACCTTCCCCTTGCCGTTCCATGCCAGCGAGGCAAACGTCGTCTGCTTCATCATCAACCTGCCGCTTCTGTCCCCTGCACGCAGTATCGGTCAATCACGGGGACCTGTGCAGAGGTTCCCTAG
>CAYQJU010000296.1:0-1176 GCA_964417875.1 uncultured Steroidobacteraceae bacterium
CTCGACCTGGCCGAGGTGACCGCCGCATTCGCGCAGCAGCTGGCGCAAACCCGGGCGCGGCAGGTCAGCATCATCGGCCACAGCATGGGCGGCCTGATCGGCCGCGCGGTGCTGCGCCAGCCGGCCGGCGCGCGTGTGCAGCACCTGCTGACACTGGGAACGCCGCATCGCGGCTCGTTCGCACCCGTGCAGGCCGTGCGCGGCGTCTATCCGCTGGTGCGGAGGCTGGCGCAGATCGATCCGCTGCATTCACCGGAGCTGCTGTCACGCGAAGTGTTCGCCAGCTTCCACAGCCTCTACCAGATGCTGCCGCGCGATCTGCACCCGGACCTGATCGACCCTGCGCAATGGCCCTCGCAGGGACCCCAGCCCAATGCCACGCTGCTGGCCCGCGCGCCATTGTTCGATCCGGGCCCGGCCGATGCGCGCATGCAGGCCATCGCGGGCCATGGCTTCCTGACCACCGTGCACGCCGCGCGCGCGCAGGGGGAGTTCTGGTACCGCTATGACTATGGCGGCGACGGCACCGTGCCGCTGGCGCGCGCCACGCTGGAGGGCTGCCCCGCCTGGTACTGCGAGGTGGCCCACAACGAGCTGCCGCGCGATGCCGGCGTGCATGCGGCGCTGGTGGCCATGCTGTCCGGGCAGCCGCCTGCACTTGCAGAGCGCGCGCCGGATCGCCACGATGCACCGGTCACCACCTCCGATTCGCAGCTGCGGCGGCAACTCACCGGCAAGCTCGACTGGATGCACATGGACATGGACCAGCGGCGCAGTTTCCTCGATTCACTCAATGCCCCGCCACCGGCCGCGCGCATGCGCGCAGGCCAGGACTGAACCGATGCGGCGCTACCGGATCTTCCGCTTCTGCATGCTGGTCGGCGCCGCCGCGCTGCTGGCCGTCACGCTGTACTACTGCGCCACCTATGCACTGACGCTCGATGCCGCACTGGGCAACAGCAGCCTGCGGCCCGAGCTGCAGGCCTCGATCCGCGCGCTGTGGCTGGCATTCGCGTTCCAGGCGCTGCTGATCGGCCTGCTGTATGCGCTGGTGGCGTTCCGGCCGCCGGCGATCTCGCGCGAGGTCATCGTGCTGCTCGGCCTGCTGCAGCTGCTCGAGGCGGTGCTGCTGTTCCTGTTCGCGGGCACGTTGTGGATGGCGTTGCTGCTGGTGGC
>CAYQJU010000297.1:0-1172 GCA_964417875.1 uncultured Steroidobacteraceae bacterium
CTCCATCGCAATCTTTCAGAGATGGCTGCCATGCGTATTCGCATGGCGTGGCAGAAACTGAAAACAGAAGCCGGAGCTGGAGACGAGGTGTGGGCCTTCGAGAATCCGTCCAACACCTGGAAGAAGCTGGGTCGGCATACAGGGTATGCGCTCGTGCGAAACGGCAAGATTGTGAAGAGTACCATCGTCACCAGTGAGTGACTCAATCCCGTTGCAGAGTTCATCGCAGGAGCACGGGCGCTGTTCAAGAGTGAGTGGTCGCCCGCATCGGCGGCGAGACTCTCGAGTTCGCGTCGACGAGGGATCGCAGGCAGGTCGGCAATGCTGGTCGGAACCAGGCGCATCCCCGGCGGCGACGCAGCAAGGTTGCTTCGTCTGGGCTGTCGCGCCTAACCCTGGCTTGCAGGGGACGTGCGGCCGGGCATGACTTCTCGCAGGCTGAGGGTGCGGCGAATCGGCCGCACGCCCCTGAATCTTACCGTTAGGCGGTCACCTTTATGAGCCGATTCTGTGCATGGCTGGCCCTGCTGATTCTCGGAGCCGCATGCCACCGGGACTCTTCCGGCCACACATCTTCAGCGGACTTCGCCGCAACGGATGGGCTTCGGCCTGCTTGGCTACTGTCAGGCAGCGACAGCGTGTCACTGGTGGAGCTTGGCAGCTGCCAACGTGAACGGCTCAGGGAGGTCTGCTCCGACAACCTCGCGGCGTTCGTGCCTCGAGATTCGATTGGCCTGCGCCCGCTCAGTGTTCACTCAGGCAGTGAGATTCACGTCCGTTTCTTGAACCGCCCAGTATCGATGAGCATTCATCTGGGAGCTCCGACTGAGGATGCGGCCGTGCCGCTCCGAGGTATGGGGTTCCATGTGCCATCCACTCCAGGGACCTACGACTACACGGTGTCCGCTGCGTGGGGCAACGAGGATGCTATCTACGCCGGCCGAGTGCGCGTCCTTCGGTCGCGCTGATCCGAGGTCGCACACGAAATACAGGCGCTTTCATTCACCGTGCCGTCATCGTGCTCAGCGCCTAACCCTGGCTTGCAGGGGACGTGCGGCCGTTCATGTTTTCTTGCTGGCGGCGGGTGCGGCGAGTCGGCCGCACGCCCCTGAATCTTACCGTTAGGCGTTTCTACTCTCTCCAAGATATGCCCGTTGCGCTACCTGATCTCG
>CAYQJU010000298.1:0-1162 GCA_964417875.1 uncultured Steroidobacteraceae bacterium
GCGTCTGCTGGATCTCCCACACGATGAGGAGACCAGCGATGACGACCACTACTTCCACCACTGCGGCGGTGCAGTCGCCGTTCGACGACGCGGGGTTCGACCACGCGCAGCTGGCGGCGGCGTCCTTCCTGGCGCGCTACAGCGGCCGCACCCTGGAGGCGTACCGGCATGACCTGCGCGGCTTCTTCCAGTGGGCGGCCGACCACGGCGTCGCCGTGCTCGGGGCGACGCGTCCGCACATCGAGCTGTTCCGCGCGTCGATGGAGGAACGCGGCCTGGCGGCATCGACGATCGATCGGCGGCTCTCGACGGTGTGTGGCTTCTACCGGTTCGCCCACATCGACGGACGGATCGGCTCCAACCCTGCCCAGTACGTGCGCCGACCACAGGTCCACCCGTCCGACTCGAGAGGACTCGACCGGTCCGAACTCGGCGTGTTCCTGTTCACCGCCGAGCAGTTCGACCGGGACCATGCCGCGCTGGCCGTGCTTCTCGGACTCAATGGCCTGCGTGTGAGCGAGGCCTGCGACACCAACGTCGAGGACCTGGGCTTCGAGCGGGGTCACCGCACGCTGCGCATCATGGGCAAGGGCAACAAGCCCGCCACGATCCCACTCGTCCCCCGGACCGCCCGGACGATCGATCTGGCGGTCGGGGAACGCCACGAGGGTCCCATCGTGCGTCGCAGAGACGGCCAGAGACTCGACCGGCGAACAGCTCACCGGTGGGTCCGCTCGATCGGCAAGCGCAGCGGGCTCGGCCACGTGCATCCGCACATGCTCAGATCGGCCTTCATCATGGCCGCCCTCGACGCAGGTGTCCCTCTTCGCGACGTCCAGACCGCTGCTCGACACGCCGATCCACGAACGACGACGATCTATGACCGGCGGCGGCAGAACTTCGACCGCCACGCCGCCTACGTCGTCGTCGCCTTCGTGGCAGGCGGCTGACGCCGGGCATACGCTTGATCCCATGAGCGATCCGGCACACCAGGAGAGCGACACAGCGCGAGGCAGTTCGCTGCTGCCCTCGGACCTGACCGAGGAGCAGCTCGCGTCAGCCCCGGTGATCAGCTCTGTGGATTTGTTGCTGATCGACCATCTCACCGACGACGAGGACGACGCCTTCGCTGCTGCACTCGACGCGTGAGGCTCGTCGTCGA
>CAYQJU010000299.1:0-1154 GCA_964417875.1 uncultured Steroidobacteraceae bacterium
AGACCCGGCAGTGGGAGGACAAGGAGGGCCAGACCCGGTACACCACCGAGGTCAAGGCCCGCGAGATGATGATGCTCTCGGACCGGGGCGCGGGGTCGAGCGATGACTACAACCAGGACCGCGGCGCGTCGCGCTCCTCGGGCGGCTACCAGCAGCGCCCGCAGCAGCAGCAGCCGTCGCAGCAGCAGGCACCGGCCGGCGACTACTTCGAGCCGGACGACGACCTGCCCTTCTAACGCCCGCGTTGGAAGGTACCGCGCACGACCCTCGGGGCGGCGGCTCGCGAGCCGCCGCCCCGATTTCGTTCGGCTTCCCGCCGAATTCCATCCGAACCGGCTCTTGCCGTACGAACCGCGCCCGTATATTAGCGTTGCACCGTTCGCTCGGTGCAGGCCGCAGCGCGCGCCGTATGTAGAACCAGCCGAGGGCCTCCTCACGCGCCTTGGACCCTGACGCTAGTAGCCCCCTCGTGGGGCACCTCCTCTCTTCCTGGCCCCTCGCCGTGGGAACCGCGACCGTCGCCACCGAGGCGGCGATCTTCGTGGGGCTGCTCGTCCTGTCCGCCTTCTTCTCGGGCTCCGAGGCCGCGCTCTTCTCGCTCACCGACGAGGACCGCGCCCGGCTCCGCGAGACCGGCGCTGCGCGCGGACGCCGCGTGCTCGCGATGCTGGAGCGGCCGCGCCGCCTCCTCATCACGGCCCTCATCCTGAACACCCTCGCCAACGTGGCCGCCGCCATCCTGGCGACCGTGATGGCGGGCCAGGTCGCCGCGGCCTACGGCCTCGACCAGACGCCCTGGGGGATGACGATCCTGTTCGTCCTCCAGGTCGTCTTGCTGACGTTTCTGCTCCTCGCCCTCGGTGAGATCAGCCCGAAGCTCGTCGCGACGCGGCAGAACGTGGCGTGGGCGACGTTCTTCTCCGGCCCGCTCTACGTCCTCTTCCGCCTCCTCTACCCGATCTCCGACCTGCTGGCGCGCGGGATGAACCGCTTCCAGCACCGCTTCAACTCGGCCGCGCCCGTCGTCTCGAACGAGGACCTCAAGACCCTCGCCGACCTCGGCGAGGCCGAGGGGACGCTCGAAGAACAGGAGCGCGCGATCATCCACTCCATCGTCGAGTTCGGGGAGACGAGCGTGCGCGAGGTGATGGTCA
>CAYQJU010000300.1:0-1125 GCA_964417875.1 uncultured Steroidobacteraceae bacterium
CCCCTGATCTTCAGGACCACTTGGGAGTAGAGTTTTCCGACAGGAGAGCTCTGATGAAGAAGTCCCGGTTCAGCGAAGAGAGGATCATTGCGGTTCTGAAGCAGGCGGAGGCCGGCGTGAAGGTCTCCGAGCTGGTGCGCAAGCACGGCATCTCGGATGCCACGTTCTACAACTGGAAGGCCAAGTACGGCGGGCTGGACGTCTCCCAGCTGCGGCGGCTCAAGGAGCTGGAGGGCGAGAACGCCAAGCTCAAGAGCATGTATGCGGAGCTGTCGCTCTCGCATCGGGCGCTGCAGGATGCCGTTGAAAAAAAGCTGTAAGGCCAGCCGCCAAGAGCGAGCTGGTCAAACACATGATGAGTGAACACGGACTATCGGTGCGCCAGGCCTGCCGGACGGCAGGCCTGGCGCGCTCGGCGTTCTATGCCCCGCGCCGGCCGCGCCAGGATGAGCCGATCATCCAGGCCATCCAAGGCTACGTGCAGGAGAACCCGCGACACGGGTTCGACAAGCTCTATCCGGCGCTGCGAAGCCCGGAGATGGGCAAGTGCCGTCTGTATCGGGTTTACCTGGCCCTCAGGCTCAATATGAAGCGCCGTGGCAAGCGTCGGCTGCCGGAGCGGATCAAGGCCCCGCTGGTGATCCCGGAGCGGCCCAATGAGGTCTGGTCTGCGGACTTCATGTCCGACGCCCTGTGGTCGGGCCGGCGGTTCCGCACGTTCAACGTGATCGACGACTACAACCGAGAAGCCTTGAAGATCGAGATCGACACGAGCCTGCCGGCACGGCGGGTGGTCAGGGCGCTCGACGAACTGATCGAGCTGCGGGGAAAGCCGGCGGGGCTGCGCCTGGACAATGGGCCCGAGCTGATCAGCGAGGAGCTGGAGAAGTGGGCCAAGCGCCACGGCATCGAACGCCTGTTCATCCAGCCGGGTCGCCCGATGCAGAACGGCCTGGTCGAGCGCTTCAATCGAACCTACCGCGAGGAGATCCTCAACTGCTACGTGTTCGAGACCCTGGAAGAGGTGCGCCGTATGACCCGGGAGTGGATCACTCGCTACAACGAAGTCCGCCCCCACGAGTCACTCGGTAACCTGCCACCTCGGCGATATCTGATGGCACAATC
>CAYQJU010000301.1:0-1124 GCA_964417875.1 uncultured Steroidobacteraceae bacterium
CGGTGGCCGGCATCTTCATCAACCGCAAGAACCTGATCCTGCTGCTGATGTGCGTGGAGCTGCTGCTGCTGGCCGCGAACATCAACTTCGTGGCCTTCTCGCGATATCTCGGCAACATCGACGGGCAGGTGTTCGTGTTCTTCGTGCTGACCGTGGCGGCGGCCGAGGCGGCCATCGGCCTTGCCATCCTGGTGGTCCTGTTCCGCCAGCGGCAAAGCATCAACGTGGCCGACATCGGCACGCTCAAGGGTTGAACGTCGTGGGCCTGAATCCGAACCTGCTGCTCGCCATTCCGCTGCTGCCGCTGCTGGCGGCCCTCATAGCCGGCCTCGGTGGCCGCTGGATCGGCCGCGCGGCCAGCGCCGGCGTGACCATCGCCGGCGTGGCCATCTCCTGCCTGCTGTCGCTGCTGGTGCTGAAGCAGGTGGTCGGTGGCGCGCCGGTGTTCAACGAGGCGGTCTACACCTGGCTGGTGTCCGACGGCATCCGCATGGAGGTCGGCTTCCTGGTCGACTCCCTGACCGCGATGATGATGGTGGTGGTCACCTTCGTGTCGCTGTGCGTGCACGTCTACACCATTGGCTACATGCGCGATGACCCGGGCTTCACGCGCTTCTTCAGCTACATCAGCCTGTTCACCTTCGCGATGCTGATGCTGGTGATGGCCAACAACTTCATGCAGCTGTTCTTCGGCTGGGAAGCCGTGGGCCTGGTCTCCTACCTGCTGATCGGATTCTGGTACACGCGGCCCACGGCGATCTTCGCCAACCTGAAGGCCTTCCTCGTCAACCGCGTCGGCGACTTCGGCTTCCTGCTGGGCATTGCCGGCGTGGTCTACTTCACCGGCTCGCTGCAATACACCGACGCCTTCCAGGCGGTGGAACGCATGGCGGCGCAGAACTTCCACATCCTCGGCGGCGAGGGCTGGAATGCGCTCACCGTGATCTGCATCTGCCTGTTCATCGGCGCGATGGGCAAGTCGGCCCAGGTGCCGCTGCATGTCTGGCTGCCCGATTCCATGGAAGGCCCGACGCCGATCTCGGCACTGATCCACGCCGCCACGATGGTCACCGCGGGCATCTTCATGGTGGCGCGCATGTCGCCGCTGTTCGAGGGCTCCGACG
>CAYQJU010000302.1:0-1123 GCA_964417875.1 uncultured Steroidobacteraceae bacterium
CGGCTCCGTCCGGGTAGCGGGCCAGGATGTTGTCGATCAGCACCTGGTAGTTGCCGCCACCGCCCACGTCCTCCACCTCGAACATGTAGCGGTAGATGCCTGGTCCGACGATGGGCGAGCGCATGGTCACGGCCGCGGACGCACCCGTGTTGGTCTGGGCGTTGGTCCCGGAGGCTACGTTCGTCCATTCGCCTTCATCGAGGCGCTGCAGCTGCCAGCTGAACATGTCGCCAGAGGTCCGGCCGCTGTGGCGGTACTCGAACGACAGATAGGCGTGGGCCTCGGTGACTTCCAGTTCCGGGCCACGGTAGATGGCGGCCACTCCATTGTCGGCGGTCGCGTCGTCGAGCACGAGCCGACCGCCAGAGGCGGTCGCGGCCACGGCTTCAGGCGACAGGCTCTCCCACGCGGACGGCGCGTTCACTCCCGAGGTGTTCGAGAAATTGGCCAGGACTGTTGTCGACGGACTGACGTCGGCGACGATGCTGCCGTCAAGCGATGGGGTGTTGTCGAAAAACTGCAGGAACGACACGTTCACGGACGGACCGATGCCGATGGCGTGCACGGCGCTGGTCTCGTCCAGGCCGCCCGACTGGTAGAAGGCGTTGACGGATTCCTGCAGCACTTCCTGCGTTACGGTGAAACCGTCTCCGCCCTCGCCGTTGGACGCATTGACGAAGCGCGTCGGGTCGCCGTCGGTGAGGAAGTAGGTCAGGTTCTCGAACGCGGGATCGGCATCCGGGCTGGTGTTGAACCATTCGACGGTGGCGTTGAAGCCCGCCTCGTAGTTCGTCAGCTGGATGTCGGAGTCGGGGATGACCAGGTCGGCGATCTCG
The DNA here is from genome assembly GCA_964417875.1 of uncultured Steroidobacteraceae bacterium. Lineage (GTDB taxonomy): Bacteria > Pseudomonadota > Gammaproteobacteria > Steroidobacterales > Steroidobacteraceae > ZC4RG30. The sequence goes on from CAYQJU010000302.1 coordinate 837, forward strand.
TCCAGCAGCGCATCGATGTTGCTGCTGCTGAGCGCCGGCAACGACAGGCGCACGCTGGTCGTGCTGAGGTTGCCGAAACCGATCAGGCTGATGTTGATCGTGCCGTCATGCTCCAGCAGGGTCGGAATGAAATCGAGCAGAGCCTGCTTCATCAGGTTCAGGCGCGAGCTGGCGCCCGCCGAGCCGCTGTCAACGTCATAGCTCATGCTGGTGGAGAGGTCCACCAGCAGCGCGATGTTGTAGTCCACGCCCGGCGCGGTCGGGCTCTGGCCGCCGCTGCTGGCGTC
>CAYQJU010000303.1:0-1119 GCA_964417875.1 uncultured Steroidobacteraceae bacterium
ATCCGCACGCTGCCCATCGGCAGCAAGCTGCGCGTGCTGGTGCGCGAGGAGCAGGACACCGAGGTGGTGTATCCGCTTGGCCGCCACACCACCATCGGCCGCACGCCGGACAACGACATCCAGGTGAACACCACCTTCGTCAGTCGCCACCATGCGGTGCTGCTGACCAGCAGCGAGCACTGCATCATCGAGGATCTCAACAGCACCAACGGCATCATCGTGAACGGCAGGCGCGTCGACCGCCAGCTGCTGAATGATGGCGATGTGGTCACCGTCGGCAAGACCCATTTCAGGTACGAAACGCGCGAATGAGCGAATCCTACGTCGAGCGCATCCTCAAGGCGCGTGTCTATGATGTGGCGGTCGAGACCGCACTTGATCCCATGCCGCGCCTGTCCGCGCGCCTCGGTGCCGAGGTGCTGCTGAAGCGCGAGGACAAGCAGCCGGTGTTCTCGTTCAAGCTGCGCGGCGCCTACAACAAGATCGCGAACCTGTCGGACACGGCCGCCGCGCGCGGTGTCATCTGCGCCTCGGCCGGCAACCATGCGCAGGGCGTGGCGCTGGCCGCGCGCCGCCGCGGCATCCCCGCCATCATCGTGATGCCGGTCACCACGCCGCCGATCAAGATCGATGCGGTGCGTGCGCTGGGCGCCGAGGTGGTGCTGCACGGCGAGGTGTACGACGCCGCATACGAGCATGCGCAGAAGCTCACCGCCGAGCGGCAGCTGGTGTTCGTGCATCCCTTCGACGATCCGGACGTGATCGCAGGCCAGGGCACCGTCGCGATGGAGATCCTGCGCCAGGCCAACGGCGGCATCGATGCCATCTTCGTCGGCGTGGGCGGCGGCGGGCTGATCGGCGGCATGGCCGCCTATGTGAAGGCGCTGTTCCCGCGCACGCGCATCATCGGCGTGGAGCCCGAAGACGCCGCCGCGATGCATGAATCACTGCGCGCCGGCAGCCGCGTCACGCTGGAGCAGGTGGGGCTGTTCGCCGATGGCGTTGCGGTGCGCCGCGTCGGTGAAGAGCCCTTCAGGCTGGCCCGCCAGTATGTCGATGAAGTCGTGCTGGTCTCCACCGACGAGATGTGCGCGGCCATCCAGGACATCTTCGAGGACA
>CAYQJU010000304.1:0-1119 GCA_964417875.1 uncultured Steroidobacteraceae bacterium
ACGGCCTGTTCGAGGCGATCGTCGTCACGCTCGACCGGCTGGCCCTGGCGATCCAGCAGGCGCGCGTGCTCGATGGTCCCGGCGGCACGGTGTTCGATACCTTCCAGGTCGTGCCCGAGGACACCCGCGCCGATGTCGACCCGCAGGCGGTGGCGCGCAAGCTGGCCGCGGTGCTGGCCGGTCCGCTGGATCGCGTGCGGCCCGCGCAGCGCACGCAGCCGCGCCACCTGCGGCATTTCCGCACCGCGCCCGAGGTGGAATTCGCGACCAGCAGCGACGGCGCGGCCACGGTGCTGAGCCTGGTGTGCACGGATCGGCCGGGGCTGCTGGCGGACGTCGCGCACGTGCTTCGCAGCCAGGGCCTGCGCGTGCATGACGCGCGGATCGCCACCTTCGGCGCGCGTGCCGAGGACGTGTTCCGGGTGACGACCGGCAGTGACAACCAACCGCTGGACGGGGCCGCCTGCGCAAGCCTGCGCGAGGCCCTGCTGGCCAGGATCGATGGAGAGGCAGGCAGATGAGCAGCAGGAAAGGCGCGGCCACCAGGCGGCCCGCGAAGGCGGCGAAGGGCGGCGCGGCAGGCAAGGCTGCCGCAAAGACCACGACCGCCAAGAAGACCGTGGCGAAGAAGCCGGTCGCGCGGAAGGCCGTGGCGAAGAAGGCGGCGGTGAAGACCGTCGCGACAGGGAAGGCTGCGGCGAAGAAGGCCGCGACCGGCAGGACCGCGGCGAAGCCTGTCCGCGCGACACCCGTTCCGCCTGCGCAGGCCGAAGCCTCCGGGCCCGCGCGCAAGGCGCCGCCGCCGCCCCCGGCCGCGACTGGCGGCCCCGACGCCGAACTGGCCTTCATGATCGACAGCGCCTGGGAACGGCGCTCGATGCTGACACCGGAGGAGCTCGAGGGCTCGACGCGCCCGATGGTGGAGAAGGTCATCGAAGGCCTGGAGGAAGGCCGCCTGCGCGTGGCCGAGCCGGACGGCCAGGGTGGCTGGACCGTCAACGAATGGCTCAAGAAGGCCGTGCTGCTCTATTTCCGCGTGCAGGAGATGGAAGCGGGCGAGCAGTACCCGGCGCCGTACTGGGACAAGATCCCGATGCGGTTCGCCGACTTCGACGAGGC
>CAYQJU010000305.1:0-1114 GCA_964417875.1 uncultured Steroidobacteraceae bacterium
GCTGCCGCGCCCGCGTGCTGAGAGGTCATCTCGCCGTCGCTGAGCTTAGTAGTTAGGCGACCTCAGAGCATGAACGGACGCATCCAAGAGGAGTGAACATGCCGACAGCAACCCCAACCGATACCGAGAGGGCGGCGCTCAAGCGCATCGCATCTCTCCGGACCGGGCTCGTTGTGCCCGTATTTGTGTGCTTCTTGGGTCTACTCATTTCAACTCAGGCCAGCTCAGATCTCCCTGCATTGATCTTAGCCGGAGCGTCTGTGCTCCTTCTGGTGGGGCTCGTTGTGTATGCGTCCTTCTGTCTTCGATGCCCTCGATGTTCAAGCTGGATTCCGGTTCCATCCAACCGCTCTAGATGTACAGAATGTGGAATTGCTCTGGAAATCTCGGATGACAAGCGCCATGGGCCTCGCCCTCATGCATGAAGCAAGAGATCTACTTGCCTGGCACCGGTCGCCTAACCAGGCGCTGCAGCGAGCGGCGCTTGGCATAAAGTGCTCGGCCGCGGGCGACCGAGCCAAAAGCGCACACGAGCGCTTGCGCGCCCGCGTGCTGAGAGGTCATCTCGCCGTCGCTGAGCTTAGTAGTTAGGCGGCAGAGCCACGTCCCGAATGAATTCGACGGTGATCCTCGGCGCCTCGCGGGTTGTTGATCCGTCGGCGCTGTGCAATCGCCTGGGTGCGCGTTGTCCGCGGCGCACCAACCATTCTGCTACCGGCCTCGTCCGAAGCCTCTCGAAAGGCCTGACGGGAAAGGTCCCGCATCGTCTGCCGGCCAGGCAGGGCAGCGATCCATGGTCGAAAACGGTTGTCGATAAAGTGCATGACCAGGAGGGCAGCGGTCTCCGGGTTCTATCCGCTTGTGGCATCTACGGCCGGCTGAGGGCATCCATGCCTTTCTCCGCACGCCGCACTGGCCAAGGGTATCTGCCGTGCATTGCGCCGCTGCACCTGTGGCGGCATTATCGGTTCAGGCCAGCCAGATGAAGCCCGCTGATGGGCCAAGAAGAACATCAGGACGAACGGCATTGCCATGACCTCAAGAGCCTTGTGCGCGTCCCACGCTCCGCCGCCTAACCAGGCGCTGCAGCGAGCGGCGTTTGGCATAAAGTGCT
>CAYQJU010000306.1:0-1101 GCA_964417875.1 uncultured Steroidobacteraceae bacterium
GGATGAAGATCAGCGGCACGATCGACTGCATCAGCGGCGCGGTCGCCACCAGCAGTTCGCCCGCGCCGCTGGGCGCATCGGCCGGTGCGCGCCAGGGCGAGCCGGCGGGATACGAGGACAGCGCGAGGAGGACGGTCAACGCCAGCATCGAGCCCACCGCCAGCAGCAGCCCGCGGCGCTCGCGCGAGGTGAGCGATTCCATCGCGGGCATGTCGGCGGCGTCGCCGTCGACGGCGGTGTTGCGCAGCCGGGGCTCGATCACCCGGTCGGTCAAAAACCAGCCGACCAGCACGATCAGGCCGGTGGAGGCGGTGGTGAACACGTAGTTGTTCAGCGGATTGACCACGACCGCAGGATCGATCAGGCGCGCGGCCTCCTGGGTCAGTCCTGAAAGCAGGGGATCGAGGCTGGACGGGATGATGGTGGCGGAGAACCCGCCGGACACGCCGGCGAACGCGGCCGCGATGCCGGCCAGCGGGTGCCGTCCGGCGGCGTGGAAGATCACCGCGCCAAGCGGGATCACCAGGACGTAGCCCGCATCGACCGCGACGTGGCTGAAGATTCCGACCGCGATCAGCATCGGGGTGATCAGCATCATCGGCGTGACCGACAGGACCGCACGCAAGGCCGCATTGATGAAGCCGGTATGCTCGGCCACGCCGAGGCCCAGCATCGCCACCAGCACGACTCCCAGTGGCGCGAAGTTCACGAAGGTACGCACCATGTCGGCCATGAAGGTGGTGAAGCTCGACCCGGCCAGGAGGTTGCGGATCTGGATGGGGTCGCCGCTGCGCGGATCGAGCTCGGCGAAGCTGACGTTGGCCAGCAGCGCCGACACCACCCACACCACGAGCATCAGCAGCAGGAACAGCACCGCCGGGTCTGGAAGGCGGTTGCCCACCCGCTCGACGGTGTCCAGGAAGCGTGTAACGAGGCTGCCTGGTGCATTCGCGGGCGCGATGCCGGGCTGGTTCATGCGCTTTGATCCCCTGCAAGCTGGCTGCGGCGCATCCTAGAGCATTTCGGCCATTGCGGCCTGCGGGCGCGCGTCAGCGCCCCGGGCCGATGTGCGTGCGCACGTCGAACAGCTCGGGGAAGAAG
>CAYQJU010000307.1:0-1088 GCA_964417875.1 uncultured Steroidobacteraceae bacterium
GCAAAGGACAAGGAACATGAAGAATTCCATACGCGGCATCAATGCCTGGCTGGCCCTGCTCGGCGTCGCGCTGTTTTCCGGCCCGGTAGTCCAGGCACAGGAAATCACACTCGAAACCCTGATCGAGCGCCAGAAACTGCAGGACCTGATCACCCGCTATTACTACAACTTCGGCGGTACCCCCGAAAGCTTCGCCAGCTTCTTCGTCCCCGATGGCGAACTGATCCTGGTTGGACAGAGCTTCAAGGGCCGGGAAGCCATCGCCAGGGCCTACACCCTCCCTGGAGGCGAAGCGCCGAAGAATTTCTCGTTCAACAGCCTGATCAGCAACCTGCTCATTACCGTCGACGGTGATACCGCCAGGGCGCAACTGGTCTGGACCGAGAATGTCGTCGCGAAGGAAAGGGACCCGGTGCACCAGCCATTCCAGGGGCGGGAGTATTCCACCTTCGTTAAGGTGGACGGCAAGTGGATGTACCAGACGCGTGAACTCAAGGGTGGCGCCGAACCGCCCGAGGGTTGGGACATGGAGCCGGGCAAGAAGGGGCGTGACTGACGACCGGGTCCGGCCGATCACGCGACCTGCGGAACGAGCTTTATTCCGAGCGCCTTCAGTACCTTGAGTGCCGTGCCGAGGCTCGGGTTCCCGTCCGCCGAAAGTGCCTTGTACAAACCCTCTCGCGTCAGCCCGGTTTCCCTGGACAGCCTCGCCATGCCATGGCTACGCGCAACATCGCCTAGCGCTGCCGCCAGGAAGGCAGGATCATCGTCGCCGTTTTCCAGGCACGCCTGCAGATAGAGGACGATGTCTTCCCTGGACTGCAGGTGCGCGGCCGGGTCGAAGGGGGAGAAGTCTCCCTTGCGGTGCTTTCTGGCTTTCACGATCTACACCTCCCAGGCGGTCGCGATTTCGGTGGCCCTGCGGATGTCAGCATCCTGTGATCGCTTGTCACCGCCACACAGAAGCAGCACGAGAGTCTTGCCCTGTTGCCTGTAATAGACGCGGTAACCCGGTCCATGGTCGATCCGCAACTGAACCCTGCCGGCTTCTCCGGAGACCGATTAGTGTGAGTCAGGCCGCCATGGCC
>CAYQJU010000308.1:0-1088 GCA_964417875.1 uncultured Steroidobacteraceae bacterium
GACGCATTAGTCCGTTCAGGACTCTTCGGCCTCCGCGCCCGCCTGCAGTTCCTCGTGCAGGTCGGCCACCTGCAAGTCGAGCACGAACAGCTCGTTGCGACGCACGAAGGCATTCAGGAAACGTGGCATGCGTCGCATCTGCGAGCGGTGCTGCCGGAGCGCCTCGGCCTTGCGCTGCTGCTCTTCGGCGGTGAGCTCGAATGACAGCCAGTCCCGGTCGGCCACGGCCTGTGCAGCCCGCAGCGGCAGATGCGGGCGAAACCCGCGCGGTGCCGGCCAGTGCTCGCCGGCATGGATGATGTAGCTGGCCAGCCGCGCCGGCGAACCGGAGGTCGCCAGCGCCTGGCGCACCAATACGGAAGTGGCATGGTGGTCCGGATGCACATCTTCCGGCGCAGGCGCAAAGACCAGCGTGGGCTGGAACTCGTCGATCACCTGCACCAGGTCTGCATGCAGCCCCGCCGCGGTGATGGTGGCGTCGGAGGAAAGCGCCTGGGAATAGGGGATCTGCTTGCGACGCGTGTAGCGGGAGCGGAATGGCTCCTCACTGTGCGGGTCGAGCAGCAGGCCCAGGCCTCGGTCGGGATAGCCCAGCATCCAGATGGCGTCATCGGGCACGCCCAGCACGCCGGCTGCCGCCGTGGCCTCGCGGATGCGCCGCTTGCCCAGCCGCACCATCTGCCCGCCGGTGGAGCGCGGCGTGAGGCGCGCCAGCACGGCATTGAAGCGTGCACCATCGCCCGCCGTCATCCAGATGATGCCCACCCGGGCGCCAGCGACATGTGCCCGCTGCAGCACTCCGGCGCAGCAGAGGGTCTCGTCATCCGGGTGCGGGGCCACCACCAGCACGCGGTCGTGAGCCTGCGGCTGCAGCGGCGCGGACTGGGCGAGCCCTGCCAGTGGCGCCAGGGAAAGTGCCAGCGCCGCCAGCCAGCGCATCGGGCGGCGCGCGCGCATCCGTCTCATGATTGCATCAGACATCCGGAGGAAATGGGGTTGAAAAGTGGCATTTGAAGGTGCCGCGGCACAGATGCCTGCCCGGTCTGATTCGGCCGCCGGATCGCCGGAGGACACCGTGACCCCATCCT
>CAYQJU010000309.1:0-1086 GCA_964417875.1 uncultured Steroidobacteraceae bacterium
ACGAGTGCGAGGCCGAGCCCACCGACCGCGACAAGATCATCGTGCTCGGCGGCGGACCGAACCGGATCGGGCAGGGCATCGAGTTCGACTACTGCTGCGTGCACGCCTCGCTGGCCCTGCGCGAGGACGGGTACGAGACCATCATGGTCAACTGCAACCCGGAGACCGTCTCCACCGACTACGACACCTCCGACCGCCTGTACTTCGAGCCGCTCACGCTCGAGGACGTGCTGGAGATCGTCGAGCTGGAGAAGCCCAAGGGCGTGATCGTGCAGTACGGCGGCCAGACCCCGCTCAAGCTTGCGCGCGCGCTGGAAGCCAACGGCGTGCCGATCATCGGCACCTCGCCCGAGTCGATCGACCTGGCCGAGGACCGCGAGCGCTTCCAGAAGCTGGTCGACCAGCTGGGCCTCAGGCAGCCGCCCAACCGCACCGCCCGCAGCGCCGAAGAGGCGCAGGTGCTGGCGCGCGAGATCGGCTATCCGCTGGTGGTGCGCCCGAGCTACGTGCTGGGCGGCCGCGCGATGGAAGTGGTGCACGCCGACTCGGACCTGGCGCGCTACATGCGCGACGCGGTCAAGGTCTCGAACGATTCGCCGGTGCTGCTCGACCGCTTCCTCGACAACGCGGTGGAAGTGGACGTGGACGTCATCGCCGACAAGGACGGCAACGTGCTGATCGGCGGGGTGATGGAGCACATCGAGGAGGCCGGCGTGCATTCCGGCGACTCCTCCTGCTCGCTCCCCCCGTACTCGCTCAAGCCCGACACCCAGGCAAGGCTGCGCGAGCAGGTCACCGCGCTGGCGCGCGCGCTCGACGTCGTGGGCCTGATGAACACCCAGTTCGCGGTCGTGGTCAACGCCGAGGGCGAGGACGACATCTTCCTGCTGGAGGTGAACCCGCGCGCCTCGCGCACGGTGCCGTTCGTGTCCAAGGCGACCGGCATGGCGCTGGCCAAGATCGCGGCGCGCTGCATGGCCGGGCGGACCCTGGCCGACCAGGGCGCCACGAAGGAGGTCATCCCCGGGTACTACTCGGTCAAGGAAGCGATCTTCCCGTTCGCCAAGTTCCAGGGCGTGGACCCGA
>CAYQJU010000310.1:0-1085 GCA_964417875.1 uncultured Steroidobacteraceae bacterium
ACCTCAATCATGGCACTTCGATGCCGATATCCGGCGAAGGGGAACTCCCTTGTATTCGTTGCAGCGAACGGGGACACATAAAGTGCTCGGCCGCGGGCGGCCGAGCGTTGTTCTTCTATGCGGGCGCTGGCGCGCCCGCGTGCTGATGCGCCGGCGTGCCGTCGCTGAACTTGGTAGTTAGACGGCACTCTTGCACACTTTCGAGGGGAAGGAATGGTCATACCAAAATCTACGCAACTGCTTGTCTGGAGCAGTTTGGTCGCCACATTCTTCTATGCTGCCAATATCATCGTCGGCGGACTCCTAAATCCTGGCTATAGTCACGCGCGGCAGTTCGCGAGTGAGCTCGGTAAGACCGATGCTGCACATCCGATACTGTTTAGTGCTGGAAGCATCACTACCGGCATTGTCTTCTTCGCGGTTGCCATCGGACTTTGGCGTTCGCTCGCCTCGGCTTCGAGACGGCCGGTCTTGGCGGGTGTGTCCGGACTGTTCATGGCGCTCTTTGGCGTCAACCTCATCTTTGCGGGCGCCTTTCCGCTCCCAAACAGGTTGCATGGCGCGTTTGGCGTCGCTCTACTGACATTCTTCATTCCATGGCTTGTGGCATGGGCGCTCTGGAAAACGAGTGCCAGTCGTTTGAGTCTAACTCTGCAGATTATTGCTACGCCGGCCATTCTTCTAACAGCGATCTTCCAAACTGGGCTCCTTGGGGGCGTAGATGGAACAAACATAGGCTTCGCACAGAGAGTGGCTGCCGCCGTGTTCTTTGTATGGCTTCTACTCACAGCGCAGTGGCTGAAGACGCTGCTTTCTAGTGAAGCCCGTGCCGTCTAACTCTGCGCTGCAGGTCAAGTTCGTGCCCGACGAAGTAAGCGCTGACGAAAGTGCCATCTAACATCTCGTTGCAGGCGGACCGTGAGCGATAAAGTGCACACTTCAAGGCGTTGGCGGGCGGCCGCTGAACTCGGGCGTTAGCCCCCGTCGGACATATGGCCTTTTCCGAGAAAGATATCAAAAAACTGTGGGGCCGACGTTCCCCCGCCTTCAGTAGCGGGTTTGTCTAGAGTCCGGCCGTGATTGTA
>CAYQJU010000311.1:0-1072 GCA_964417875.1 uncultured Steroidobacteraceae bacterium
TGCCAATGCGTGACCAGTCGATGCGCGAGCGTGTGAAGGCCAGCGGATCGTCGGGATCGGGCATGTCGTGCCCCGCATCGCCATCGCGGGACGTCGCCAGGCGCTCCAGGTGCCGGCGGCGACCCTCCCGTACCCTGGCCGCCAGTTCCGGCTCGAAATCACAGAAGAACAGGAAGGGTTCTGGCGCGCCCCACTCCTCGCCCATGAACAGCATCGGCGGCGAGGGCAGCAGCAGCACCAATGCCTGCGCCGCCTGCAGCGCCGGCGCCGACGCAAGCTGTGCCAGCCGCTCGCCACGGTGGCGATTGCCCACCTCGTCATGGTTCTGCAGGTACGACAGGAATGCAGTGGGTGGCAGATGCCCGCTGGGCTTGCCGCGCGGACCACCCCGGTAGCGCGAAACCTCGCCCTGGAAGGCGAACCCCTGTTCGATGCACCGCTGCAGGTGCGCATGCGGGCGGTCGGCGAAGTCCGCGTAATAGCCCTGGGCCTCGCCGGTGAGCAGCACGTGCAAGCTGTGATGCAGGTCTTCGTTCCATTGCGCATCACAGAGCCGCGGCCGGCCTTCGGCCCTTTCCAGGAAGGCAGGCGCGTTGTCGTGGTTCTCGAGCACCAGATGCACATGTCGCGACGCGCCCGGCCCCTCGCGCACCGCGCGCGCCAGCTCCACCAGGATGTGTTCGCGGCTCGCATCATGCAGCGCATGCACCGCATCGATGCGCAGGCCATCGAAGTGGAACTCCTCGAGCCAGTACAGCGCGTTGTGGATGAAGAACGCGCGCACCTCGGCGCGGCCCTCGAAATCGATGGCCTCGCCCCAGGGCGTGCGGTAGCGGTTGCTGAAGAACTGCGGCGCATAGTGGTGCAGGTAATTCCCCTGCGGCCCGAAATGGTTGTAGACCACATCCAGCAACACGCCGATGCCAATGGCATGGGCCGCATCGACCAGCGCCTTCAGGTCCTCGGGCCGGCCATAGGCGGCGTCCGGGGCATATTGCAGCACGCCGTCATAGCCCCAGCTGCGCTGGCCCGGAAACTCCGCGACCGGCAGCAGCTGGATGAACGTGACGCC
>CAYQJU010000312.1:0-1070 GCA_964417875.1 uncultured Steroidobacteraceae bacterium
GCCAGGTAGTGGTCCGCGGTGACCACACGATCGGCGGAGAGCTCGGGCAGGTCGGTGGGTGACGATACTACCACCAGTACACGCCCGGTCATGGTTGTCCCTCGTGTTCCGGACGCGGCCACAGCTCGAGGAGTACTGCGTCGTAGGTGAGGTCGCCGAGCAGGATGGCGTTGATCAACCGCTGCGCATCCACCAGGACGCGTCCGTCCTCGCTGTCGGGTACGTGGGCGGAGGGGTCCCGCACGAAGAAGCGACGGCCCCAGCGCTCGTAGCCTGAGATGACCACGAAGTGGCCGACCGGATCGCCGGCGACGTCGTCGTCCACCAGCTCATCGGAGTCTGGCAGTTGCCGCTCTCGCGGCATGCGATAGAGGTAGGTGGCGGAAAGGCCAGCGAGGACCGGGTGGTTCCGGTCGAGGATTTCTCGGAGCAGCGCCGGAGTCAGCTCACGGAAGCCGAGCAAGCCGCCGAGTGCGAGGTAGTCGAGGTAAGCGCGCGCCGCACGTCGAGCTTTGGGATGTTTGAGGTGCGCGACACGCGCCTCGATCTTGTTGGTCAGCGCGCTGCGACCCAGGCCTTTCCAGGTCGGGTCGAAGATCCGCAGGTCGTAGGCGTAGAGGCGGGCGTTGAATCCCCGGCGGAGCGCCGAGATGGCGAGGTAGACGGCGAGGGTACCTCCGTCTTCGTTTCGATCGATCTCGCCGATGACCTCCCCGAGCCCGGCCTCGATGCCGTAGAAGGCGTAGACCTTGCGCAGGCACGTCGGGCCGCAGGTGACGTCGTCCGGCTGAAGGAACTGCTGGAGGTCGAGCTCGTGCGAGGCACGTGTTCGTCGTGCCCGTCTATCGTCGGGTGTTGCCTTGGTGCCCATCCGGGGAGCCGCCTTGCCGTGTGGAGATGGCCGTCAGGTGCGGCTGCTGAGTTGCACGCTCCATACCGCCTTCCGCGCGCGTGTGGCGAATCCGCTCAAGGTGGCCGTTCAGGTGGCCGATACTCTGGCCACGGGCACGCTCAGCGACGAGCGACCAGGGTGGCGGTTTAGCACAACGAATCGTAAACTAGGTTACCAA
>CAYQJU010000313.1:0-1069 GCA_964417875.1 uncultured Steroidobacteraceae bacterium
TTCCAGTCGAAGGAGGTGTCGATGACGACGCCCTTGGGAACTCCGCTCGCGCTGTTCTCATCATCCAGGACCCAGTCCTCTCCCGGCTGATCGGGAGGATAGGCAAAGGGCCAGGCAGAGTAGTCGATCCCCCCCGCGAGCGCGTGCGCGTAGGGGTCGATCAGCAGCTTGAAGGGAGTGAAGCGCTGCCCCCGATCGGGCTGGTAGGCGCCGTTCACGCGATACCCGTAATATTGCCCCGGCCCCACGCCCTCCAGATAGCCGTGCCAGACGAAGGCCGTCCGCTCGCGTAGTCGCGCGGTGCGCACCGGCTCCTCCGCATCCGGCCGGTCGAAGAGACAGAGCTCCACCTCGGTGGCATTCTCCGAGTAGATCGCGAAGTTGGTCCCGCTGCCGTCCCAGGTGGCTCCCAGCGGGAACGGCTTACCCGGCCAGACACTCATCTCCGGACCTCCCCACGCAGACCCATCCCCGACCCGATATATCGCCGCATCTCTTCTAATGAACGAGTGAACATCCCGCCGCATCCCGCTCCCCAAACCCCTCAGCAGCCCGCGCGCTCCCTGACGCCAACGCCCGAGCCGCGCCTGCTTCTTGCAACTCCCGATCCGCCCCGCGGCCGTCGCTCAGAGTGCCGATCGACCGTGTCCAGTGGCAGCCAGCAGACCGAATCTAGCGCCCCCGATACTCAAGGTGCACCTGTGACCGACAGCACGACCGCTCCCGCACGAGCGCCGCTATCCACCTATCGATTTCAGTTCAACCAGCACTTCACCTTCCGCGACGCAACCGAGCTCGTTCCCTACCTCGACCGGCTGGGGATCTCATGGCTCTACGCGTCGCCGTATCTCGAGGCGCGGCCCGGCAGCCCGCACGGTTACGACATCACCAACCACGGGCGGCTAAACCCCGAAATCGGCGACGATGAGAGCCACGCAGAGCTCGTCCGCGCCCTGCGCGAGCGCGGAATGGGACAACTCGTGGACATCGTGCCGAACCACATGGGGATCGGAGAGGGGGAGAACGGCTGGTGGTCCGACGTGCTGGAGAACGGCCGCAGCTCGATGTA
>CAYQJU010000314.1:0-1064 GCA_964417875.1 uncultured Steroidobacteraceae bacterium
TCGATGCGCGCGCGCAGGTCTTTGGCGCGGGCGATGGCGGCGGGATCGGGCATGGGGGGATTGTAGGGCGCCGGGTTCTGTTTGGCCGATGGGCAAGGTGCGAATTTGCCTTCCCGAATGATGGGCCGATGGTATTGCGAGGCGACGGCTGTCGGCTTTGCGCCGCGGCGGGCTGGTGGGCTAGGCAACGTGACGGAACTGTTGCCGAGGCCACCTGATGGGCCTCGCCGTGGGCGGCAGGCTTCCTCCGCGAATGTCCCCCGGCGCCCGCCTGCGGCGGCCGCCTCCTCCTTTATTTCGCTACGGAAGCCTGCCGCCCACGGCGAGGCTCGGCTCCGGATGCTCTGCCGGGCTCCGGTAGGCGGCGTGAGTCCCATTGAGCTTGCGGGCTCACAGGGATTGGTTTCGGCTCCAACGCTTCCGCATCGGGCCGCCGCCGACTTGCGCCGGCGCGACGCAACGCCGGAATCAGGGCGCCCGCGGCACCGCGGCCGGAGCCGAGCCCCGCCGCGGGTGGTGGGCCTTCGCAGCAAAATCAAGGAGGAGGAATCCGCCGCAGGCGGATTCCGGGGGACATTTGCGGAGAAGGCCCGCCGCCCGCAGCGGGGCCCCTCAGATCACGCCGCAACCCGCAACGCCACTCGCAACGCAGATCGCAACGCAAGTCTGAATGGCGCGTCGCCCGCGACCCGCCAGCCCGGCCCGTCCGCGGTGAATTCTTCCAGCGCCCCGCACTGCACGTCGAATAGCAACCCTGAAATCAGCGCGCCCGCGAGACGCATCCGGAGCCGAGCCCCGCCGCGGGTGGTGGGCCTTCGCAGCAAAATCAAGGAGGAGGAATCCGCCTTCAGGCGGATTCCGGGGGACATTTGCGGAGAAGGCCCGCCACCCGCGGCGGGCCCCTCAGATAGCGCCGCAACCCGCAACGCAGATCGCAACGCAAGTCTGGAATAGCCCCCCGCCCGCAGCGCCCCCCCAGATAGCGCGGCAACCCGCAACGCAGATCGCGACGCAACTCCCGAAAAAGCCGCGCCCCCGCGCTGCGCCTACCAGCGCGGGCTGCG
>CAYQJU010000315.1:0-1062 GCA_964417875.1 uncultured Steroidobacteraceae bacterium
ATCTTCGCCGGGATGATGTCCAGCTGCTCGCTGACCTGCTCGCCGATGCGCACCAAGGCGGTGCCGTCGGCGGCGCAGACCTTCTGTTCTTCGCTCAGATCGTGCATGACTTCGACGCGCGGCAGCTCGGGACTGAGCTTCCTGCGGCCGCGCGCCTTGCGCTCGTGCGCGACGATGGCCACTGACTGCGGCGCGGTGGCGGCGACGTCGGCGAGGGCCTCGGCCTCGTTGAACAGCCACTGCTGCTCGGGGCTGATGTCGGCCGGCGGGGTCTTCTCCGAGGAGCGGCCGAACAGCTGGTTCTTCAGCCAGCGGTTCTCGCTCTCAAGCAGCTCGATGCGCTGCTCACGTGCGGCAAGCTGTGCCAACAACGCAGCCGCATCCTGCGCTTCCGTCGTTGTTCTTGCCGGGCAAATCACCCGGCAATTATAGCGATCCGTGATGCGTTGCGGGTCAGCTCAGCACCGAATAATGCACCGCCTGGTGCGGCTGCATGCGCCACACATCGTAGCCATCGAGCAACCAGTTGAGCTGCTCGCAGCTGAGCGTGACGAGCTGCTCCTGCGGCGCTCTGGGCCAGTGGAACTTATCGCGTTCCAGCCGCTTGTACCAGACAACAAAGCCGTTGCGCTCCCACAGCAGCAGCTTCAGCTTGTTGCGGCTGCGGTTGATGAAGACGAACAGCGCGCCGGACATCGGGTCAAGCTGCAGCTGCTGCGCCAGGATCGCAAGACCGTTCATCTGCTTGCGCATGTCCACCGGTGCGCGGTGCAGATAAATCCGCTCAATCCCGCTCGGGCGCAGCATCGCTGCTCACTCCGGCAATGCTTGCCAGCCAGGCCGCCGGCGGCCACTGGCGGCACTCGATCCGCGTCGCTCCCACGTGCAAGCTGCACACCGCCGCTGCAGCCGGCGACGGCGCCATCTGCACCGCCACGAAGTCGGCGGCCTTGACCAACTTCTCTGAACCGGCGGCCGGCAGTACGCCCTTGCGTCGCAGCGCGGCCACCGCATCGTAGATGACCCGCACGCTCAGGCCTTGCTCACGCGCCTGTGCGCTCA
>CAYQJU010000316.1:0-1054 GCA_964417875.1 uncultured Steroidobacteraceae bacterium
GATTGGCCGGGTCGATGTACTCCAGCCGCTTCCCCGAAAACTCCTGGTGGCGCCGAAGGTCGAAATCGGTGCGGTTGTGGATCCCCTCGATCTCGCCCCAACCCTCGTCGCCGATGGTGCCGCCGAAGAAGAACTCGATGTCGAAGGCCGCTTTGGCGTAGTGCGCCAGCTTGTCTGGGGCGTGCTGGTGGAAGCGCAATTTGGACTCGTCGAGCCCGATCGTGTCGCGCATCCACTCGATGCGGGCCGCCTTCCAGCGCTCGAACCAGTCGTCATCGGTGCCCGGTTCGACGAAGAACTGCATCTCCATCTGCTCGAATTCACGCGTCCGGAAGGTGAAGTTCCCCGGGGTGATCTCGTTGCGGAACGCCTTACCGACCTGCGCGATGCCGAAGGGCACACGCTGGCGGGCGGTCTGCTGCACGTTCAGGAAGTTCACGTAGATCCCCTGCGCCGTCTCCGGACGCAGGTACACCGTGGCGGAGTCGTCCTCCACCGGACCCATGAAGGTCTTGAACATGAGGTTGAACTGCCGCGGCTCCGTCCACTCGCCCGTCCGTCCGCAGCTGGGGCACTGCGCCTGCGGCAGGTCGGCGGCGCCGGTCTCCGCGAGGAGGATGTCCACGCGGTAGCGGCGGTGGCAATTGCGGCATTCCACCAGCGGGTCGGTGAACTCCGCCACGTGCCCCGAGGCCTCCCAGACGCGCGGGTGCATGAGGATGGAGGCGTCGAGCCCCTCGATGTCGTCGCGTTGATGGACCATCGCGGACCACCACGCCTCCTTCACGTTGCGCTTCAGCTCCACGCCCAGCGGGCCGTAATCCCAGACCGAGCCGGTGCCGCCGTAGATCTCGGAGGACTGGAAGACGTAGCCGCGCCGCTTGGCGAGGGAGACGAGTTTTTCCATCAGGTCGTGATCAGCCATGCCCGGAGTTCCAGCGTGCCAGGTGGGACGCGTTCTATCGATGCGTTGGAGCGGGGGATGATAGCGCACGCGCCGGCGGCCGGCAAACGGTTCCCCTCGCGCGATGCGGCGGCTGCGGTCATCTTCATG
>CAYQJU010000317.1:0-1043 GCA_964417875.1 uncultured Steroidobacteraceae bacterium
CGGAGACATTGCAGGAACTGCGCGCCGCCTGGCAGCAGGCGGATGACGGCGTGCATGTGAATGAATTCGTCGACATGCATGACCTGGGCAGCGCGCTGCAGCGGGCCGGTTTCGCCGAACCGGTGCTGGACACCGACCGCTATGTGCGCCACTACCCGGATGCGCGCGCGCTGATGCGCGAGCTGAAGGCACTGGGTGCGCACAATGTGGATGCCCGCCGCGCCCGCGGACTGACCGGCCGCCAGGCCTTCGGCCGCATGCTGGCGGCGTATGAATCCCGCCGCCGGCCGCAGGGACTGCCCGCCACCTGGCAGGTGGTGAATGTGGCTGCCTGGTCGCCGGGCGGTCCGCGGCCCGGCGCCGCGGTGGCCGAGGACGGCGAGGCCCGCATCGGCCTCGACGCGCTGCGCGACTCGCTGGCGAGACGCCGGCGGTGACCACGCCCGTCGTGCCGCCCGCCCTTCGCCGCAGCCTGTTCATCGCCGGCACCGACACCGGCGTCGGCAAGACCTGGGTGGCCGCGCGGCTGATCTCGGCGCTGGCCGCAGCCGGTCATCGCGTCGCCGGCTTCAAGCCGGTGGCCGCCGGCGCCACGGCCACCCCGCAGGGCCTGCGCAACGACGACGCCCTGCAACTGGCCGCTGCCGGCAATGTGCCGCTGCCCTACGAACTGACCAACCCGGTCTGCCTGCAGCGCCCCACCTCGCCGCACCTGGCTGCACGCGAGGCCGGAATCCGCATTGATCCGACCTCGATCCAGCGCACATTTGCCGCGATCCAGTCGCGCGCCGACTGCGTCATCGCCGAGGCCGCGGGCGGCTGGCTGGCCCCCATCGACGATCCGGCAGAGGCCGGCCAGCCCGGCCCGACCATGCAGGACATCGCCGCGGCGCTGCAGCTTCCCGTGGTACTGGTGGTCGCCATCCGCCTGGGCAGCCTGAACCACGCGCTGCTCACTGCGGCCGCCATCCGCCACAGCGGCCTGGCTCTGGCCGGCTGGATCGCCAACCCCCTCGACCCCGGCTTTGCAGATACTGACTTGT
>CAYQJU010000318.1:0-1034 GCA_964417875.1 uncultured Steroidobacteraceae bacterium
GCGGAACGGCGTGCGCTGACGTAGTGTCGCCTAACTACTAAGCTCAGCGACGGCGAGATGCCCTTTCAGCACGCGGGCGCGCCAGCGCCTGTGTGCGCTCTTGGCTTGGCCGCCCGCGGCCGAGCACTTTATGCCGAACGCCGCTCGCTGCAGCGCCTGGTTAGGCGGCGCCATTAGCAGACCTTTTCGATGTCTTGCGAGCCTTGAATCGAAGGCGTGTGTAGTCGGCGGTCCATATACCGTCTGACGAACAAAGTAGGGGCTTTAGGCGATTGCGCACGTCATCAACGTAGGCCGAGCGCTCCCCAACAGGTAACAAGGAAGTAAAGCTCCCGCCGAAGGTTTCAATGAAACCGGATATGTCACCCGGCAATCGGGTCGGGCGTTGGACAACCTCAATATCGTCGACGGCGAAACCACATCTGTCGAGGCGTGCCCCGTATTCCTCTGCCGTAGGGAAGTACCATGGAACTGCTAAGTGGCCGTCGTACCCGCGTCGTAAGAGTTCTGCAGTGAGCGCCGTGACAATCGTGTCATTGCACTTGTGGCCACCGCATTCGGCCACAAAGCGCCCGTTTGGTCTGAGGGCGTCGAATACGTTGTCGATTAATCGGTCCGCGTCCCTGATCCAGTGGAGGACGGCATTGCTAAAGACAGCATCAAACTCCTGCCGGAAGGTCATTGCCGCTGCGTCCATTACGACGATTCTCAGGCCAAGCTTCCTGGCGGCAGCCGCAAGGCTTGGGCTTGAATCGAGCCCTATCACGTCACAACCCATGTCTTGCAGTTTCTTGGTCAGTACTCCGTCGCCGCAACCGAGATCGAGGATGCGTTCTCCGGGCAGGGGATCCAAAAGTTCAACCACTGGTGTGGCAAGGTCGCTAACGAAGCGGGCGTTCTTCTTGTAGCCGTCAGCGTTCCAAATCTGCGATGTCAAGAGAGACGCTCCTCGTGTGGCGTTAGCAAAGTTCGCGACGGTGCCGCCTAACTACTAAGCTCAGCGACGGCGCGCCGAGCTTTCAGTACGCGGGCGC
>CAYQJU010000319.1:0-1028 GCA_964417875.1 uncultured Steroidobacteraceae bacterium
AACCAAAATTACCGACACCATCCTGGTGTCGCAACTGTAGGAAAACACCGACAAGAGAAATCGTTAAATGCCGACGATTTCTGTGTGCGGTGGATTCTATGGACTTGATCCGCCGCGCGGTATCGGACAGCGCATGTTTCAGGGTTTGACTGAACAAGCGCATGCGGCCGCATCGCAGTGCGATGTGATGTTCGTCATCAGTGCGTTGGGTGTCGGTGGATCCGAGCGCAAGATCGTGCGCATCGCATCGGCGCTTGCAGCCTCCGGTACGCGCGTGGCGATCGCGGTGCTCGGCGCGCCCTACATGCTGGCTGCAGACCTGCATGAGCGCATCACATTCGTGAAGCTCGACCGCAGCGCGCGACTTTCACCGCGCGTGGTGCGGCAGCTGCGGCAGGAGCTGCGTGCGCGCCGGCCGCGCACGGTGATCGCGGTGGACCTGTTCGCGCTGCTCTATGCATCGGTGGCAGTGCGCGCCGGTGGCTGCGGCGATCCGCGTCGCGTCGCGCTGATCAACACCACGACCTTCGTCAGGAAACGCGACCGCGCCTTCATGCTCGGCTATGCGCCGTTGCTGCGCGGCTCGGACCTGCTGGTGTTCGGATCGGATCGCCAGCGCGACGACTGGACGCGCCGCTACCGGCTCGGTGCAACGCCGGGATGCGTGATCCACAACGGCGTCGACCTTGCGCGCTTTGCGCCATCGGCCATGGCGCGCGAAGCAGCGCGCCGCAATCTCGCACTTGCGGACACATCGGTGGTGATCGGCAGCGTCGGACGCCTCGCGCCTGAGAAAAACCAGCTGGCGCTCGTCACCTGCGCCGCGCAACTGTGCGCTGCCGGTCTCGACGTGCGCCTGCTGCTGGCCGGTGATGGTCCGATGCGCACCACACTGGCCAGCGAAGCGGCGCGGCTCGGCATCGACTCAAGACTGATTCTGGCCGGCGAGGTATCCGACGTGCGGCCGCTGCTTGCCGCGATGGATGTGTTCGCGCTGCCCTCCACCTCGGTCGAGACCTTCTCGAATG
>CAYQJU010000320.1:0-1026 GCA_964417875.1 uncultured Steroidobacteraceae bacterium
CGCCTGCACCTGGGATGGAGCGGCTCGGTGCTGGCACTGCCGGCCGACTCGCGCGCGCTGCGGCTGATCCAGCGCATCCGCGACGAGGCGCATCGCTTCGCCATCCAGGGACACCGCCGCCGCCGCGCGCGCCGTCACCAGGAATCGGTGCTGGAAACCGTGCCCGGCCTGGGACCATCACGACGCCGGGCGCTGCTGCAGCATTTCGGCGGATTGCAGGGTGTGATGCGTGCCGGCGCCGGCGATCTGGCGCAGGTCAAAGGAATCGGCCCGGCGCTTGCGCAGCTCATCTATGATCGGTTGCATCCGGGCGCATGAACCCGGTGCAATACCCCCATCATGGCCTGGAACCTTCCCAACATCCTGACCTGGCTGCGCATCCTCGCGATTCCGCTGGTGGTGGTGCTGTTCTATCTTCCCTATCCCTGGTCCAACGCCAGCGCGGCACTGCTGTTCACGGCCGCCGCCATCACCGATTCGCTGGATGGCTACCTGGCAAGGCGCATGGGACTGACCAGCCGGCTGGGCGCCTTCCTCGATCCAGTGGCCGACAAGCTGCTGGTGGCGCTGTCGCTGGTGCTGCTGGTCAGCCAGGACCAGCACTGGCTGGTGGTGCTTTCGGCGTGCGTGATCATCGGTCGCGAGATCGCCATCTCCGCGCTGCGCGAATGGATGGCCGAGCTCGGCCAGCGCACGCGCGTGGCAGTGTCGAGCCTGGGCAAGTTCAAGACCATCGTGCAGATGGTGGGCATCCCGATGATGCTGTGGCGGGACGACATCCTCGGCCTGCCGATCTACCAGATCGGGCTGTACCTGACGGTGGTCGCCGCCGGTCTGACGCTGTGGTCCATGATCAGCTACCTGAGGTCCGCCTGGCCGGTGCTGGCGGCCGCGGATTGATCAGCCGAAAGGAGAGTGCGAAACTCTCTTGACTTGTACGGGGCTGGACCTACAATCTCGCCCCTCTTCGACGCGGGAATAGCTCAGTTGGTAGAGCGCAACCTTGCCAAGGTTGAGGTCGCGAGT
>CAYQJU010000321.1:0-1022 GCA_964417875.1 uncultured Steroidobacteraceae bacterium
TTGAAACTGTCGTTGTTGCTGTTGTTCGCGGCCCGCACTGCCGCATACCAGGTGCCGGAGTCTGGCGAACTTACGGTGCAGGACTCGTTGCTGCTGTTGCCGGACGTGTTGCATCGCGCAGTATTGTTGCTGCCGCCCTGGTTTGTAGCCGCACGCGAGCTGCGACGGATGTATACGTTGGCATTGGGGTCGGTGCCCGAGATCGCCGCCCTCAGGTTGGTTGCACCAGCCGGCACGGTGAAGCTCCAGCTGGCGTTGCTGGGCGCCTGGGTGGCTGTACTGGTGCCGTTCGTCCCTGATCGTGCCCACGCATTCCGGTTCGCCCGCAGATTATCGACTGCCAGCGCCTGTTCCGACCCGACCGTTCCACCAGGCGAGTTCTCGAGCTGCGCACGCACCAGCTTGCCGTCACGCAGCTGAAAACGATAGTAGTTCGCGGTGTTTCCCAAGTAGCTTAGGGACGCCGAGGCCGGGTTCTTGGGCACGTAGTACGTCTGGGGCGAATTGCTCAGGTTGGTCGAGCCCGTGAGTAGCGACGGATCGGTGGGCACACTGTTGTAGTTCGCATTGGACAGGCGCACGCCAGCGACTGCGGTCTGCCACGGGAGGTACTGGGTTGCCGGATTGAAGTACAGCGTGTTGGACGTGTAGGCCTCGTCCGAGATGTTCATCCCACCAGGGCTGTTCTGGCAGCTTCCGCCGTCGTTGTTCCGTCGACACACGGTTGACAGGTCGGGGTTCGCCATCTCCGTACCAGGATTCGTGGTCATGGAGTTGGAGTTGTCGAGGATGAACAGCAGGTTGGCGGGGATCCGGCTGCCTGCGGTCAACGGCTCGTTCGGCATGTCGAAGTTGGCCGCCGCTGGCCATGCCAGCATCGTCGCGCAGAAGGCCGCTGCCGCGGCCCGCCACGGATGGCGCAGGGAACGCTGGCGGCGGGCATGGTGCCGAGGCTGGGTGGTCTTCTTCATGGCTCAGGTCCCCGGTTCCGGGATGCGGCTGATGATGTTGGCTTGCATGGT
>CAYQJU010000322.1:0-1012 GCA_964417875.1 uncultured Steroidobacteraceae bacterium
GCCATCGCGCGCAGCCGCGCATATTCAGCGTCACCGAAATAGGCCAGCAGTTCGCGCCGGTGTTCGCCGCTGGCCAGCCACTGCTCGATCTTGCCTTCCGGCCACACCAGCCGGTCATAGGCGGAGATCTCGTCGGCGTCGCTCACGCGCCGACCTGTCGCAGCGCCGTCTCGGCGATCACGTCGCACACGGCCTCGATGGCCGCGCCGCGCGCGGAGGTCTTGCGCCACAGCGCGCCCACATGGCGCACCGGCACGGGCGCCGCGAACGGCACGGTCACCACGCCGCGCGCATTGCCATAGGCACCGCTGCTGGCCAGTTGCGGCAGCAGCGTGATGCCGCTGCCGGCCGCCACCATCTGGCGCAGGGTCTCCAGCGAAGTGGCACGGAAGTCCTGCTTCTCCTGCGCATCGATGTGCGAGCAGATGTCCAGCGCCTGCTCGCGCAGGCAGTGGCCGTCCTCCAGCAGCAGCAGCGTCTCGCCGTGCAGGTCGGCGGGCTTCACCGTGCGGCGGTGGGCCAGCTCATGCTGCTCGGGCACGGCCACCATGAAGGGTTCATCGAACAGCGTTCGCTCGTTGAGGCCGTCGGCCGGCACCGGCAGCGCCAGGATGCCCACATCGATGTCGCCGGCCTGCAGGTGCTCGAGCATCTGGTCGGTCTGGTATTCGTACAGCAGCAGCTCCAGGCGCGGCAGCTTCTTGCGGATGCGCTGCGCGACCAGTGGCAGGAGGTACGGACCCACCGTTGGCAGCAATGCCATGCGCAGTCGCCCGGCCAGTGGATCACGCCGTGTCTCCGCCAGCGTGACGATCTCGTCGCTGGCCTCGATGATGCGCCGGGCGCGCGCCACCACCTGGGCACCGGTTTCGGTCAGCGCGATGCGCCGCGGGTGCCGCTCGATCAGCTGCACACCCAGGTATTCCTCCAGCTTCTTGATCTGCGCCGACAGCGTCGGCTGGCTGACGAAGCAGCGTGCGGCGGCATTGCCGAAATGCCGCGTCTCGGCCAG
>CAYQJU010000323.1:0-1005 GCA_964417875.1 uncultured Steroidobacteraceae bacterium
GGCCGCCAGCTGTTCGGCCGCCTCCAGCGCTTCCTTGACCTGCGCGCCCCAGGTGACGATGGTGACGTCGCTGCCGTCGCGCAGCACGTAGCACACGTCCAGCGGCAGCGCCTCGCCGTCGTCGGGCACCAGCTCCTTGTACTGGCGGTAGATCCGCTTGGGCTCGTAGTAGATCACCGGGTCGGGCTCGCGGATCGCGGCCAGCAGCAGGCCGTAGGCGCGCGCGGGCGAGGACGGCATCACCACGCGCAGGCCGGGCACGTTGGTGAACATCGCCTCGTTCGCCTCGCTGTGGTGCTCGGGCGCGCGGATGCCGCCGCCCCAGGGCACGCGCAGCACCATCGGGCAGGTCAGGCGCCCGCGGGTGCGGTAGCGCAGGCGCACGGCGTGGCAGATGATGTGGTCGAGCATCGGGTAGACGAAGCCGTCGAACTGCGCCTCGGCCACCGGCTTCATGCCCATCGCCGCCATGCCGACGGTGAGCCCGGCGATGGTGGTCTCGTCCAGCGGCGTGTCGAGCACGCGCATCGCGCCGAACTCCTGCTGCAACCCGGCGGTGGCGCGGAACACGCCGCCGTTCACGCCCACGTCCTCGCCCAGCACCACCACCGAGTCGTCGTGGCGCATCTCCCAGGCCAGTGCCTGGGTGACCGCCTCGATCAGGGTGATCGCCTTCGCGGCGGGCGCACCGGCACCGCCGGCGACGTTCTGGCTGGCGAGCGCTTTCATGAGCGCCCCTCCAGCGCCAGCATCTGCGCACGCTGTTCGAGGATGTCCGGCGGCGGGTCGGCGTAGAGGTAGTCGAACATCACCTCCGGCGGCTGGGTCTTCGTGCCCAGGTAGGCATCGATCTCCACGTCCACCAGGCGCGTGCATTCGGCGATCCATTCCTTTTCCGTGGCCTCGTCCCACAGGCCCTGCGCCGTCAGCCAGGTGCGCAGGCGCGGCACCGGGTCGCGGGTCCAGGCGTCCTTGACCTCGGCCTCGTCGCGATAGCGGCGCGCG
>CAYQJU010000324.1:0-1001 GCA_964417875.1 uncultured Steroidobacteraceae bacterium
CACGGTGCCGCTGAACATCCAGCCCTTGCGCCCGATCACGAACGGCCGGATCGCGTTCTCGCAGCGGTTGTTGTCCAGCGGCACGATCGGGTGCTGCAGGAACACGGTGAGCTTTGGCCACTGCCCCAGCGCGTAGTGCACCGCCTTGCCCAGCAGGCTTTGCGGCAGCACGCTGGGCGCCAGTGCTTCAAGCCACGCATGGAACTGCTCAGCCACGGGCGCTGAGCGCTGCGTGCGTTGCTCCAGCCGCTGCTCGAGTGTGATTTGGGTCTTGCTGTCGTTCATGGCCCGCTCGATGCCATAGAGCTGGCGGATGAACTCCAGCGCTGCCCTGGCATGCGTGCTGTCGGCGGGGCTGGCCTTGCGCGCCTCATCGAACTTGCGCCGGGCGTGCGCCCAGCAGCCGGCGTGGGTAAACCCCAGGGTCTGGGCGACACGCGCATAGGCCTCATAGCCATCGGTGAGCACGATGCCGCGGTAGTCCTGCAACAAACGCTGCGGCACGGCACCGGCGCGGGACGGATCGTGGTCGAACAGCACGATGCGCTGGCCCGGCGGACCTGCCGCGCGCACCCACATCCAGTGATCGGCGGTGGGCGCCTTGTCGCTTTTGAGCACCTGCAGGTGCGTCTCATCGCAGTGGATCAGCGGCTGGGCCAGCAGCTGCTCGTTCAGCAGGTTGATCAGTGGCACCACGTGGGTGGCGCCGAGCTGGTTGATCCAGCCGCCGGTGGTGGCGCGCCCCAGTTCGATGCCCAGTCTTTGAAACTGCGCCTGCTGGCGATACAGCGGCAAGCCATCGACGAACTTGGCGGTAACGATGTGGGCCAGCAGGGCCGGTGAGGCCATGCTCTTGGGCAGCAGCTGCGCGGGGACCTGTGCGATGTGCACGCCCTGCTTGCAGCAGGGGCAGGCGTACTGGGGGCGGATGTGGCGCAGCACGCGGATCTTCGCCGGGATGATGTCCAGCTGCTCGCTGACCTGCTCGCCGATGCGCACCA